>CAMAVD010000128.1 GCA_945861575.1 Akkermansia muciniphila
CTCGCAGGATTCGCGGCTCGAGGCCCAATGTGCTAAATGCCATAAGCAACTATGCGCGCTTTGATGGTCAATAGCACGAAATTTGTAGGCCGACGGATGCGACCCTAATCACGGAATGCCAAAGAGAGGGCATATGTGATAGGTGGCGAAGGCGAATATCCAAGCCAGGGCCCCCATATAAATCCACTGGAAGGCAGGCCACCGCCAGGAGTTAGTTTCCCGTCGCACCACGGCCACAGTGCTGACGCATTGCAGAGCGAAAACGTAGAAGACCATCAGAGTGAGAGCAATTCTGGGGCGATATTGGGAGAGGCCATCCGGCGACTTCTGCTCCCGCAGGGTCTCCGCCAGGGTGCGCATGCCCTTCTCTTCGTATACCTCACCCACATTGTAAACCAGGGACATGGTGCTCACAAACACCTCCCGTGCGGCAAAGGAGGCCACGATTCCGATGCCAATCCGCCAATCAAAACCGAGCGGCGCGATAAGCGGCTCGATCGCATGGCCTATCCGCCCCGCAAAGCTGTAGCGGAGCCCGTCTCCTGAGCGTTCCCTGATCAGTTGGGATAAGGCCTCGTCACGCCGCCCCTTCTCCTCGTCCGTCACGGCTGCCGAAGCCACGATCGTCGATCGCTTCGCTTCAAACGCCGCGTCGGCACTTCGATCTTTCGGATAGCTGGCCAGGAACCAGAGAAGGATGTTGATCCCCAGAATGACGGTGCCCGCCCGACGAACGAAGAGTTTCGATCGATCCCACATATGCCTCAGCACCACCCGAACCAAGGGACGCTTATAAGGAGGCAACTCCAAGATGAGCATTGGGGTCGGGCCGCGGAGCAGCGTTTTCTTGAAGATCCAAGCCATTCCCAGCGCCACGACAATGCCAAGGAGGTACATGGCGAGCATCACCAACCCGGACAATTGTAGAAAGCCGAAGACCGTTACCGCGGGGATGCAGGCCGCGATTAAGAGCGTGTAAACAGGCAGGCGCGCTGAGCAACTCATCAGGGGAGCCACCAGAATGGTGACCAACCGATCCTTCGGGCTCTCGATCGTCCGCGTAGCCATGATGCCTGGAATGGCGCAGGCGAAGGAGCTCAGCATGGGAATGAAGCTCTTTCCGTGCAGGCCCACCTTGCTCATCAGGCGATCCATCAGGAAAGCGGCTCGAGACATATAGCCCGTATCCTCCAGCAGCCCGATGAAAAAGAAGAGCAGGCATATCTGTGGAAGAAAAACCAGAACAGCGCCGGCTCCCTTGAAGACACCAAGAAGGATCAGCTCGTTGAGCGGCCCCGGAGGCAGTATCCCGGAAATCCACCCTCCGGTCGCGTCGACCACCATCTCGATCCATCCCTTGGGGATTTCCGCCAAGCTAAAGATCGCCTGGAACATGGCGGCCATGATCGAAACAAAGATCAGCACACCCCAGATGCGATGCGTGACAAAGCGGTCGATTTTGTCGGTCGTGGAATCCGCGTCCACTTCGGTCCAGGTGGTCACCGCCTGTTCAATGGCACTCACCCGAGCATACCGAGCTTCGATCGAGGCACTTCGCCAATCCAGACCCCTCGACTCCATCCTCTGACGTGCACCCGCAACCTGGGTGATCAGCGACTCTGGATACCGGCCGGGGGCGGAGGTGAGAATACGCTCATCTCCCAGCACCAGGAGAGACTCCGCCAAGGCATGATAGCGTGTCTCAGGAAAAATCTGCTGCAGAGACGATGCGACCGCGTCCGCCTCCGGGCCGAAGGCGGCGGGCAACTCGCAAAAGAGTCGGGGAGGGCGGGCAGGGGATCCCTCCTTCAGCAGCGATTCTATGGCTCGAATGAGATCTGGTACACCCGTGCCGACACTGGCGATCAAGGGCACCACGGGCAGTCCGAGGGCTTGACTGAGCCTTGCGGGATCCACAGTGCAGCCATTATCCACCGCCACATCGACCATGTTGAGGGCGACCACAGTGGGGTATCCAAGCTCGATGACCTGCGTCGCGAAATACAGGTTTCGCTGGAGGTTCGACCCATCGACCACCACCACCACCACCGAAGGCGGGGGAACGTCAGCGAGCCGATGAAATAGAACGTCGCGAGCGATCTGCTCATCGAGGGACTGTGGGCTGAGGCTGTAAGTGCCCGGGAGATCGAGCACGCGCACAGGCTGTCCGATTCCCTGCAAGGGGCCTTCCTTCCGTTCCACCGTGACTCCGGCGTAGTTTCCCACCTTCGCGCGCAGCCCTGTTAGGGCATTAAAAAGCGTGGTCTTGCCGCAGTTCGGGTTTCCCGTAAGCACGACGTAGGGAACCCCGCCGGTAGCGGCGGGCGCGGAGGAGATGGAATCCGCAGCAGGCATGGCGTCGTTGGGCGGGCTACCTGAGGCGCACCAGGATTTGCTCGGCGTCGTGTCGCCTGAGTGAAAGATGGTAACCTCGAATCTTTATTTCAACCGGGTCACCCAACGGAGCAAAGCGGATCAGCTCTAGGGGGGTTCCCACCAAGACCCCCATCTCCAGAAGGCGTCCTCGGAATTCAGGCGCGAGGCGCAACTCAGCCACAACCGCGTGGGTGCCGGGAGACAGAGTGCTGAGGGCTTGGAGCTCCGCAGGCATCAGTTGGCGTTAGGGAGTGCCGACCGCTTGCGGTTCAAGGTGTTCCACAAGAATGGTTTCAGCAAGGTTTTGGCTCAAAGCAAGCCGCGCATTGCAGACCATGCAAATCACGCTTTGCTGGGAGCTGACCAGACGAATCTGCTGATCTTCAGCAAAGCCAATCTCCCGAAGGCGCTGGCTGACCTCAGGCGGCGCACTGAGCTGACGAACCCGCACCCGGGCCCCGGCTTTCACTCGATTGAGTGGGCAAAGGGCAGGGGAGGGACAGGAATGTGAACTCAATTGTTTTGATTCAGTCGTCAAAGCTGGCTTCGCTTACCGGTTTAATGACCCAGATTCAAGAAGGAAAATTCAGTCCATTTCTTACATTGCGTCAGAGCCCATCCCTTCGCCATACTTCACGGCCACCCGCCTAGGGCTCAATAAGTTGTGCCATGGACGAGCTGATTACTCACAGGTTTTGCTGATGGACGCCGCACACATTAGAAATTTTAGTATCATTGCCCATATCGATCATGGGAAGACCACGCTGTCGGACCGCCTCCTTCACATGACCGGAACGGTAGCGGACCGGAATATGTCGGAGCAGATGCTCGACTCGATGGATCTCGAGAAAGAGCGAGGTATCACCATCAAGGCACATCCGGTGACGATGTACTACAAAGCCAAGAATGGGGAAACCTATGAGCTGAACTTGATCGACACGCCAGGCCATGTGGATTTTGCATATGAGGTCTCTCGGAGCTTAAGCGCCTGCGAGGGAGCTATCCTGATCATTGACGCCGCCCAAGGCGTGGAGGCACAGACCGTGGCGAATCTGCATCTCGCCATGAAGCAGAACCTGGAGATCATCCCGGTCATCAATAAGATCGATCTCCCGCATGCCGACATCGCCAATGCCAAGCATCAGCTGGAGGAGATCCTGGCGATCCCAGCTGAGAACGCCATCCTCGCCAGTGCCAAGCAGGGAATTGGGATCGAGGACATTCTCGAGGCCGTTGTGCACCGAATACCGGCGCCCAAGCCGACCGGAGCCGTCTCACTGCAGGCGCTGGTTTTTGATTCCTATTTCGACACCTATAAAGGGGTCGTGACGCATGTCCGGGTCTTCAACGGCCAGATCAAACCTGGAATGATGGTGAAGCTCCTGCACTCGGGTCGCACCGTTGAGATCAAGGAGGTTGGCAGTTTCAACCCTAAGCCCTACCCCCGCGAGAAGCTGGAGGAGGGCGAGACGGGCTACATCACGGCCAATATCAAGTCGCCCAAGGACGTGAAGATGGGAGACACTCTTACGGATTCCCGCAATCCTTCGGCAGTGTTGCCGGGGTTCCAGGAGATTCATCCCATGGTGTACAGCGGAATCTATCCGATCAACACCGCCGACTACGAGCATCTCAAGGTCAACCTTTCCAAGCTTCAGCTAAACGACTCAGCCTTCGTCTACCAGTCGGAGAGCTCCGTCGCATTGGGCTTCGGATTCCGCTGCGGCTTCCTCGGGCTGCTGCACATGGAGATCGTCCAGGAGCGTCTGCGTCGGGAGTATGGGATGGACATCATCGCCACCTATCCCAGTGTGATCTATCGGGTCACCATGACCGACGGCACGGTCAAGGAGATCGACAACCCGGCCTTTCTGCCCGAGGCCAATTATATCCTGAAGATTGAGGAACCCCGGGTGACTACCTTCATCATGTGCCCGAATGAGTTTATCGGCGATATGATGGCGCTGGTGAGCGAGAAACGTGGGATCTGCAACCAGACGGAGACGCTCGACACTCGGCGCGTGATGCTGACCTGCAGCACGCCCCTGAACGAGATCCTGATCGACTTCCACGACCGCATTAAGAGTATCACTCGAGGCTATGGCTCGATGGATTATGAACATGCGGGTTACGTTGAGGCGGACATGGTCAAGTTGGACATGCTGGTCAACAACGATGTTGTGGATGCCTTTTCCTGTATCGTTCATCGCGATAAAGCTGAACCACGAGGCCGTGCTCTGGCTGCCAAGTTGAAGGACGTCATTCCAAAGCAGCAATATCAGGTGGCCATTCAGGCGGCGATCGGTGGGAAGGTCATTGCGCGAGAAAGCATCAGCGCGATGCGCAAAGATGTAACGGCTAAGTGCTATGGGGGTGACATCTCACGAAAGCGGAAACTTTTGGAGAAGCAGAAGGAAGGTAAGAAACGCATGAAGTCCATCGGGAGCGTCAACATCCCGCAGGAGGCTTTCATCGAGGTATTGAAGACCTAAGCACATGAGATCGTTTATCAATTGGCTGTTGTCGTCGAAGTCGCGGGACGCCCGCCAGATGTGCGGCCACGCCCGGAAGATCCTCGAAGAACAACGGGATCAGTTGAATCCTCAGGCGGTCAAGGCTATGGAGGATTCCATCCGCGAACTCCGCTCCAAGGCCATCACACAGCGCGATGCCAAGCTGCTTCAGAGCGGTATGGCGGAACTGGAAACGTGCGCCACCAAATGGCTCAAACCGTATCCCTACGCTTCGTATCGAGAGAACGTCGAAGTCTTTCTAGTTGCCATCGCTGTCGCCATGGGCATCCGCACGTTCTTCTTGCAACCCTTCAAGATCCCGACCGGATCCATGCAGCCCACGCTGTATGGAGTCACTGCGGACAATTACATAGGCGATCCCAACTTCAAAATTCCGGGAGCCTTGGCGGGGTGGTTTAGTTCCATTTTTCAGGGAGCGAGCTATTATCATGTCGTTGCAAAGGACGACGGCGCTTTTTCGCTGGTCGACGCCCAACCCACGCGCTTTCTCTTCAATATCAGCCAGAAATTTCGCATTGGGAAGGATGTCTACACGGTATGGTGGCCGCCGGATAATTTTTTCAAGCACGCCGGTTTGGCAGACGGCATGATGTTTCAGAAAGGCCAAGATGTGATTAAGATGCGCGCTGTAAGTGGCGATCATCTCTTTGTGGATCGGCTTAGCTATAATTTCCGCCGACCGCATCGTGGCGACATCGTCGTGTTCCAGACCGTAGGCATTCGCGGCCAAGGTATGACCGACGACCAGCATTACATCAAACGTCTCGTGGGCCTCCCGGGCGAGACGGTGCAGATCGGTGACGACCGCCACCTGGTAATCGATGGCAAGCGATTGGACAAGACCACGCTCCATTTCGAGAAGATCTACGATGAGGTGAATTGGAAGGACGGCGGATATCTGGGTCATGCCAACGGTCGTGTGCGACCGCTGGGGATGACTTACTTCGAGGACTCGAATTTTCAGTATAAGATCCCGCCTAATCAATATCTTGTCATGGGCGACAACACGCTCAATAGCTCGGACTCGCGCTACTGGGGATCTTTCCAAACCACCAACGTCATCGGAAAATCATTCTTCGTTTACTGGCCTTTCAATAGCCGCTTTGGTTGGTGGGGACATGACTAATCGTTCGGCGCGTTGCTGAGCAACCATCCCATTGCGCGCCTCAGCGCAGATGGTTTCCATGATTGCCTTTGCGAACGGCGACCGGCTAGGCCCAAAGCCGAGTAGACCCCGCTCTGTTCCCCCCTAGATGTATGCGTTCGCACAATATTTGTTCTGATGTATTTAGTTCTCCATAAGGAAGTTTCACCGTCACCTTGAACATTTGTAGCCGGACCAATGCAGGACGTTCAAGTTGCGGCAAAACCTCACCTTTGGATCATGGATCGGT
Source organism: Akkermansia muciniphila (assembly GCA_945861575.1). GTDB lineage: Bacteria > Verrucomicrobiota > Verrucomicrobiia > Limisphaerales > UBA11320 > UBA11320. The sequence goes on from CAMAVD010000128.1 coordinate 6,305, forward strand.
AAACTTCCTCGTATTCCATGGACGTACGCGTCCAGGAAAAATCGGCATGGATTCCGTTAATGCGGTAGCGTGTCAACAATCCCGGGACGCCAAAGAGTGCGAGCGCTTTGCGGATCGCCTTGGCCAACGCGCGGGGCGAGAGTTCCTGGAACTTGATCCCATCGGCTAAGGCGCGGTCATCCGCGATATCGACCACGGAGTCGTCAAGCCCTCCGGTCACTCGAACGATCGGGATGGTCCCATACCTAAGACTATACATCTGATTGAGCCCGCAAGGCTCAAAGCGAGACGGCATCAGGAAGAAATCCGATCCCGCTTCGATCCGATGCGACAGGCCCTCGTCATACCCGATCCGTATCGAGACCTTGTTAGGAAAACGCCGTGCGAGATTAAGATATTCACGTTCCAGCTCAACGGATCCGGATCCAAGCAATACGAACTGTAAATCGGCTGAAAGCATTTCCTCCAAAGCTCCGAGTTGGATATCCATCCCTTTCTGATCGGCCAAGCGGGTCACAGTGCCAAAGAGGGGCACGCCTGGGGCGACGGGCAAGCCGACCTCGGCCTGAAGCGCCGCTTTGCACTCAGCCTTGCCTGAGAGGTCCGAGGCGGAGTAGGGCGTCGGCAGGTGTGCGTTTTTTTCCGTTTGCCAATCGTCGTAATCCACCCCATTCAAAATTCCGCGAAGGATGGTGTTGCGATGCCTGAGAATGGGGTCCAAGCCGCAACCAAATTCGGAGGTGGTGATCTCTCGGGCATAGCGGGGGCTGACGGTGGTCAGACGGTCCGCCAAAAGTACACCGGTCTTCAAACAGTTTAGGAATCCGTTAAACTCTGCCCCTTCGGGGCTGAGGTCGCTCTCGGGAAGGTTCGCATAGGCAAACATCTCCTTCATATAGATCCCCTGATAGGCCAGATTGTGAATGGTCAGCACCGATGGGGTCGCGTCGGTCCACCCCTCCCTGCTCTGCTGATGACGCAAAAGCAGGGGCACCAAACCCACCTGCCAGTCATGCAGATGGACCAACTGAGGTGCCCAAGTTAGATAGCGGGCGAGATGGGCGACTGCCTTCGAAAGGTAAAGAAAGCGCTGAGCATTGTCTGGATAGTCCCGATTCTTCTCACCGTAGAGGCCGGGACGCTGGAAAAGCGTCGGCTGGTGTACGAAGTAAACCGTCAGATTCGGCTCTGGCTCCAACGTGAAGATCTCCGCTTCGAGCCAGTCATTGCCTAGCGGAAGCCTGAGAAAGTAATCCAGCTTCTTGAGTGTCGGCCACTTTTCGAAAAGCCCCAGGTAGAGTGGCGTGACGATCCCCACCCGGTGCCCGCGGCGCGCCATGCTCTTTGCTAATGCGGCCACCATATCCGCCAGTCCTCCAGTCTTGGAGTAAGGCACGACCTCACTGCTCGCGATCAAGAGTCGCAGCGCAGATGGAAGCGCAGGGAGCGGTAGGGGCAAAGCGGACTCCAATACCACGGGCGCCGCCTCAGCAACGCCCAGCACGGCCTTCCTCATTACTGGTTTCCGCCTCGCCGGAGTGCGCAACGGGGTTTTCTTTTTGCTCCGCTCCCCTGCCCTCTTAGCAACGCTCCTAGCCGTCCGTTTTGGGCTGGCCTTGGCCGCCCGCACCGGTGCCTTCACAGACGCTTTGGCTGATTTCTGCGCCGGGCGCCTCGATGGCTTCCTCATGGCACGAGGCGATCTGTGCGCAAGTAGGGACGCAAGGGTTCGGGGATGAGAACGCTTCCGTCCGCCTGCTGATGCGTCTCCACCAGAGCCACGAAGAGCCGGGCCAAGGCAGTACCGCTTCCGTTCAGCAAATGTGGGAGATGGCGCTCACCTTGGGAATCCTTGTACTTAAGATTCATGCGGCGTGACTGAAAGTCCTCGCAGTTTGAGCAACTGGAGACCTCGAGATAGCTCCCCTGCCCTGGTGCCCATACCTCAATGTCATAGGTCTTGGCGCTCGCGAAACCCATGTCGCCGGTGCAGAGTTGGATCACACGGTAATGAAGGCCAAGCAACTGGAGAACCCTCTCCGCATTCGCCACCATCTTCTCCAACTCTTCGTAACCGTGCTCGGGCTTAACGATCTTTACCAATTCAACCTTGTCGAACTGATGAACGCGAATCATCCCTCGCGTCCCAAGTCCTGCCGCTCCCGCTTCAGCGCGGAAGCATGGGCTGTAGGCGACATAGCGGATGGGCAATTGACTCTCTGTCAGTGTCTCTTCCCGATGAATATTCGCGACGGGAGCTTCGGCGGTCGGAAGGAGGTAGAGCTTCCCAAGGGTCGATGCATCCTTGCCTTCTTGCACCGCATAGGCCTGATCCTCGAACTTGGGAAACTGCCCGACGCCGACCATGCAGTCGCGGTTGACGATGTAGGGCGGTGAAACCTCGGTGTATCCATGTTCGTGGATATGCAGGTCGAGGAGCATCTGAGTGAGGGCGCGCTCCAGTCGTGCTCCCCAACCGGTGTAGAGAAGGAACCCGCTGCCCGAAAGCTTGGTGCCTCGTTCAAAATCGATCAGTTTCAGCTGCTGGCAAATCTGCACATGATCCTTCGGCTGGAAGGCATATCCGGGCTTGTCGCCATGGATCCGGATCACAGGATTGTCCTCAGCAGTCTTCCCTAGTACGACGGATGGATGGGGGAGATTGGGCAAGCGAAGCAGGATCTGCTCGCGTGCGTGCTCTACGTCGGAGATCTGCTTGTCGAGGGAACTAATTTTATCCCCGATATCCCGAGTCTCAGACTTCTTGGCCTCGGCAGCGGCACTGTCTTTCTTGCCCATCAAGATTCCGATCTCCTTGGAAACTCGATTTCGCAAAGCCTTGAGCTCTTCTGCCTCCGTCAGGAGCGTGCGCCTTTGTTCATCCAGGCGCAGCACGTCGTCAATGCGAGCTTCATCGCCAGCCCCGCGCGACGCCAGACGCTGCCGCACCGAATCCGCCTGTTCACGTATCAATTTGATGTCAAGCACGCGGGGATTATAGGGAGGGAGAGCGTGGGGGCAAGCGAAGGGTTGCTGTCGTGAGCAAAGAAAAGCCGCCCCGGCTTTCGACCGGGGCGGCTGCGATTGTAATTAATGGAATCCTCGAATCCTCTTAGAGCTTCCGGAGGCGGAAGTAGAAGGACGCCTCAGCCGCCGAGAGGGTGGCCGAGTTGATTCGAGCGTTGGAGACAGGCTGCCAGTTCGGGGCTGTGAGGTCCGCAGTGCTTTCCAGCACATAACCGACCGCGGCGGCCGTCCAGCTCAGATGCACACCACCTCGGGTGCTGACCTTCAGAGTCGGAGGAACGCCGATGGGGATGCCGGCAGCGTTCGGTCCGCCCAAGGCAGCCAGGTCCGATTTGGACAAGGCACCGGCACGGATCTGGATGCTGTTCACCCACATCGCACGACGTTCATCCCGGTCGCCATCGGCGAAGAGGAGGGCCGTCGGTCCGAGAGCCCTACGGACATTGTCCAGTCCTTGATTGGCGGTCCAATCGTCCTGGAAAATGCCATCGACATACTTGGTCACCACAGGCGGAGTCGCCGCCATGTTGTAGGCCGCAGCGATACGGTGCCATTCGCCAGCTTTGAATATATGGGTGCCATTGTACCCCCCATTGCCCTGACCGAAGTCGGAACCCTGCCAGAACAGGTCGCCGTCGTCGGTGTTATCGGGTGAACTGATCTGAATCAGAGACGCCGCTCCAGGGCCACCGGTGCCCACAAAGAGGTCCATGATCAGCGTGTATTGATTCACCCGGGTGCCGCCACCATTCGGAGCGATGCCGTGGGTCATCACATAGCCGATTTCGCGCTGCAGGCCTGCTGGCGTCTGCATCACCAAGGCGGGTTCGCCGTTGATGTCAGGGATGCCAAGGGTGGTCGTATCGCCGAAGACCGTGCCGCTTTCAGTCAGGCCACCTACCCCATCAAAGTAAGCCAGGGGCTTACCAATGATGGCGTCGAGAGTTCCGGAATCGAAATTCCAGAAACCCGCGATCTTGCTGTCGGGCAGGACCAGAGGGATGCCCGCCGCCGAGGGTCCGCCCAAGGCAGTGAGCTGCGTGTCGGAGAGTTTTCCAGCCCGGATCTGGATGCTGTTCAGATACATGACACGACGCTCATCCTTGTCGCCATCTGCGAAGAGGATGGCGGTCGGAGCGAGGGCGCGCCGCACATTGTCCAACCCCTGATTCGCCGTCCAATCGTCCTGCTTGATGCCGTCGACGTATTTAGTCACGACCGGAGGATTGGCCGCCATATCGTAAGCCGCAGCGATACGGTGCCACTCGCCTGCCTTGAAGATATGTGTGCCATTGTAGCCGCCATTGCCTTGACCGAAGTCGGATCCCTGCCAGAACAGATCCCCGTCGTCGGTATTTTCGGCCGAGCTCGCTTGAAGCAATGATGACGCGCCTGGACCGCTCGTACCCACGAAAATGTCCATGATCAGGGTGTATTGATTGACTCGGGTGCCGCCGCCATTCGGAGCGATGCCGTGGGTCATCACATAGCCAATTTCACGCTCAAGTTCTCCGGGGACAACCATGACTTTGGCTTCCACCCCATTGATCGGGCTGATGCCCAAGTCAGTCGTGTTACCGAACAGTGTGAGTTCCTTGGTGCGCCCGCTGGCGCCGTCGAAGTAAGCCAGAGGCTTTCCAATGGTGGCCGCGAGGTCGCCGGAATCGAAATCCCATTGACCTGCGACATCCACGTTCTCCACATCGAGAGGGATGCCGGCTGCGTCAGCGCCGCCGAGCAGCACCATCTCGCCATCGGACAGTTTGCCCTCGCGGATCTGAACAGCGTTTACATACATAACCCGACGCTCGTCCTGGTCGCCGTCAGCGAACAAGATAGCGGTGGGCGCGAGTGCACGACGTGTGTTGTCGAGCCCCTGGTTTGCCGTCCAGTCGTCCTGCTTGATACCGTCAACATACTTGGTGACAACAGGAGGATTGGCTGACATGTCGTAAGCCGCAACGACGCGATGCCATCCACCCGCGGTAAAGATATGCGTGCCGTTGTAACCGCCATTGCCCTGGCCAAAGTCGCTTCCCTGCCAGAACAGGTCTCCGTCATCGGTATTCGCGGCGGAACTTGCCTGCAACAATGAGGCTGCCCCGGGCCCAGTGGTCGCCACATAGACATCCATGATCAGGCTGTATTGATTGACCCGGGTGCCACCACCGTTCGGTGCGATTCCATGGTTCATCACGTAACCGATTTCCCGCTTCAGATCGCCAGGAACACGCATCACCTTCGCATCGACCCCATTGATGGGGCTGATGCCAAAGTCGGCAGTCGTGCCAAACTGAGTCAGGTCCTTCGTCAGGCCATTGGCACCGTCGAAGTAAGCCAGAGGGTTCCCGACCGTGGCGGACAGATCGCCCTGATCGAAATTCCAGTCACCACGAACAATGGTGCGCTGAGCGCCTACCACGGTGATGATGAAGTCCCAACTGCGTGTTGCGGCCAGTCCGGCAGTGTCCTTGTACTCCAGGCGCACCACGTTACCGGCCTCGGTCCGGGCGGCATTCGGCTTGTAGGATACTTTGACCTGCCGACCCGAGCGGACGATGCTGGACTGCGGCGTAAAATCCCTGTTGTTCAGGAAGAGCTTGATGGAGGCTAGATCCACGGGCTGGGCACCGTCCTCAATGACCGCCTCGATCGGGGCGGCGGGTGAAACGCCGGCTGAACCCGGAAGGGGAGCGGCTTCCACCACCGAAGGACCGTTGGCAGCCGCTACATCCAGGCTGCGGAACGCGATCGGCTCAGACACATTGAGATCGTTGATCAGATAGCGGTACTCGGTTTCGGTTCCCGGCTCTCCAACGATATACCACTCCAGCATGGTGCGCCGAGTCGTCTGCCAGTGCACCAGACGGAACGGGTACGCTCCGTCCACCGGAGCGGTGAAGGTGAATTGGTTGGTGTTGCCCGCCTGTTGCTGGGGGCCATTTGGGAACGCGGCCCCCGTGCGTTGAAATTCACCAAGGGGTGTGGCGAAAAAGTCGCGTCCCGTGACACCCGAAAAAATCTTCCAACCATCGTCGTCCACCTCGTCGGTTCGGGCCAGGCCCGCAGTCACACCCATGGTGTAGCTGCCCGCTGCTAGCCGGACATAGGTGATGACTTCCGTTGCGAACACACTGGTATGGCCACCATCCTCAGGCGCGATTAAGCCCGGAAAGAAGATGTCGTCAGGAAACTGACCGGAGTTCAGGTTGTTTGGATTGTCGCCCAAGTTCAGAAGATCAACATCGTAGCTGCCGTCGGCGTTTGGCCCGGCAACGGCCTCGTTGGCGATGGCGTTGCCATCTGCATCAACCAGGGTGCCGTTTAGCTGCTGAACAGCTCTTAGATAGCTGTTAGCCAGGGGGGTGCCTGTGGGTGCTTGAACCGTTCTTACGGTGAAGCCGGGGACGCCTACCGACCCGAGGGGCCCGGCAGCGGCTGCAGGAAGGGTGGCGTCCGCCGCATTCGCGGAGGTCACCACCACGAGGGAGGTAGCTAGGAACGCCGTTGCCAGGGTAAGCATCGGTATCCCTTTAGAGGACCGTTGGTTTTGATGAGGAATGTTCATAGTTAAGTGCTTAGGCCATCGCATACAAGGATTGATTGGCACAAACCGTCGTTACTTCTGATGGGCCATAACCTGACCATGTTACACCAGTATCCAATTCCTGCAAGTCAACGATTGCTAAAAAAGGAGCCCCTGCTAAACCTGCCGACCCCTCCCTGCACTACCTACAGCCGACTGCGCCAAACGGCTGTGCTCTTCGCCACTTCAAAGCCGACACGTTTTGTCGGCGAGCTCTTGGTGAAAATCTCATAGCGGAGAGGCCGTCCACGGTAATGTCCGTTGAGCCACTTTCTCAATCGGTGATGAGCCACGACCAGGGGCTTTCCATGGCGCGCCCACCACGGGGCCAAAGCGCTGAGCTTCTTCAGCTCCACGACTCCATTCGGACGGAGGTTCATGTTCTCACCCGTGTCTGTAAAAACGGAGGTCGCAAATCCCAGAAGCCCCATCGGGATCCGCTTTTTCGCCAAGGTCAGCGCCCAGACGGCATCGCCGGCATCCTTCCAGGCTGTATCGAAGAAGAGCTGATGCTCATCGAGGATTTTTCGGCGAAAGAATGTGGCGCAGGTTAGAATGGAGAGATTGTAGGAGACCAGGGTGTGGGCTTTTTGGGGTAACAAGGCGTGCCGCGTGCAGAAGTACTCTCCTTGCAATCCGACCACATGTGCGTCGCCAAAGAAGACGTCGACTTCTGGATGAAGCGCGAACTGCTCCCCCACCCGCTGGAGAGTCCCCGGCAGATACTGCTCGTCGCAGTTGAGGTACGCGCAGAGCCCACCTCGCCCTTTCTGCAGTCCCCGATTGATGGCATCGTACATGCCGTTGTCCTTCTCGATGACCAGCCGAAGCCCTTTCTGTGTGGCACCCCATTCCTCCATCTCCGGTCCCCCGCCCGCATCCTGAACGATGTGCTCCAGAGATACGCCTTCCTGGTCAGCGATCGAAGCTGCACAGAGTTTGAGCCAGTCCAACTGCCGAAAACTCGGAGTGATGATGGAGAACATGATTCGCGGATAAGTTACCTTGAAAGGG
>CAMAVD010000129.1 GCA_945861575.1 Akkermansia muciniphila
GATCTCGCCCTCGGGCTTAAGCATTCCGTTAGCGATCAATGCGGCCCGCAATTGTCTGATTTGGTCGGGACACGACGGCCGCTCACGTTGCACCGCCCCGCTGCCGCTGCGCACGATAAAGCCATCGGGGTCTCCGCCGGGCAGGAAAATCTTAATCCTATATGGCTTCTTCATCCGCCTATGGGTCCTGCCTTCGTTTCCTCTTCAACCCCATCGGACCACCCATCCCGTGAACACAAGCAGGGGTGCATTTCGCCTGGAATTCGTTAACCCATCAAAAACGCGCACGAAGAGCGGGCGTCCTGGAACTTCCTCGCGTATTCCCTCCGGCATGTATTACTCCGTGTATTACTTTCGGATTTTGGAGGCTTCGATATTTCGCTATCCTATTGGAGGAAAGCCTCTTGTGAGAAGTGGAGCGGGTGAAGGGAATCGAACCCTCGTCTCAAGCTTGGGAAGCTCACATTCTACCATTGAACCACACCCGCTTCCTACTAACCCCTTCGATATATCAAGTCCCTCTCCAGGGTGCAATAGGGGATTATTGGTCTTCAAAGGGAAGAGCCCGGTTACCCTTTCGGATACCCGGGCCCTATTGAAACCTTTACCAGCTTGGTCGCTGGTCGCTGGCGCTAGCGCCTTCGAATCATTGGTAGACGATTACCAGCTGATTGCCCACCAATGTCACGCTCTTCAGCACCCAGCCCTCCGGGGCTTGTACTTTGAAGAGGCGGGAAGTCGACGGGGTGACGGTGACGGTGAGCGTCTTGGCTGCGGTGTCCACGGAAACGCTGGCCTCGGGGGCATAGTTTCCTTCGAGGTCTGTGGAACCGCTCACGGAGACACTGCTCAGTGCTCGGTAGGCCTTGATCGAGTCGGGCGTGTTCGGATCGTTGATCAGCGTGCGCTCTCCCGTGGTGCGATTCACGGAGAACCACTCGGCAAACCCTGCGCCGGCACGCTCATACCAGAGCAGACGGAAGGGATACAGACCCGGCTCCGTTACTACGAAGTCCACGGTCTCGTTGGCCGGGCCGCCACTGTGACCCGCCAATGTGTTGGAGATGATGTCGGCGAAGTTCTTGCCGGAGCTCAGCTTGTAGCCGTCGTCGCTGATCACGCCGAAACGGTAGATGCCCTTGCCCAACTGGAGGTAGGTGGTGACTTCGGCAGTGAAGTCGTCCGTTCCATTGCTGGTGACTGCGGGATCGATCCCAGGAACCGTGACGTCGTCCGGAAATACGCCCTGAGTGCGACCTGCTGTTTTATTGTAGTTGATCAGATCGGCCGCCTCTGTGACATCCACGGTACGTTCGATGGAAGAGTTGTTTTTGATCTGCTCTTCCGCACGCACCAGAGTGTTCGGGAGGCTGGAACCGGCCGGTGCCTGCACGACGTGGACGTTGAAGCCCGCAGTCTCAGCCGTGCCTACAGCACGATTCGCCGGGTTCAGCGACTTGTACGAGACGATGAAGCTCCAGGTCGAAGTGATGGTCTGGCCCTGATTGTCCTGGAACGAGACGGTCGCGCTGTTGATTGCGCCCGAGGCAGGGAGAGTGCTGAGGGCGTAGTCGACCGTGGAACCCTGGTCGGTGGTCGTGATGGTCGGGGTTGCGGTGGCACCGTTGACCACGAGGCTGATCGTGGCCGGGTTCACCGAGGTGTCCTTGTTCTGGAGTTCGACGTGAATCGCGGGGTTGAGTGTTTCCACCGTGGATTCCGGAGCCGGGCTGATCGTGTTGACGAAGGCTCTCTGGAACTCGATGTCGCCCACCCGGACGAAAATCATATAGTTCATGAAGCGGTTGGCGGCGTCACCGTCGGGAGTGAGGTGCCGCAGACGCAGGGTCGTCACACCTTGAAGGTTGAGGCGAATCTTGTTCTGGCCACTCCCGTCGGTGAGCCCGAAATTCCGGTAGACGAAACCGGTCCGAGTGCCGAGGAAGGTGCCGAGACTCTTGACGGCCTGATCCTCCACGGCGGGGTCGCTGATGACTTGCTCCAGCACGCTGTCGGCTGTTGCGAGATTGGCCAGAGCCTCTCGCAGATAGACCTCGTAGGTGCCCGATGGGAAGTCCCGGGTGTAGTTCATCCACTCGTTCGCGGCGATGTCGCCCACGTCGTAGTCGTAGACCTGTGCTTCGGCCCCACCGGCCTCCACGAACTTCGCTCGCGCGTTGTCGAGGCTGTGCTGCATGCGAATGGTGTCCTGGGGGCGATACTTCGTGTCATTCCGGCTAGGACTGCTGCGTGTGTCGGAATAGTCCACCTGCTTGGTGCCTTCCTGGAGGCTGTAGGCGCTCTCTTGAGGACCTGTCCCTTCAGGGATCACGATGGGCGCGTTGAAGTAGACGCCGCCGCCAAAGTTATAGTCTTCCACCTCCACCACGGTGTTCTCGCCAGTGAAGGTGTCGAAGTAGATGGTCTTGGAAACCTCAGCCCCGGCGGCATCCGTGGCCGCGAGGACGGCGGTGTAGTCCATGCCAGCAGCCAACTTCCCAGGGAGGGTCGCTGTGCGGGTTGAGCCGGCACCCGTCAGGGTCAAGCCATTGGCGGTGGTGAAGCGGACGCCATTGAGGGTGATGCTGATCCGGTTGTCCACCAAGTCCTGATCATCCGTCACTTTGAAGGACGGGGCGGTGTCCGCCGGAAGGAAGCTGGCGAATTCGTCCGGGGTGATCTCCGACAGCAAGGGGGCAATATTGTCGGGGAGCGGCGGAGCAATGACGATCGCGTTGTCGTAGGAGATCTTATAAGGATTTTCCACGGCACCGCCGTCGAAATCCTGATAGAGATAAAGTGTGAAGTAGCCCTTGGTGATAAACGGGCCTGCGGGGTCGTCGATTCCATCCGCCAGAATGTCGGCTTCGGGGGTGTCGATGACGGTGCGTTCCCAGAGAATCGCGTTGTCCGCGTCCTTGTCCAGAGCCTCGGTGTGGACGATGACATTGCCGTCCTTCACTTCCATGGACAGGACTAGGGTGATGTTCTCGTTCTTCAGATGGGCGGCAGGGCCGTTATCGGCAATAAAATATTTACCAACCCCCTTGGTGATCAGGATATCGGTGGTGGATTTTGCCAAGCCATAGCCGCCGAGGCTTCCTGGTCCGGTCGACTGGGGGATGAATGCGAGAACGGCGAATGAGTCTTTGGCCCCGCCTTCAATCACATCGACTCGGAACTCGGTGCGCTCGCCTTCCTTCAGTTCGAAAACGCGAGAGGTTTTCTGGCTGGCGCTGAAGATACCCTGACCTGCAGGCGGCATCACGAACTTGAACTGACCCTCGGCCTCGGAGGGAATGCCGAAGCCGGGGATGAAGGTGAAGTCCTTCCAGCCGGTTTTTGCATTGTCGTCGAAGTTGTCCAGCACCGTGCTATCCAGAATCTCTACCTGAGCGTTGTCGTAATAGATTTTGTAAGGATTCTCTGGAAGAGCGCCGTCGAAGTCCTGATAGAGGTAGAGGGTGAAGTAGCCCTTGGTGATGTAGGGAACCGCGGGTTCATCGGTCCCATCGGCCAGAACGTCGGCTTCGGGAGTGTCGATGACCGTGCGTTCCCAGAGCACCGCGTTGCTGTTTTCCTTATCCAAAGCCTTCGAGTTGACGATCACATTCCCGTCCTTGACGGTGAGTTTGAGCACGAGAGTGATGTTCTCGTTCTTCAAGAGAGCGGCGGGGCCGTTATCGGCGATGAAGTATTTGCCGATGCCCTTGGTGATCAGGATGTCAGTGGTGGACTTGGCGATGCCGTAGCCTCCGAGGCTTCCTGGACCGGTCGATTGAGGGATGAACGCCAGCACGGCAAAGGAGTCCTTGCCACCGCCCTCAATGACATCGACCCGCATCTCGATGCTGCGACCTTCCTTGAGCTCTAGAACCTGTGATTGCTTTTGGCTGGCCGAGAAAATCGCCTGACCTACGGGCGGCATCTCGAAGCGGAACTGCCCGCTCGCTTCGGTTGGAAGTCCTAGGCCTGGAATGAAGGTAAAGTCCTTCCAGCCGGTTTTGGTGTTGTCGTCGAAGTTATCCAGAACTGTCGCCTGGCTTGTAAGCGCAGCCAGCGACGTGACAAGGGCGAGTGAGGCACACCACGCTCGAATGGACGAGGGCATGGCCAAGGAACGTATAAACGCATTCATAGGAGGACGGGTTGGTTGTTGACAAACTAATCCTCCTTGTTGGCCTGAGAGTCAAATGATTTGTTGGTTGGCTCTGCCATTTTGTCACAACTTTGTGTGCACGTCGAATGGCACCACTTTTCATTGCCAGGAAGCGGTCAGTTCCTGTTTGATCCCCCTGAAACGCAAACGTCTCCACCGATGCACGGTTATCTAGCCATCATTCTGCACGCGCACCTGCCCTTTGTTCGGCATCCTGAGCATGAACGCTTTCTGGAGGAAAGCTGGCTCTACGAGGCGGTGATCGAAACCTATCTTCCCCTCATCCAAGTGATGGAGGGATGGTTGCGAGATGGGATGGACACGCGTCTCACCCTGACGCTTTCCCCCACGCTCTGTTCCATGCTCATGGACCCTCTGCTGCAAGACCGCTGCGAGCGTCGCTTGGAGGCTCTGGTTGAGTTGGCGGAGCGGGAAGTGCATCGCACGCAGTGGGACAAGCCTTTCCATCCCTTGGCGCGGATGTACCATAAGCGGCTCTGCGGCTTGCGGGATACCTGGTATCACTATGGTCGAAACGTGGTGGGCGCGTTTCGAAAGTTCCAGGAGATGGGGCGGTTGGAGATCATCACCACGGCCGCTACCCATGCCGTCCTGCCACTGCTCGCGAATCATCCCCCCTCCATTCGCGCCCAGATCCTGGTGGCTCGAGATCATTATCGACACTGTTTCGGTCGGGACCCTGCGGGCATCTGGCTGCCTGAGTGTGCCTACGCCCCTGGGGTGGAGCAGGTGCTTCAGGAGGCTGGAATCAAATGGTTCCTGATGGATACCCATGGGCTGCTGCACGCACATCCGCGCCCGCGTTACGGCGTGTATGCGCCCGTCTTCACACCCAATGGCGTTGCTGCTTTCGGTCGAGATCACGAATCTGCCACGCAGGTATGGAGCCGACAGAGCGGCTATCCGGCTGACGCGCGCTACCGTGATTTCTACCGCGATATCGGCTTCGACCTGGACCTGGATTATGTGAAGCCGTATCTACCAGGCACATCGACCCGTGGGTTTACGGGGATCAAGTATTACGCCATTACCGGCGCGCAGGCGAAAGTGGTGTATGATCGGGGCCCGGCCATGCAAGCGGCTGCCGATCAGGCCCAGCACTTCCTGGAGAGCCGCATGACCCAGCTCCAGCGTCTCGGCAACATCATAGAGAGGCCTGCTCTATTGGTGTCGCCCTACGATGCCGAGCTCTTTGGACATTGGTGGTATGAGGGCCTGGAGTTCCTGGATTTCTTTGTAAGGAAGACAGTGTATGACCAGAAGGTGGTGCGGCTGACCACTCCGCAGGAGTATCTGGCGGCGAATCCAACCCATCAGATCGTGAATCCGAGTCCTTCCACCTGGGGAGAGGATGGGCATTTGAAGGTGTGGCTGAACGATGCCAACCAGTGGATTTTGCCGCATCTGGATGTGGCGCAGACGCGCATGACAGAGCTCGTGCTGAGGCATGCGACTCCCGATGCACTGACACTGCGAGGGCTCAAGCAGGCGGGGCGTGAGCTGCTACTGGCGCAGTCGAGCGACTGGCCCTTCATCATGCGCACCGGCACCAGCCCGGAATATGCGGCGCGGCGCGTGCAGGATCATCTGCTGCGCTTCTTGACGCTTCACGAGCAACTCACGACCACCCGAGTGCAGGAGCCGCAGCTGGCTGAGCTAGAGGCGAAGGACAATCTTTTTCCGGACATCAACCCCGGCTATTGGGCGCCGAAGGGATGATGGATACTGCGCAATGAGCGCTTCCTCCCAAGCCACGTTAAGCCTATGGGCTCGGACGACTCCGCGGGCGAAACGGCTGTCAACCATGGCGCTCCTTTGTGTGGGCATGACTGCGCTTTGGGCTGGGCTCCAGCAGCAGACAGCTTCGTGGGTGCGGGAGGTGGAATACTTCTCCGAGGACTGGCGACTGCGCCAGGGCCGGTTGGCACCGCTCGACCCGCGTGTCTGCTTCGTCGCCATCGACCAGCCTTCCTACCGGGAACTCTATAGCGACGAGGAGCGTGCACGCGATCCAGGCTTGGCCCTGGCTTCTGAGAACTGGCCTTGGTCGAGAGAGGTTTGGGCCTTGGCGATCGAGCGACTGATCACGGGGGGGGCACGCGTGGTGGCTCTCGATATCGTCTTCGCCACTGGAGGGCGTGGGGATGATCGGCTGCGAGCGGTCCTGGAAAAGTATTCGGATCGAGTAGTGCTGGCAGCGGACGTCCTTGCGGGTGAATCGGATCGCGGCAGCGGAGCCACCTTGATTTTGCCTCCATCCTCGATACTTCCCGTTCCCCAAAACCGGCATCCGCTCGCGGATCACCGACTCGGACTGATCAAGCAGTATCCCGATCTGCCGGGTGCGATCATCCGTCGCACGCGTTTTGACGGAGGGCCGGAAGTGGGGGAGGTGACAGGGCCAGAGGTGAAGGCGGAGTCCTTCAGCTCGCGTATTCTGCATCAGGCTGGGATCGAACCTCGGATTCCGTCCCCTGAGGGTCTTCATCGCTTTCGCTACGCTGCGGGGCCGGGGCAGGCGGTTCGGCTCGTGCCCCTTCATCAAATTTTGCATACCCCTTCGTGGGAGGCGAATTACCTGACCAATCACTTCTTCAAGGACAAGCTTGTGATCGTCGGCCCTAGCGCGGAGATCTTTCATGATGAGCATCGAACCCCCTTCGGCGAGAACATGTTGGGGCCTGAGGTCCATCTCAATATTCTGAATGCCGCTCTGCAGAACCAGTTCCTTCAGGAGGCGGATCCGCGAACCAGCCAGCTTCTTACCTTTTGGGCTGGGCTGACAGCCTGGTTGCTCACCTGGCGCTTTGCGAAGTTGCTACAGCGCTTTCTCGTCGCCTGCGTTGCGCTGGCCTTTTATGGGGGCATGGTACTCTTGCTTTACAACCGATCCGATCTGCTGATCCCCATCGTTGTTCCCACAGCCACACTGTGCAGCGGGACCCTGCTGGGTTTGGTTTGGGACTTCTCCTTGGCTTGGCGCGAGAAGGCGCAGCTGCGTCGCACCCTGGAGCGCTATGTTTCGAAAGATGTGGTTCGCGAGCTGCTGGACAATCCCCAGACCTATCTCAACTCCCTGGTAGGCGTGCGCAAGCCTGTGGCCATCCTGTTTTCGGATGTACGGGGATTCACCTCGATGACCGAGGAGATGAATGCGGCAGTGTTGGTGAAGCAGCTCAACGAATATTTCCAGGAGATGGTGAACATCGTGGTGCAGAACCGTGGTCGACTGGATAAATTCATTGGCGATGCGGTCATGGCCGACTGGGGCAGTTTTGTCACGGGGGGCACCCGGACCGACTGCGAGCGCGTGGTTCGCTCGGCCCTGGAGATGCGGGTTGCGCTAGAACGTTTGAACACTCGATGGGTGACGGAAGGATCTCGTCCCCTCGCAATTGGCATTGGGATCAACCTAGGCGACGTGATTGTTGGCAATCTTGGGTCGGAGGTGAAGATGGAAGTGTCGATCATCGGCGATGCCGTCAATCTGGCGTCGCGGCTGGAGAGCCTGACCAAGGAGTATCATCTCGATCTCCTGCTAGGCGAGACCGTCGCTGCTCAGGTTAGGGATCTGTGTGTCCTGCGCTCCGTGGACTTAGTTCAGGTGAAAGGGAAGACTCAGCCCGTGGCGGTTTTCACGATCCCTACGGAGTCCGGTGAGGGAAAAGTCGTCCCGGGGTGGCTCCCGCTCTACGAGGAGGGCATTCAGCTTTACCGGCGGCGGGAGTTTCAAAAGGCAGCCGATGTCTTTGCACGAGCGCGCCTTCTCTGTCCTGAAGACTATCTGATGCAGCTCTATGGGGAGCGTTGTGCGCAGTTGGTGGCCCAACCCCCGGGTCCGGAGTGGAGCGGTGTCTATCAGATGACCAAGAAATGACGGTGGTCGGCTCACGATCTGCCGCGCTTCACTGGATGATTGCTCTTGGCTCTTTCCAACGAGAGCGATTGAGGGCATATTGGTAAGGACATGACGGTGCCGCGCCCCACACATTTAGTTCTGTATGATGATGGATGCTCCTTCTGTACCTTCCAGATGCGCCTCCTCACCTGGCTGGACTGGTTGAATCGGACCACCCTGGTTCCGATCTCGCATCCCGACAGGCCTCGGATCGCGGCTGGAATCTCCCCGGAAGCGCTGCAGGAGGCGATGCATTGCATCACGCCGGAGGGGACGATTTACCGAGGCGCTCGCTGTATCCGCTTCTTGTCCGCCCGACTGCCCCTGGCCTTGCCCTTGGCGTTGATCCTGTGGATTCCGGGTGTCATCTGGGTGGCAGAGTGGGTGTATGCGTGCGTCAGCCGCAACCGCTATCTACTAAGTCGATGGTTCGGCTGTGCTGGCGCGTGCGCTGTGTTGCCGGCCCGGCAGCGTTCCACGGACAAGTCTTTGCAACCTTCTCCAACGACGCTCCGTGGCTGATGCAGGGATCCTTGTGGTGCGAGGGGGGGCCATCGGCGACTTCATTCTCACCTTGCCCGTTTTATCTGCCCTCCGGGCGCAGTTCCCGCGCGCTCAGATCGGTGTGATGGGCTATCCGAGGATTGCGGATTTGGCCAAGCAAGGGGGGCTGGTGGACCAGATTTACAGCTTGGAAGCACAAGGGATGGCCCGCCTGTTTGCGCGTGGCGCGGAGCTGGATCCGGGGTGGAAACAAACCTGGGGCGGGGCGGTCATCATCGTTTCCTACCTGTATGATCCGGACGGCATCTTTCGGGAGAATGTGGCGCGGTGCTCCTCTGCCCAGTTCATCCAAGGGCCCCATCGTCCAAATGACGCTGGGGAAGTCCACGCAGCTCACGCCCTGTTGGAGCCCTTGCAGCGTCTGGCGGTCTTTGATTTCGACCCTCAGCCCAGGCTCCGATTGAATCCCCCGAAGCCGAGTGGTTTGACAGCCGAGTTGTTAGAGTGGGTTTCAAAGGATTCTGTGATCGCGGTTCACCCGGGCAGCGGCAGCCGCTCCAAGAACTGGCCGGTGGAGCGTTGGACGGAAGTGCTGAGCTCGAGACTTCAGGGGTATAACGACCGATGTCTGATCGTGGGCGGTGAAGCGGACGAGGACCGGCCGGAGCGTTTGCAGGCGGGACTGCCCCAGGGGCGAGTTCGTGTCGTTCGCAACCTAGGGCTGGCTCAGTTGGGGGTAGTGCTGGGGCGCTGCCGAGCCTTTCTAGGGCACGACTCCGGGATTTCGCATCTTGCGGCGGCCGTCGGCGTGCCCACCTTGGTGCTTTGGGGGCCGACGGTGCAAAAGGTTTGGCGTCCGGTTGGAGACCATGTGCGCGTGGTCGACCATCCTCTCGGGATGAGCGGGATCACGGTCGAGTCTGTACAGCAGGCGATCCACGGCATGATTCCAAGCGAGCATTCGAAATCCAGCTGATGGATTTTGCGGAAAATCCCCTCTCAGCCCTTGGTGTCTCGGAATGGGTCTGATACGCTTTTTTCAATCGATGCCGTCCTGACGCCACGGCCTTCCATCTATGAATCGTATCCGACTCCTTTCCGAACAGGTTGCCAACCAAATCGCCGCAGGCGAAGTGGTGGAGCGGCCTGTGAGCGTTGTGAAGGAATTGGTGGAGAACTCCCTGGATGCTCAAGCCGCGCGCATCACGGTGGAGATCCAGGCGGGCGGACGTAGCCTCATCCGGATCACCGATGATGGTTTGGGGATGAGCCGGGACGATGCGCTGCTTTGTCTGGAGCGGCATGCCACCTCCAAGATCGTGCACGCCTCCGATCTGAGCGCGATCCGCACCATGGGATTTCGCGGCGAGGCCTTGCCGAGTATCGCCAGCGTGAGCCGGTTTAGCCTGACCACGCGCGAACGGGATTCTGAATCCCCTGAGGCATCGCAGATCATTGTGCAAGGGGGCAAGGTGGTGGAGGTGAAGTCGGCGGGAGCCCCGTCCGGCACGACCATTGAGGTTCGGCAGCTCTTCTACAATGTGCCGGCCCGCAAGAAGTTTCTGCGAACTGAGGAGACGGAGTCCGCCCATATCGAGCATTACTTGACCGTAGCTGCACTTGCCTATCCCCATGTGGGTTTCACGTTGGTGAGGGATGGTCGGGCGGTTTGGCAGCTACCCTCTGGGAAACTGGCGTCTGGAGATGGCGTGCCTTTGGATGCGGTAGCGACCCGGTTGCGGGCGCTTTTGGGTGGCGACATGGCCTTGCTGCCGGTGGATGTGACCTCGGAGCTTGCGGAAATCGCTGCGGGTCTGCGGTCGCAGGACCCGGATGCCTACACCGACCTGAAATCCCGGCGCTTTCGCTTGTGGGGTCTGATCGGTCGACCGGGCACTTCGCGCTCCACCCGCGATCAACATCATGTCTTTGTAAATCGTCGGCCGATCGAGAATCGCGGGATCAACTATGCCTTGCTCGAGGGGTATCACACCTCCCTGATGAAGGGGCGCTACCCGGTTTGCTGCCTCTTTCTCGAGATCGATCCAGCCCGGGTGGATGTGAACATTCATCCGACCAAGCGTGAGGTGAAGTTCCACAATGAGGCAGAGATTCGTCGGCTGACAGCAGAGGCAGTTCGTTTGACTCTTCTGGAGTTTCATCGGTCTCAGATGCCCGGGCCAGCTGCGGTGTCCGTTGCGGACGTTTCGGCCCTCGCCGCGGCAACCGGTTCCGCTGGACTGCCCGGTTCGGTTCCGCCTCCTGATTCGGCGCAGGAGTTGCCAGGGTTGCAGCATCAGGCCAGATCCCATCCGCCCGCCCCTTTGATTCCCCTCTTGATGAATCGGGTGCAGGGCATGCCGCCGGCTCTCCCGCAGTCCGGGGAAGCAGGCGTCTTCAAATCGACCTCAGTCTCGGCCCCTGGGACCACCCTGGGGCAGCCCTTTCCTGTTTTCGCTGGCCCGGGTCACGCCGTTTCTGGTCTAGCGCCCCAAGCCCTGCTGCAAGTGCCCTTGCGAATTCTCGGTGTGGTGGGGAGATTGTATGTGGTGTTGGAGTCCGATCGCGGGATGGTGCTGATGGATCAACATGCCGCGCACGAGCGCATTCTATTCGAGCAGATGCTGAAGCGGTTGGAGAAAGGTGAGGCGGCCTCCCAGCGCCTGCTTCTGCCCGAGACATTAGAGTTGGGGGTTCGGGATGTGCAGTTGGTGAAGGAGCTTCTCCCCACCTTGACCCGACTCGGTGTGGGGCTCAGCGAGTTCGGGGAACGCACCTTTCTGCTCGATAGCCTTCCTCCCTGCGTGAAGGTGGCGGATGCGAAGGGATTTGTGCTCGGTTTGGTCGACGAGTTACGGCGGGCGGGGGAGGGCGTGAACACGCTGCGGTTGGGTGAAGATGTGATTGCCAAGACCGTTTGTCGCCACGCAGTGAAGGCAAACGATTTGCTCAAAGGGCCGGAGCTTGAAGGGTTGCTGGCGGATCTGCGTCGGTGCGAGATGCCCTACACATGCCCGCATGGACGGCCCACACTGATTGAGATGGGTTTCCGTGAGCTTGAAAAGAAATTCGGTCGAACGGGGCTTTAAAGTTGAAGCCCTTCGGGATCAGCCGAGCTTGGCGAGAAGTTGGTCCCACTGAGCGACGTGTGAGGCGAGATCGCCTTCGGTCCAGACCACGAAATCTGCCAGCGCCATTTTCTTCTCAACGGGCCATTGAGCTGCGATCCGTCGCTGGCACTCCTCCGGTGACCAGCCTCTTCGGGCCATTCTTTCCAGTTGGCTTGCGGGTGAGCAGGCGACGCAGACCACCGCGTCGAAACTTGCCTGCGCCTGGATTTCGTAGAGGAGGGGAATCACGACAATGGCGAGCGGCACGCCTTCTTTTCTCCAAGCGGCTATGGACTCTTCCCAGCGCGTCCGGATTTTGGGATGCGTGATCGCCTCGAGTTCTTTTCGACGAGACTCGCTCGAGAAGATGATGTAGGCGAGCGTGTCCCGTCGTAGCCGACCAGAGGCATCCACGACCGAGTCTCCGAAGGCCTTGCGGATTTCCTCGAGGGCAGGTTGACCGGGTTCGACAATCTCGCGGGCGACGATGTCGGTATCTAGAACGGGAATGCCTCGTTCACGGAGAAAGGCTGAGGAGGTGCTCTTCCCCATGCCAATCCCGCCAGTCAATCCGATGACTTTCATAGGTCGCTCTTACCCGAGGCGAGCATCCTCCCACAAGCGGAAACTGCGGAGATCCCGCAAAAGCCATTCGTTCGCGAGCCCCTCTGCGACGCTTTTCAGGCTGCAGCGAACCGGTTTTGTGGGCATCGAGTTGGGCCATCAGATTCCTCTTAACGTGGGTGCTCAGCAGCGGCATGATGTCGCCGTGTCTTCCGCCGCTCCTATTTCGTCATCGACTCGGCTCCGGTTGCGCGTGACTGCCACCGCAGAGTCCTGCGTGCGTCAGGGCCATCCCTGGGTTTACTCCGACAGCGTGCGCGAAAGGAGCCGGGATGGGGTCGTCGGAGATCTTGCCGTGATCTACGATCGCAACGACCGTTTTCTCGCGATCGGCCTCTTCGATCCGCTCTCCCCCATCCGGGTACGTATACTCCATACCGGGAAGCCGCTTTCCATCGATGCCGCTTTCTGGAAAGTAAAAATTGATCAGGCGAAGGAACGGCGGGCTGCCATGTTCGATGTGTCGACCACAGGGTATCGTTGGATTCATGGCGAGAGCGATGGACTGCCCGCTCTTGTGCTCGATAGATATGATGGCACGCTCGTGCTGAAGGTCTATAGCGCGGCTTGGCTGCCGCACCTGCCCCAGCTGATCCCTCAGGTGATCCAGGCATTTGGTCCTGAGAGGCTGGTCCTGCGCACCAGTCGCAATATTCGCGAGCAGGCGGATCCAGCAGGCTTCACCGACGGCCGGGTGCTGTATGGACCGAAAGTGGACGGGCCGGTGGTCTTTTTGGAGAGCGGCATTCGCTTTGAAGCGGATGTATTGAAGGGGCAGAAGACAGGCTTTTTTCTGGATCAGCGCGAGAATCGCCGTTGGGTGGGGAGCGCCGCTGCAGGTGCCCATGTGCTAAACGCCTTCAGTTTCAGCGGCGGGTTTTCCTTGTATGCGGCTCGGGGTGGGGCTACCTCGGTCACCGACCTTGATATCAGCGCGCATGCCCTTGAGTCCGCGCGGCGAAACTTTCAGCTCAACCAGGATTTGCCAACCGTCCGGGCTGCGCAGTATGAAGGCGTCCAGACAGACGCTTTTGAATGGCTCGCGGAACGTCGAACGCCTCGCTTTGATCTCGTGATCCTCGACCCTCCCTCTCTGGCGAAGCGCGAATCCGAGCGCAGCGGCGCGATTCAGGCCTACCGTCGTCTGGTGCGATCCGGATCCCAACAGTTGAAGTCCGGCGGCACGTTGGTCGCTGCGTCGTGTTCCGCGCATGTGAGCGCCGAGGAATTCTATCAGGCCGCCTTGCAAGGCGTGGCCGATCTGCGTCGGCCTGCAACGGAGGTGCGTCGCGCTGAGCATCCGGACGATCATCCGGCTGGTTTTGTAGAGGCGCGCTACTTGAAGTGTCTTGTTCTGCGGTTAGGTCCGGCCGTTGCCGAGTAAACCTAGAAACGCGAGTTGCCCGGCACCGATCTGACGCAAGATCTTGGCGAGCATGACCTTCGTCGAACCTCGCCGTATCACCTTCCGGATACGCCTCGATTCGACTCAAGTCATGCTCACTCAAGCTTTTGCGCATCTCGATACCGCT
>CAMAVD010000130.1 GCA_945861575.1 Akkermansia muciniphila
TCACAGTCTGGTTTACGCATCCCCATTTGGCATAGGGGGACTGGACCCATGCGGCTGGGCCTCACCTCTGCCAAAATGAGAACTGCTGCCCGCGAGGGCCGTCCTCTGTCGCGAGGGCCGTCCTCTTGACACATGAGTGTCTGAACCTATAGTCCGCCCGCAATGCACATACCGTCGTCTGTCCGAGGAATGGGCTCGGACCCGGTCGAATCGCTGGAAAGTCGCACTCTAAAGTCTTTTCAGTCAGCGGGTCGTGGCTTCTGGGCTCATGTCCCGGACTCCGACTGGAACAGCTGGCAATGGCAGATGAAGAACCGGGTGACCACCCTGGCCACCCTTCAAAAGCTGATGCCGACGCTGTCCCCTGAGGAGCACGCAGGCGTTCAGCTAGCCAACACCAAGCTGGCCATGGCGATCACCCCCTACTTCTTCAGCCTGATCGATCCAGCGAATGAGCAATGTCCTATCCGGCTTCAGATGATCCCCCGGGTGGAGGAAACGGTCACGGCGCCGTGGGAACTGAGTGATCCTTGCGGAGAAGACGATCATTCCCCCGTGCCCGGACTGGTGCATCGCTATCCCGATCGGGTGCTGTTCCTGGTCACCGATCGTTGCGCTGCCTATTGCCGCTATTGCACCCGCTCCCGCCTGGTGAGCAACGCCACGGGTTACGATTTTCATCCAGAGTTCGATCGTCAGATCGACTACATTGCCAAGAATCCGGCTATCCGTGACGTCCTCCTAAGTGGTGGGGATCCGCTCTTGTTCAGCGACGAGAAGCTCGAATATTTGCTCACCCGGCTTCGCGCCATCCCTCATATCGAGTTTTTGAGGATCGGCACGCGCATCCCGATCTTTCTCCCCCAGCGGATCACCCCGGAGCTCTGCGCGATGCTGCGCCAGTTCCACCCGCTTTACATCAGCATCCATTCCAACCATCCTCGCGAGCTCACCACCGAGGTGCGTGATGCGCTCGGGAGACTGGCAGACGCGGGGATTCCGCTGGGCAACCAGTCTGTGCTGCTTAGGGGCGTGAATGACGATGCGGCGGTCATGAAGGCGCAGGTTCAGAAGCTGCTGATGTGTCGTGTTCGTCCCTACTATATTTACCAGTGCGACCTGATTTCCGGATCGGCTCATCTGCGGGCGAGCGTGAAGAAAGGGCTCGAGATTATGGACAGCCTGCGAGGCCACACCACGGGCTATGCCGTGCCTCAGTACGTCATCGACGCTCCGGGTGGCGGGGGGAAGGTGCCGGTGAATCCGGAATATGTTCTCAGTCGCAATAGCGACCGAGTGCTCTTCCGAAACTTCGAAGGCCGACTCTTTGAGTACCCGGAGAGCAAGGACGGAACACCCCTGCTTGCGTCCGTCGGGCCTTACGTCGCCCGCGACCTGGATTGATCCGGTTTGCCCCGGAAATTGCGCGTGCCCCGAGAGAGTCAAATCCAGAAGTCACGACGACTCGAGGAGATCCTCAACATTTTGGCGTCGATCTACCCCGACGCCCATTGTGAGCTGCGACATCGCACTCCATTGGAGTTGCTCGTTGCCACCATCCTGTCGGCGCAGTGCACCGACAAGCAGGTGAATATTGTCACCGAGAGCCTCTTTGAGACCTACACAAGCGCTGCTCACTACGCTGATGCGCCCTTGCCCGTGCTCGAGCAAGCGATCCGTCGGATCGGGCTTTTCCGCAGCAAGGCTCGTAACATCCAGTCGGCCTGTCGCGATCTGGTAGAGCGATACGGGGGCGAGGTGCCGCGCACGATGGAGGGACTGACCGCTTTGGCGGGAGTGGGCCGGAAGACCGCGAACGTGGTTTTGGGGAACGCCTTTGGGATTCAGAGTGGGGTGGTTGTGGACACCCACGTAGCCCGACTTTCGCTGCGCTTAGGCCTGACCCGGGAAACCGACCCGGTGAAGATAGAGAAGGTGTTAATCGCCCTGGTGGATTCAGGTCGCTGGACCCTGCTGAGCCACTGGCTGATCTGGCATGGGCGCCGCCGTTGCGGCGCCCGCGCTCCCGACTGCGATCACTGCGAGTTGCGGACGCTCTGTCCCTTCCCCTAGCAGACGCGGACTAGGGCCCCCCGATGGTTGGAGACAAGGGAACGTCCTGGAGCTGAGGTATCACAGTCCGAGCCGCAACTTCGATCGCTTGGGCTGGGGTCTGTGTCTTCTGTTGTGTGCCTTGTTCCTGCGTTGGGTTTTCGGCGGCGAGGGATGAAGCCAGGTTCTCGGCATTCGCGATCGACAGATCTCTACATACGATTCGCAATGCATCAACCAATGCTGGAAGGCTGGTCTCCCTGCTGAGTTGAGCGACGTTACCGCCAGAGCTGAAGGTGGGGTTACCGAGGGCTACCACGATCTGAGACGTGGGTATCTGCGTTCCAGTAATCGCGCCGCGATTCAGAGCGGAGAATTGGCCTCCTTCTCCATTCCCGCTCTGACTGTAATCCAAAGCCAGGACGCCATCGGGCATGGCGAGCGTGAAGCTGGAGGCTTTGCTCGATTTGGTTATGTTTCCAAGCACTTGTCCCTTTTGGAGGACGAGTTCAGTCGTCGTCACTGTTTCAGACCCTGTGTCGACCGCATTCAATGTTTTGATATTGAGGCTCGTGTTTGCCGCAAGCTTCAACACACCCGTATTCCGGCCGAGAAAAAGATCCACAGAGCTGTCGGAGTCTGTTTCGATGGTGGCTCCAGCAGGAATGGTCGTGCCGGCTTTGATCTCCTGTGGCTGCGTGACGCCTGGCAGATGCCACGTGGCTTTCCCTGTGACCGCTACGACCTGTGAGCTCCGTCGCTGCGTGATCGTCGTCGGATTTCCCGGGGTCGTGTTGACTTGTGGAATGCCTCCGACTCCGCTCTGAGGGCTCCCAGTCTGGTCTGCTGCGAGTGCTATATTACCTAGCCATGGAGTCGAACCAAGAAGGAGTCCTCCTAAAAGCCAGCGAACGAGCGAAGTCTTCATACGTCAAAACAACCTGTGGAGCGAAACGCTATCGCCCTCCTTCGTGCATCGGCAGATCCCCTAAGAAACTTTAGATGGATTTGTCGCGCTGACGCATCGAGGGGGCTGGGTGTCCTGAGAGTGGACACGCAGTCTTCCCTGCAAATGCACGCACTCTAACGGTGAATGATCCCCTTCAGATGCGCGTGGTGGAAAGCCCGACAGGCTATCTTCATGAAGAAATGGGGGCGTTGACGGGTCCTGAGGATTCTTCTTCTCTGACCGACCGCACCCAACGTTCCAACTCCCGATGGTTGAGCTTGCCGGTGCCCAGCTTCGGAATCTCGCGGAGGAAGCGGATTTCCTTTGGGATGCAAAGATTCGATAAACCCTTTCCCCGAATGGCACCCCGGATCTCTTCCATCCCTAGCCGCGCCTCATTCGACACGGCGATCAGTCGTTCGCCCTTTTCAGCGTCGGGTTGGGTGACAACTGCCACTTGGCAGCGCAGTCCGTAGTGAGGGAAAGCTCCCGCCAGCGCTTCCTCCACCGCGCTGAGACTGACCATCTCGCCGCTGATCTTGGCGAAACGCTTCAAGCGGCCGCGAATGAAAACAAAACCGGTCTCGTCGATGCTGACAATGTCGCCTGTGTCGTACCAGCCACCGCGTGCTTGGAAGCTCTCATTCGCGTCCAGGTTGAGATATCCGCTCATGATATTGGGGCCACGCACTAGGAGGCGGCCGCCCTCAGAAACGCCTTCCACGGGCTCGATCGCATGGTCGATGCCCGGCAGGAAGCGGCCAACGGAGCCGGACCGGTTCTGCATCGGAGTGTTGATGCTCAGGCAGGGACTGCATTCCGTGGCACCGTAGCCTTCCAGAATGCGAATTCCGAAGCGGTTCATCCAGGCGAGAGTGGTGGCTTCCTGAATCTTCTCGGCCCCGGCGAAGAGGTAGCGCAGGCTACGAAAATCATAGGGATCCGCTTTGCGGGCGTAGCCGTTTAAGAAGGTGTTGGTGCTGAGCAATACCGTGCAGTCTCGGTCGTAGAGAACCGTGGGGACGACGCGGTAGTGCAGGGGAGAGGGGTAGAGAAACGTATAGAGCCCGCGTGTCAGAGGCAGCAGCGCTCCGATCGTGAGTCCGAAGCTGTGGAAAAGAGGGAGGCAGTTAAAGACGCGATCCTCATCGGTGAGATCGCAGACGGACACCAGCTGCCGGATGTTGGCCATGAGATTGGCGTGAGTCAGAACCACGCCTTTGGGAACACCTTCCGAACCGCTGGTGAATAGGATCGTGGCGGTTTCGGACGGCAACTGGGGCTTGCGGATCACGACACCGGGGTTAAGCCAGACTCGTATGAGTGCCAGCAGCCGTCGGCCGCTGGAAATTCTAGCCCGAAGATCCTCCAGATAAATCAGCCGAATTCCCGCCGCTTCGAGAGGCTTCAGAGGTAGCTTTGCCTTCTCCAAAAAGACGCGGGAGGTCAGAATGGCTTTCAGCCCGGCCAGCTCGGCGCACGCCTTCATGACAGAGACCCCGGTGGAGAAGTTGAGGACGGCCGGCGTCTTGCCGAGTGCCCAGAGGGCCAGGAGAGTGACGGGTGTGGCGTTGATATTGGGAAGCAGCACGCCGACCTCGGCGGGACCTGATCCTAGCTCCGGCTCTAGCTGCTCCGCCATGAGGTCCACTCCGGCAAGCACCCGCCGCAGGGTGAGGCTTTGATTGATGTCCTGGAGGACTACTTTGCCGCCGAGGGTTCGTGCGGTATCCACAACGGCCTTGAGCACGGAGGGCGGGCCCATCAAGGTTTCCGCCTCGAATTGTTGGCGCACCATCCGGTCCCGTAGCCAACCGGTGAGCCGGGCTCTCGCTGCCGAGGTAGAGAGATCGTCGCAGCGGGGGGCAATGAGAACGTTGCTGAAGTGGATCGAGACTTGGGGCAGGAGCTGTTTGCGATTTGGGTTTGGCGAGGCGACCATGCGATCCGCTCCCCGGACATACGCCGTGATGACTTTCGCCCCGGTCTTGTGCAGAAGAAAACCCGTCCCCTCGAATAATTTCATCAGGGTGCCGGTTCGTGAGAGGCGTCCCTCCGCAAAAAGCACCAGTCGGCCTCCCGCCTGCAAATGTTCTGCCATGCGCTTCACCGCATAGGGGGAGCTGGTGTCGATCGGGAATGTGCGCCGGTTGAGCATCATCTTCCGATGGAGCCAGCTGGTCTGTGCGGTGACGCTTGAAACGACGAATTTCCAGTCCTCCTCCAGGCAGACTCCAATAAAGAGCCAATCGAACCAGGAGGTGTGGTTGGGGATGAGTAGGACGGGGCCGGGGGTTCGCAGCGTCTCCTCGTTGAAAGCCTTGTAGCGGAAAAGGAGTTGGGCAAGGAAGCGTAAGAAGGTTCTCATGCGGGCGAGCTCAGCGAGGGAGCCATAGCGTTGTAGACAGAGTCTGGACTTACCGCAAGCATCAGGGCTTCAAGCTCCGCCTGAGTGCCGCGGATTCCCTCACCGTCATAGCGGTAGAATTCCAGGTTGCGACCTTTCACCGCCGGGTTGGGTATCAGCACGTAGGGACGATTGTAGGGTTCGATGGTCTTGTTAAAGGTGGCCGTTTCGATGACGAACTGATGGGGGACCTGCATGGCGGCAGCCAGGTGCATCAGGGCGCTGTCGATGCTGAGGAAGGCCCGGCAATGGCCGATCAGCGAGGCCGCCTGCTTCATGCTGCGGGTCTCTGGAACCGTCACCCGGGGCGAGGGGATGCGCTCTTTCAGCCAGGCGTGATCGGCACGTTCCTCGGGCCCACCGAACAGCAGGACACGAAGGTCCGGTCTCAGGGAGAGCAGTCGCTCGATTAACTGGTGGTAAAATTCGAGTGGCCAGCGGCGGAGCGCGAGATTCTTGGTGGTGCCAGATCCTACGTGAAACCCCACCAGCACTTTATCTGAGAGGCCGTGAGAGTCGCGGTAGGTCGTTGCCCAGCCGATCTCTGAGGCGCTGAGGAAAAGACGGGTTCTGTGTTCTGGGAGCTGAGGGCATCCTCCGACGGCTTCGAGCAGGGCCAGGTTTTGTGCGACCGAGTGATGCTGGTAGTTCTGCGGGATCTCACGGTTGACCAGCCATGGATCCCACCACCGGTGATTATCGTAGCGATGGCTGGCGCGAACGGGGGCACCCAGGAGGCGGGCGATGAGTCGATACTCGCTCTTGCTTTGGGGATACGTGTTAAGGCTGATCTGGTAGCCATTTTTGCGCAAACCCTGGAGGTAGCGAAAGGTTCGCCAGGGCCCCTCTTTTAGCATCTGGAAATGGTGGATCTGATTGAGATGCGGGTTGCCGACGAGGATATCGCGCGAACCGGGCCACATCACCAGGGCCTCCAGCGCCGCCTCGGGATAGCCAAGCCGCAACTCCTCGATCAGCGGGGTTGCGAGCAAGGTGTCGCCGATGCCCGCCAGAGATATCACCAGAATCTTCATGTGTCGGTTCCCGCGTCGGGAACCCGCACACACCAAAGCCCGGGGGGCCTTACGTCAATTGGAAAAGAGAACGATATCCCGCCCACGGGCGGCTTAGGAGGTTCAGTTTAGGCTGGCGGGGTAGGGGGCCTGGATGCTTTTCCGTTTGCTCACGTTGCGACGGATCAGTGCGAGGCCTAGACCGAGGATCCCGAGCGCGACGACTTCGTCTTCGGGTATGGTGTTTACGGTAAAAATCGGGAGGTACAGAGCCATCTCAACATTGGAACCTTGGGTGCCGAGAGTGACGTTGAAGAGAGTGGACTTGCCTACACGGAGAGTGTTGTTCAGCAGAGCGGCTGCATACGCAGTATCCCAACTCTCATTGAGGACCGCAGGTGCCCAAACGCGGAGTTGCATCGTGGCGATGCTGCCAGCGGCGACGCCGGCGATCTGGATCTCATTGCCGAGGAAGAGGCCTGCAAACATGGGGTCCGATCCGATGAAAGCGACTGGAGAGTCAATCGCCACCAATGCCGACTCGATCGACCCTTGCACATTCGCGAACAGTTGGGCAACAAAGGTGTCGCCCAGATAGTCGCTCGTGGTGTCGTCCGAGATACGAATTTCCGTCAGGCTGTCCTGCGTCGTGTTGCTGAACAGAATGTAACCTTGGCCTTGGGCGCTGCCTTGGGCGCTGAGCACGCAGCCAGCGAGCACAGGTAGGATGGAGAATAACTTTTTCATACAACTTTACTTCTTCTCGCTCCGCGTTTCCGCGGGGCTGTGACTTAATTTGAGGCGGTCTTCTTGGCTTTCGGCTTGGTCCAGTCGGCCGGCTTGGCGGAGTTCCAGTAGCTCTCGTCGAGTTCCGAGGGATCCTCATACTTTGTCTTGAGGAATTGGGTGCCACGATTGTTCGCAGCGAAAGAGTCCTCCTCGACAACGGTGGGCGTGATAAAGATCAACAGGTTCTGCTTCGCTCGAACATTTTTCTTATGGCGAAAGAGATTTCCGAGCCCGGGCGTGTCGCCCAGGAGCGGCACCTTGGTCATCGTCAGGGCTGTGTTGTCGCTGATAAGGCCGCCCATCACCAGGGTGTTTCCGC
Organism: Akkermansia muciniphila; assembly: GCA_945861575.1. Lineage (GTDB taxonomy): Bacteria > Verrucomicrobiota > Verrucomicrobiia > Limisphaerales > UBA11320 > UBA11320. The sequence continues at coordinate 7,530 of CAMAVD010000130.1, forward strand.
TGGGGATCATCACGTGGGTGTCCGCCCTACGAATGGTGTAGCGATTGGCAGTGAACTCAGCGCCATCCGCCAACTGCTTGTCCTGTCCGGCGATGCTAGAAACCTCGGGGGTGACTCGGAGCGAGATATAGTTGTTCGCCGTGATCCGGGGTGTGACCTGCAGAATGACGCCGATGTTCGTGTAGGTGATTTCAGCGCCTGGAGGGCTGGCTTGAGACCCGGGTGTGATCTTGAAGATGGGGTAGGCCGTGGTCACTTGCAGGATGGCCTGCTGGTTGTCCATGGTCACCGCGCGCGGGGTCGCCACGACCTCGGTGTCGGACTCCGTGTTCAGGAAGCTAAGCACGGCGTTCAAGCCATCGGCATTTAAGAAAGCCGATGAGGGTGCCATATTGCGGAAGCCGGCAGCGACGCCGCCGCCCGCCTGGTTCCCGAAGTTGAATTTTTGCTGCTCGATTGTTTTTGTCCAGTCGATGCCGCGGATAGCGGTCGGGTTTTTTGAGGTCTCAAGCATCTTGGATTCGATCAGCACCTGCTTCGTCGGAGTGTCCACCCTGGCAATAATATTGCTCACCGTATCCCACTCTCTAGCCGTGGTGCTGATAATCAGCTGCGCGGTTCGCACGTCCGCGAGGACTTGGCTGCGCGCTGTCAGGTTTGGCTTCAGCAGGGTTACCATGTTGGTTGGGTCGGCATACTTGAGCTGCACCAACTTGGAGATAAGAGGCTCTTCGGCCTTGGGATCCCGGACGGTGATCTTGGCGATACGCGAATTCGGGACCTTCACCAGTTGGAGGCTGAAGTTATCCAGAAGTGCGAGCAGCGCGTCCTGGGCGGAGACGTTTTCCCAACGAAACGAAACATTGGGTGCCGTCACTACTTTGCCATCGGGCCCGGGTTGCGGGGATGTCACGCGGGGGTCGAATTGGAAATTAAGACCGGACTGCCGTGCGAGGTTGCGAATCGCATCCGTGAGCGGGACATCGTCGATCACGATCAGTGGCACCACCTCGGTTCCGTCGGGACCCGCCGGGGTCTCGGTTGGTGCGCCCGTATTTGCGCTGGAAGTGCTCGCGGGCTTCGGCGTGGACTCCGTCGTTTTCGCGGGGTCGGCCTCTGCCGCTGTCGCTGGAGCTGCTGCGGCTACTTCCACAGCAGGCGCGCCCGCTGCGGTTGGTTCCGCTTTGGCCTCTGCTTGAGCGGTTTCATTCGATGATCCTGGTTTGGCGGTTTCCGTCCCGACTGGGACGGCGGGGGCCGGCTCGCTGGGAGAGGTCTTGATCTCGGCCGCCGTCAAGTTGAGGCAGGTCGAGGCGAGAACACCTGCGATCGCAATACGAACAGACTTTTTCATAACGTTTCGACTGACTATTGGGTGCATATCCCAGGCCAAATGATTTTAAAGACCGTCGCGGAGTTGGAGCTCTTTGCGATCGTTTATTCCTTCGATGGAAAGTACTACTGAGCGGGCCTTGATCTCCTCACAGCGTATCCGATGAACCTGGCCGTTCAGCTTGTAGTCCCACACTTCGCCCGCGCCGAGCGTTCGAGTGTTGACCAGCGCAAGGCGTCGGGGGCCGTTTCCTGAAATCCCTTTGAGCATAAGCCCCTGCAGGATAGCAGACGCGGACCTCTCAACCGGATTCGTGGTCGCTTCGACCGCAGCCTTTTTCACGAAGCGCTTGGTGTTCGGATAGAAGACATCCCTGCCAAACTTCGGGTTGTTGAAGTTGTCGTCGAAGGTGGATGGGATCAAGCTGATCTCCAAAGCTGTCGGCTCCTTGGACTTGGATCCTTTGTCCTGAGCGGGGCTGGTTGCTGCTGCCTGCTTTCCGGGCACTGGCGTGCAAAGCCCCTCGGTGGCGGTGAGTGCACTGGCAAAAAATAGGACAATGAGATGCTTCATTTGGAGACCTGAATGTGAGTGAAGGATCATCGGCGCTCCGGGCTCACCAGCGTGACCAACTCGAATCGAAACGCGAGCTTCTCGGCGTCGTCCGTCGCGGTGGCGCTGCTGCTGGAGGCTGGCTCGAGTTCGAGGTTCTGAACACGCAGGTATGGAAATCGGTTCTCGAGATCGGCGACAAAGCGACCTAGATCGTGGTAATAGGCAGATCCGCGAATGTTGTAGGTGGCGTTGCGGTAGGGGAATTTAGGGAGCAACTGCACGTCTCCTACCACCTCTCGACTGAAGTTCGGTATATCGACCCGGTCTCGATAGGGAGCCTTGAAGGCTTTGACCGTCTGGATGATCCAGTCATACATGTCGCCCCGCACCATATCCTTCTCGATCTCCTGGAGGCGTGTGCTGGTTTCGGCGACTCGCTTTTCGATTTCTGCCCGGCTGTCCACAATTTTTTGGGCCGTCTCGAGCTTCTTCTGCTCGTCGATGTTGCGGGAGGCCAGTTTTAGCAGATTCGTTTTCTGGGCGTCGATGAGCGTGAACCACAGCGCCGCCAGAACCACCACGGTCCCCACTCCAACCAAAATCAGCTTGTCTCGCTTTTCCTTGCTGAGCCTTTTCATGCGGTGATGTGGGATTTGCGAATTGTCGCGAGGAGCTTCATGGCCGAACTCGTTCTGGGTAGATGGATTGCAGAGTAAAGGTGACGTAGGGTCGCCCCGTCCCCTCCTTGTCGGTGAGCGGTGCTGAAATGGTCAACAGCGCGACCTGATTGGTTGCTGTGGCCGGTGGGGATCCTGGTACGACCGGGGCGGAGAACGACGATTTCAGCTTCGCGACCTGATCGCCTGGCTGGCTACTCATGTCTTTCACGTCCATCGTGATCACAACTTTCTCTGTCGATGTGGCCGGCTTGGCAGGCCCTTCCTTTGGGGTCTTCGGCTTGAACTCCGGCTGCTGGAGATAGCTCTGTTCGCCGCGGATTCGCGTGATGGTGATTCCTTCCGTGCCCGCGAGCAGATGCTGGAGGCCATTCAAGGTGCTGCCCCACAGAAAGCGATTCGTGGTGAAGCGCTGTAGGGCTAGCAAGCGGTCCTCCGTCTCGGCGATGAGCTTCTTTTGCTCCAGCACCAACTTGTAGGTCTTGTCGAGGGACTGGACATTTCCCTGGATGTTGTTGAACTCGGCGTTGCTTCGGATGGCTTTGAGCTGCAGGACGCCTGCCCAGACCAGCGTGCAGACAACCATGACGACACCGCCCAAGATGGCGCGCTTCACCGGATCGCGTTGGCGGGCTTCCTCGGCGTCCTGATGTTCCCTTAGGAGATTGAGACGAATCGGCATAGAGGTGAGAAGTGGGTCAGAATGAGGCGGCTGCGGTCCCGATCGCCACAGAGAGTTGGGGGGCAACCTGGTCGATCTCGCCTTGCCGTTCCGCCGAGAGAGAAAGCTGGAGGAATTTGGTGGGATTCCAGCTTCGACAGGGGACCATCAGCTCCGTCTGCAATGCCTGGACGATGATGTCGTTGCGCGCTGCTCCTCCGGAGACAAACACCTGCGAGATGGTTTTGTCCTGCTGATGTTCGAAAAAGTCGAACGAGGCTCTCAGCTCACGACCTAGTGGATTGATAGCCGCCTCCAGCGTTGGTTGAACTTCGGCCGGCATGCCCACCTTGATGCCTTCTGCCTCGGAGAGACTGATGCCCATGGCTTCAGCCAGGCCCATGGTCAGTCGTTCACTGCCAATATTCACGACTCGGTTTAGGAGAATCTCCCCCGCATCCAATACCACGATGGAGGAGTGCTTGAACCCGATGTCGACTAGGCCAACGACTTGTTTGTGGAAGGCATCTGGTTCGACGAACTCGAATGCGTTGGGCGGACCGACCAAGCTGGGGACAATGCTTTCCGGGATGAGTCCCGCGCTCTTGGCGGCAGCCCGGATCGCCTCGATGATCCGTCTTGGAGCCCCACTGACGAGCACGTTGAACTTCTGCTGGGCGGGCGTGGCCGCCTTGGCTCCATCCGCGGTGGGTTCCTGAGCCGGTGCGGCTTGGCGCGGGGGCAAATAGATACAATCAAAGAGATGGTCGGGCAGATCCTGCTGAAGGTAGGTCTTTGAATTCAGCTTCAGCATGTGGCGGACATCCTCGCCTGCCATCATGGGCAATTGGATCTGCTTCAGGACGGATTCCTCGACACCGATCGCGGCCACCAATGATTTCACATTGGGATTCCCTAGGGCTGCCAGCAGGGCGCGAAAATGTTCCGCCAGCGGCTCTGCCTCCCTCGCCTTGTCCGCCGGAAGCGCTTGGGCGAGGGTGAAATTCACTAAATGCCACGCGCCGCCTCGGCGCTGGAGATGAACGGCCTTAGACTGGCAGCCGCCCAGATCCACAGCGATCAGCTGATCGGGACGCCGTGACCTTTGACTGAGGGGAAGAAAACCCATACGCGATGGGCGTTAAGCACCGAGGATGCCAAAACTCAAAGGCGCGAGTTCCTAGGCTGGTGACCCGGAGGGTGTCCTGCGATCTGACAGTTGAGGCCAGTCCTAGGGAGGGGACCGTCCGGAAATGGTGCAGAATAGGGCCCTTCTACCCGGGCGGGGTGGAGGCGAGGGTTTCGGGGTGGATCTCTTTGCCCTGCCTCAGGCGCCTCGCTGTGGAAATTACCCAGCAAAAAGGACAGCCTGCATGAAGGGCTGCGGGGGGTGCTGTCCCAATTTGGTGCAGTGTCCTGTCTGCGCTGGAAAGCATTGGGAGAGACGGTCAGGTGAGGTGTTTGCCGCTGTCCTGTGGTCATCCTTACGGCTTTCGACCTCCACCGGCAATTCTCCCTACCTGGAGGTGCGCTTGCCTTGAATTATCCGCCGCTTTTACAGTCTAATGACCCTGAAAATGAACCATTTCCAAATTCGTTGGCGTATTGTGGTATGTCTGCTTCTGACCGGGCTTTGCGCCCTGACTCCCCAAACGAGTTGCCTAGCGGCCGATACCAAGCCCGCTCCCTCCGGGCCCCAGACCGATGGGGCTTTTCGTAAAGTTATTCTCGACTCTGATCGCGCCAGGGACGGAGCAACCGCCATTGAGGACACCCTGGTGGATCCTATGGAGCTCTCCGTCGCCTCGGATGGACGGGTGTTCTGGGTGGAGCGTGATGGATTGGTGAAGAAATGGGATCCTGCCAGGCAGAAAACGTCCGTTATCGGGAAGTTTGGGGTGTTTCGTGGTTTGGAGGACGGGTTGCTCGGCATGACCCTCGATCCTCGGTTCGGCCAGAACGGATGGGTTTATCTCAACCGCTCCCTTCCGGATACCAAGACGAATTCGGTGGGGAAGAAGGAGGGGATCATCCGAGTCTCGCGTTTTACCCTGAAGGGGGAGGCCCTCGATGCTGCTTCGGAGACCCCGATTATCGACGTCCCCACTCAGCGCGAGCAATGCTGTCACGTAGGCGGTTCCATCACCTTCGACACCAGCGGCAACCTTTACGTGTCGATCGGGGATAATACGAATCCGTTTGAATCGGACGGCTACTCTCCTTCTGACGAACGTCCTGATCGCTCACCCTGGGATGCTCAGAAGTCCGCTTCCAATGCCAACGATCTTCGCGGCAAGGTTCTCCGAGTCACACCCAAGCCTGAGGGCGGCTACACCATTCCCAGTGGAAACCTGTTCCCGCCTGGCACTCCTGGGACACGTCCTGAGATTTATGTCATGGGCTGCCGCAATCCATTTCGCATCAGCGTCGACTCTAAGACAGGTTTTGTTTACTGGGGCGATGTCGGCCCGGACGCCGGCGGAGCGAACGAGGTTCGTGGGCCGGCGGGCTACGACGAGGTCAATCAGGCCCGCAAGGCGGGCTTCTTCGGTTGGCCGTATTTCGTGGGCGAAAATCGACCCTATTGGCATTGGGACTTCGAACGAAAGACCAACGAGTTCAAATTTGATGCGTCCAAGCCAGTAAACAGATCCCCGAATAACACAGGCTTGGAGCAGTTGCCCCCGGCCCAGTCGGCGTTCATTTCCTATCCGGCTGGCCCGAGCACCAAGTTTCCTGTGCTCAACGCGGGTGGGGGGCGAACGGCCATGGCTGGTCCGGTCTACCGATTTGACGAGGCTCTGAAGTCCGCCCATAAGCTTCCTCGGCAGTTCGACCATTGCCTCTTCATTTACGAGTGGTCTCGGAACTGGATTATGGCGGTTCATCTCGACGCGAATGATCAGATTGAGAAGGGGCCCGATGGCAAGCTGCGCATCGAGCGATTTTGTCCTCACATGACCTTTAAGCGGCCGATGGACCTAGAGCTGGGTGCGGATGGCTGTCTGTATCTCAT
>CAMAVD010000131.1 GCA_945861575.1 Akkermansia muciniphila
GGCAACGCCCTGGGAATGGGGTGAAAAAGCGAATCAAGCCCTGAAGGGGCGATCCAAACCGCGCCGCGCACAAATCGAATCGCCACGGATCGCAATCCGTTGGCCCGCCCCTTCAGGGCTTGGGATGAATGGGGGGCGGTTTTCCTGGGGCGTTGCCCCAGGCTGGTATCGGGCGCGCCGTTGGCGCTAGATCCAAGCACCAGCCCGCGCATCTTCGCCACCGCATCGGACGCGTCGGCGAACGGGTCGAACTTTAGAAAATTGGCGTGCCTATTTCTGGGAGTGGTTACCCTCTGATCCGTTCCGCTCCCGTGCGACCCCGCCAGGGTCGTCATGTTGGCTGCGCGGCAACCCCGGGTGTCCTCTTTCGCGTAAAGCTTCCACCGTCGCTAAAGCTTCCACCGTCGCTAAAGCTATGGTGGACAAGATGGTGGACAAGATGGTGGACAAGATGGTGGACAGGTCCTTTCGGTCGACCCGGGGCCACCCGCTTCGAACCCTCTGGGTTCGCGGCCGAAGAAGCGGTTGCGGCTCAAAGCTCCACTGTCCACTGTCCGATCCCGATCCCGATCCCGATCCCGAAAGGATCACAGCCCATAGCCGGTCGGTTGAGGACCTCCGGGACGACACCACCGGTTCTCTGTTTTAGTGGAAGGATCCTGGAGGGATCCCAGGCCTCGGCACGCGATGAGCCGTAGGGGGGACAGGAGTTCCCTGCCACAATGAGAACGGCTGCTGCCATTCAGACGTGACTTCACTTCCTCCCCATGGCAGAGATCTTCCGCGCACAACTCGCATGAATCTTGACGCACTCGCCGAGGGACTGAAGGCGTTGGGCTGCCCTCCGGAGAAATGCCGGGAAATGGCAGCCCAATTGGACAAGCGCGCCACCCAACTCAGCCAAATCAAGGGCACCACCTACGAATCAGCCATGAAACATCTGTTGTCTTTGATGCAAAAGGGCTGGTCAGCGCAGGCCCGCGGACTGTAGCACTTCTCCTTGATATCATGATCAAAGCCTGGCCCTCCAAACATCGCAAACAAGTCGGGGATTTCCGGATCTTCACCATCGAAACCGAAATCAAAACCTCCCCACGGACGGGCCTCGACCATGATTTCTATGTCATCAACACGCGCAATTGGGTCAATATCCTAGCCCTCACCCCCAACGACGAACTCGTGATGGTGGAGCAATACCGGCACGGATCCAACACTGTGGAACTGGAAATACCCGGAGGGGTCATCGACCACGAAGGTGAATCCCCTCTTGCCACAGCCGAACGGGAATTGCGCGAGGAGACCGGTTACGCCGGAGGGTTGCCGCAGCTGATCGGAGAGATTTTTCCAAACCCAGCCATCATGAATAATCGCGCCTACACAGTGCTGATTGACGGCTGCAGTTTGAAACACGAGACCGAGTTCGACGAGAGCGAGGACCTCCTGACTCGCCTGGTGCCGGTGAAGGACATTCCGGAACTCGTGAGGACGGGGGTGATCAAACACGCCATCGTGGTCGTGGCCCTCTACTATTACGACCTCCACCGCCGAAGCAGTGGAGGCCGTTAAGAGTCACAAATTCCTAGCGGGATCCCGCTCGGACGCAACCACGCTGCTTCATCATTTCTTCAAGGCCGCGTTCCACTTCTTGATGTTTGCGTCCTGATCCTTGAACAGGTCATCCGTGGGATCCAAGACCTCGATGGTCTTGATCTTGTCACCACCCCGGATGGCATCCACCACGCTTTGTCCAACAGTCACTTCGCCAAAGACGCTGTGCTTGCCATCGAGCCACGCGGTAGGCACATGGGTGATGAAAAACTGGCTGCCATTGGTCCCGGGACCCGCATTCGCCATGCTGAAAATGCCCGGCTTGGTGTGCTTGAGGCTCGGATGAAACTCATCGCCGAAACGATAGCCTGGTCCCCCTGCCCCGGTGCCGGTGGGATCGCCCCCCTGAACCATGAAGTTGGGAATGACACGATGAAAGGTGATGCCGTTGTAGTAGTCTTTCTGCGCCAAATTGAGGAAGTTGGCAACGGTCATCGGGGTTTTCGACGCGAACAAAGTGGCCTCGATAGTGCCCTTGTCGGTGTTTAGCTTGATGCGGATGTCAGACATAATAGTGGGTCTATGAAATCAGGGGTGCGTGGTTCGGATCACTTCACGATCGTCACCGACTTGATGTAGTCCAGATTGGGAAAATCCTTCTTCAGATAGGCATTTCCCTCCATCTGAATGGCTTGCTGGTTAGGCCCGCGACCACGAGGAGCCCCTTCTCCATACTCCGTGTTGATCTTATTCACGATGTCCATGCCCTCAATCACTTTGCCCACCGGTGGGAATCCCATGGAGTCCAAACGCGCATTGTCGCCAAAGTTGATAAACATCTGGGTCGTGCGGGTATTGGGTCCCGCCATCGCGAAGGTCAGCATGCCCGGTGTGTTGCTCTGGACTCCCGTCGGATCATCTTTGATCTTCGCGTCCTTCCACGCAGCCGCCACGGCTGGCTCGCCGTGAACACCAAACTGCACCATGAAACCCGAGATAGCGCGGAACATGGCGATATCCTTAAAGAACCCTGACTTCACCATATTATAGAAGCGATCCACCCCAACGGGGGCCCATTTCCGGTTGCTTTCGACAGTGAAGGAGCCCTTGGTCGTCTCAAACTTGACCTTGAATGTCTCCGGGGCTGTTTCCGTGAGTTTCGCTGGTTCGGTGTAGGCTGGTTTTGCGGGAGCAGGAGCCGCCTCCTTTTTATCTTCCGCTTGGGTGACCAGGGTAAAGCCGACGACGCAGGTGCAAGCGAGGGCGACGAGAGAGGACTGGAAGGCGCGATGTTTCATAGTTTGCGAATATTACAATTCGTTCGACACGATCATGCTAGGGCGTATTCGGTGAAATCAAGATGGAATCTGGAGGGAGCAGTGCCGCCGTTCAGCGCACTCGCTGTCGGACCCGGTCAAGGAGGACCGCAGCCAAGATCACCAAGCCTAGAACGACCTTTTGGCTGTAACTCTCCACATTCGTCAGATTCATGCCGTTTTGGATCACGGCGATGGTGAACGCTCCAATCAGTGTTCCCAGGATCTTCCCCTCTCCACCACTCAGGCTCGTCCCCCCCACCACCACTGCGGCGATCACGTAAAGCTCGTACATATTCCCATAGGTGGCCGAACCGCTCTTGAGCTGCGAGGCCATGATCACTCCACCAAGCCCCGCGAGCAGCGCACTGACCACATAGGCAAAGAGCAGGACCCGCTCCACTGGAACGCCCGACAGTCGCGCTGCCTCACGATTCCCCCCCACGGCGTAGAGATAGCGCCCCAATCGCATCCGGGACATCAGCACATGGGCCACGGCATACAATACCAGCATGAGCACCACCGCATTGGGGAGTCCCAGGAGATCCGCACCGCGACCCAGCCAAACGAATGAGTCAGGGATCTGGTAGATCGATTGGCCCTTGGCTAGAATGTAAGCAACCCCACTCCCCACCAGCATCATGGCCAGGGTGACGATGAACGGGGGAATACCGCAGCGGGTGATCATGAGTCCCGAGAAACCCCCAACGCCTCCGCAGGCCACGATCGCCACGATGCAGCACAGAATCATGGACAAGGCCGATGCCCCAGGGCCACCGCCGATCTCACGGATCAACCACGAGGACAACACCGACGAAAGCGCCAGCAAGCTGCCCACAGACAAATCGATACCGCCCGTGACAATGACCATCGTCATGCCCACTGCGACGATGGCAATGACCGCAATCTGATTGGCAATATTAAGCAAGTTCTCCGACTTCAGAAAGTTCGGCCACTTGTAGCGGCTGGGCGTCAGGACCCGGGTCCCTGCCAACGCGGGAAAATCCTTCTTGAGATCGGCGAACACCAGCCAACCGGCGGTCGCAGGGCTGCAGGCCACCACGTCAAGCGGCACACCGTCCGCGACGCGGCGGACCAGCGCGTCGCGCGCATCCTTGGGCTCCCCGGTCACAGTGAAGATCTTCGCCCCTGAGGCCTTGAGGGTTTCCTCAAGCGTGCGCGCGAACAGGAGATCCTCCGGATGATCGCGCACCGCGATCAGAACGGCGGGAGGCGACCCTGAGGATGTCCGAATCTCCCGGGCGAGCTGGCGCGCCCCTGACTCCCCGCCTGGCGACTGCTCGGAGTAGGTCACCACGCTGAAAAAGGCGCAGAGCGCCCCCAGCACAAAGAGCATGCCGTAGTCCGCCAGAAATCGTTGGAGAGATTGTTTCATGGGATCGAGCTCAGGCGACCGCGAGTTGCATGATCTGTTCCTGGGTGGCGCTGCGCGCCTCGGCGATTTCCCCTGTAATCTTCCCCGCATGCATCACGAGAATGCGATCTGCCATGCCCAACACTTCGGGCAGCTCTGAACTGATCATGACGATGGATTTCCCCTGGGCCACCAGCTGATTCATCAAAAGATAGATCTCAAATCGCGCTCCGACATCGATGCCGCGCGTCGGCTCGTCAAAGATCAACACATCGCAATCCCGGGCCAGCCACTTCGCCAGAACGATTTTCTGCTGATTGCCTCCGGAGAGATGACCAGCGCGCTGCTCAGGTCCGGAGATCTTGACCTGCAAAGAGGATGTGTGACGTCCAAACTCCTGACGCTCGCGGGTCTCCTGAACGAAGCCCGACCTCGACCATAGATTCAGGCTGGGCAGCCCAAAGTTTTCCCGCACGGAATGGCCGAGCACCAATCCCTGAAGCTTCCTGTCCTCGGTGAGCAGTCCGATCCCGGCGGCGATGGCATCCCTCGGATCGCGAATCTCCAGACGACGCCCATCCAGCCGGATCTCACCCGCATCCCGAGGCTCCGCCCCAAAGATAAGTCGCACCGTTTCCGTGCGCCCCGACCCCACCAGCCCGGTCAGCGCCAGGATCTCTCCACGTCGCACGCTGAACGAAACCCCTTGAACCGCCCTTCCTCGACGCAGGCCCGACACCTCTAGCCTTGGTTCGCCCAGGGCGACTGAGCGCGCGGGATACTCATCCTTCAACTCACGCCCCACCATCAGCTCGATCATCTCGCGACGGGTAATCTGATCTACCTTCCGCTCTCCCACATGAACCCCGTCCCGGAGAACAGTCAACCGGTCGGCGATGCTGAAAATCTCATCCAACCGATGGCTGATGTAAACAATACCTATCCCCTGTCGTCGCAGTTCCCGGATGATCTCAAAGAGACGTTCCACCTCATGGGAGGTCAGCGCAGCGGTCGGCTCATCCATCACCAGAATGCGCGCTTGGAATGCAAGAGCTTTCCCGATTTCAACCAACTGCTGCTGAGCAGTGGTCAGGCGGCTGCACGGCACATCGAGGTCGATCTGCGCTCCAAGTCGGGAGAAAATCGCGGCAGCGTCGCGCCGTTCATCTGCCCGTCGAATCAACCCAGCTCGGGTGCGCTCGCGTCCCAGGAAAAGATTCTCTACCGCAGTCAGACCAGGGACCAAGTTAAACTCCTGATAGATCAAGGCCACCCCGGCCGCGCGACTGTCCTCCGGCGAGCCAAAGTCGACGGGAAGCCCATCGATTTCCAAACTCCCCCCATCCGCGCGATGCGCGCCACCCAGCACCTTCATGAGCGTGCTCTTCCCCGCCCCATTCTCCCCCAAAAGCGCCAGCACCTCCCCAGGCATGAGGGTAAGATCCACCCCGCGCAGGGCCTGTACACCCGGAAAGGATTTGGTGATGCCGCGCATCCGCAGGAGAGGCACTCCACCGGAGGGCTTTGGGGAAATCTCGGAGGACATTTGAACGGAGCAAGGAGATGCCGGATCCGCGGCTATTTGAGCTCAGGATCCTTTAGCGCATCGGCCTTCTTGTAGAGGCGCGTTGGGATCAACATCTGTGCAGGAAGCGTCTCACCTTTCGAATGGCGCAAAATCGCTTCGACGATCTGCACCCCCATCTTGTCGGGAAACTGGATAGGATCGGCATAGATCTTCCCATCCTTGATCGCTTGCTTGCCCTCGGGCTGTCCGTCAAAGCCGACGAGCAGAACCTGCTCCGCCTTGCCCGCCTTCTCCAGGGCCGCACGGGCTCCCAGCGCCGCAGGATCGTTGATGGCAAAGATTCCGCGCAGATCGGGGTACGCCTGCAACGCGTCCTCAGCAGCCCTATAGCCTTGGTCTTTAGCACCGCCACTCTCCAATTCGGTCACCATCTCAATGCGCGCTTTACCGGCTTTGTTATGGGCATCGATCACTTCGCGGAACCCCTTCACCCGCAGCTGGCAGGACTCCGCTTGCTTGAAGTGCAAAATAGCAATCTTGCCGCCGGCCTCACCCAGGGCTTCGATCATCGCAAGCGCCCCTTCCTTGCCGCCGCCGAAGTTGTCGGTCGCCACCTGGGTCACAATCTTCACCCCAGGCTCGTTGCAGGGAATGTCCACGGTAAAGACCGGAATACCTGCTCGATTGGCCTCTTGAATCACGGGGATGATTGACTTGGAGTCGCAAGGGCTCAGGACAATGGCGCTCACCTTCTTGACGATGAAATCCTTGATCTGATTGGACTGCTTGGCGACATCTTTGTCTCCGCTCACAACCAGGGTGGAGTAACCATGCTTCAATCCCTCAGACGTGATGTGATCCCCAATGACCTTAAAGAAAGGGTTGTCCAAGGTCAGCAGTGAGACGCCAATGAGCCCCTGAGACTTGACCGCAGGAGCAGGAGCGGTGCTTTCAGGTTTGGAGGGACTACAGCCCGCCACCAGAGCCAGGGTCAGAACGCTGCAGAACCAGCGACCTGAGGTCGACAGGCGACTAGGAAGAAGCGAAAGAAATGGGTGCATGAGACTGATCCTGCCGCGTCCGATGGCTCCAGAAAAGGCAAAAGCGTGACTCCAGGAAGAATCCGAAACATCAGTGGTGACGGTTCGCTCGAATCCTTCACGGCACAACAAAAAACGGGAACTTAAAGCAAAACCAGGATTCCCTGCGCCCCAAGCTACCCACAAGGCAGAACCGAGTGGATCATCGGGAAACCGCCGCACCCGCAGCAAAGGCTTTATAAACCGAGATAAGGCTCGTGGCTCTCACTGTCTCAGCCGAAACGAGCTGGTCCTGGAGATTCAGCAGGGTCCGTTCGGCATCCAGCACACTCAAATAGTCAGCGATGCCATCCGCATAGCGCTGACGGGCCAAAGCGACCGCCTCGGAGGCTGAGCGCTCGGCCTCCGCTAGGAAGCCCAGACGTTCCCGCTCACGCCCGAGGTTGACCAGACTGTTCTCCGCTTCCTCAGCCTGCACGGCGGCTTTGGAGCGCGTTTCGTAAGTATCCGTGGAGATGGCCTTGGTGGCCGCAAGCCCCTCGGCGCGCTTCGCTTCACCGCGCGCCAACTCGACGCGGGCACGCGCCGACCCCAACTCCGCCTGCAAACGGTCCACCGTGGCCTGATACGGTCGAGGATCGATCGTGACCAGCAAGTCGCCCTGATGCACCTCGCCCCCCTCCTTAAAGTGGATCTTAGTAGGGCACGCAAGACAGACCTGCGTCACCGAGGTCACGATAGACCGGCCATCCGGCAGGCTTCGACTCCTTTCTCACAGCAGTTCTTTCCATTATGGCAGGGAGCTCCTGTCCCCCATACGGCTCATCGCTTGCCGAGGCCTGGGATCCCTCCAGGATCCTTGCACTAAAACAGAGAACCGGTGGTGTCGTCCCGGAGGTCCTCAACCGACCGGCTATGGGCTGTGATCCCCTCGGGATCAGGAGCCAAGAGCGGGGCTACTCGTGTGAACGATCTCTTGGGCCGCCGACCCCGGAGGGGTCGAAGCCGGTAGCCCCGCGTTGACCGAAGGGACCTGTCCGCCATCCTGTCCGCCATCCTGTCCGCCATAGCTTTAGCGACGGTGGAAGCTTTAGCGACGGTGGAAGCTTTACGCGAAGGAGGACCTGTCCTCCATAGCTTTACGCGAAGGAGGACACCCGGGGTTGTCGCCCAGCCAACATCACGACCCTGGCGGGGTCGCACGGGAGCGGAGCAGATCAGAGAGTGCCCACTACCAGAAAGAGGCACGCCGATTTTCAAACGGATGCTAAGTCCTAGGTTGATGGATAGGGCGGCCTCGGCGGTCCATACAGCAGGGGAGTTATAGCCCGTGGGCTGGGAGAGGTAGAGCGGATGCGACCTTTAGCCCGAATTTTGGTTCGCACGGTCTGTTCAATTGCTCTCCGCCGAAGCCGACTCAAGATTCCTCACCCCAATCCCCAACGACGCGCCTGGAGCGAGGCCGACAAGGCGCTCCTCGGAACTCTCTCCGACAACGATCTCGGACAGCGTCTCGGGCTCTCCCCGCTCCACGTACGACACTATCGCGAGTCAAAAAAGATCCCGGTTTTCGAACGTCAGCTCCACGAATGGACACCGGCTGAAGATCGCTGGCTAGGGAAAGTGAAAGACGCAGAGATAGCGCGTCGCACCGGACGTTCGGTCGAAGCGGTGGCCCTCAGGCGTCAAAAGCTACAACGGACCCCGGTTCCGGCGATCGCACGGCGGTGGACACCTGCGGAGGACCGTCTGCTAGGTCAAGATGACGACGCGAAGATCGCCACGAAGCTCAGTCTCCCGGTGGGAACCATCTCGGCCCGCCGACGTTTCCTACGCCGCCCTGCCTGGGAGGCCTGACCCTATCAAACCGCGTTCAGATCAACGCTTTCGCCTTCATCTGTGTAAATCCTTCCCCATCTGTGGACCACACGTCTTCGTCCGGCCGGGGGATTTATGATCCACAGATGATTACCAGCCGACAACGACCAGGACTTCGGGCTTCCTTGCCAGGAAGGTCCCGCCTAGTCTCCCCCTCTGAACCATGACTATGATTCGGGTCCTGACTATTCTCTTGCTCGCCACGGCGGGCGTTCTGGCACAGAACGGCGACAAGGCCGGCGAGACGCAGAGCTTCCGCGTCGATCCCTCGCGGATCCCCCCTGCCCCGCCCCTGAGCCCCGATCAGGCCCTCACGGCCATCCATGTTGCCCCGGGCTATGAAGTTCAACTGATAGCCAGCGAGCCCATGATTGAGGCTCCTGTGGCGGCACAGTACGATGCCGACGGAAAACTCTACGTTCTCGAGATGCGCGGGTTCATGCGCAACCCCGAGGGCGCGGGCGAGAATCAGCCCCTAGGTCGCATCTCCATCCTCGAAGACCGAAACGGGGACGGGAGGATGGACGTGTCCACCGTCTTCCTGGATGGACTCGTCATGCCCCGAGCCTTTGCCCTGACGCAGGGCGGCGTGCTGGTCGCAGAACCGCCCAAGCTCTGGTTCTGTCGGGACGTGAATGGCGACGGCAAGGCCGACGAGAAGGTGGAACTGTTCGATGACTACGGCGATCAGAAGAACCCTGAGCATACGGCCAATGGGCTGGTGCGCGACATGGACAACTGGTTCTACAATCTCTACCACAACTGGCGGTATCGCTGGCAAAACGGACACTGGGAGCGGCAACCGATTCCCAACCGGGTTCAATGGGGACTCTCCCAGAATGACTACGGACAACTTTTCTTCACCAGCAACAGCGATCCGCTCCGAGCCGATCTCTATTCCTCCAGCTACGCCGGTCGCGCCCCTACCGCAAGCATTCCCTTTCTAAACACCCTCGTCGCCAGGGACTTCGCGGTCTTTCCGGGCCGCGTTACCGCTGGCGTTAACCGGGGCTACCAGCCCAAAGTGCTGCGCGACGACGGGTCACTAGCTACCTTCACGGCCGCGTGCGGGACCACCCTCTATCGGGGTGACAATTTCCCCAGTGCCGCCCGGAACCAGGCGTTCATATGCGAACCTTCCGCGAATCTGATCCGCTGGCAGAATGTCCAGGATGACGCAGGCATGCTGACCAGCAGCAACGCCCTGGGGGAGACGGAGTTTCTCACGTCGACCGACGAACGCTTTCGTCCCGTCAATCTTCTGACAGCTCCGGATGGGTCCCTGACCGTCGTCGACATCGGTCGAGGCATCATCCAGCACCGCATCTACATGACCAGCTACCTACGCAAGCAGGTTGAAGCAAGGAAGCTGGATCAACCGCTGGAAGTCGGTCGGATCTACCGGGTGGTCCACAAGGCCGGTCGCCTCACGCGCGCGCCGAAGCTTTCCACCGCCCCGGGAGCAACACTCGTGGCGGCGCTGAGCCACGCGAACGGTTGGTGGCGCGACACAGCGCAGCGTCTATTGGTCGAGCGAGGAGACAGCTCCGTCGTGCCCGCCCTTCAACGACTGGCACTAGAGGGAGAGGATCCCCGCTTTCGTCTTCATGCGCTCTGGACGCTTGAAGGTCTGGGTCGCATCACGCCGGAGCTTGCGAACAACGCGCTTGCCGACACGCACCCAAAGGTGCGCAGGACAGCACTGAGAGTCTCAGAATCCCTTCTCGGCGGCACGCTCGATTCGCCCCGGTCGAATCTTCTGCACTCGATTTCGAAAGCCCTGCAAAACAGCTCGACGGAAGTTCGGATTCAAGCCGCTCTCTCCCTGGGCACACTCAAGAGCAACGCGCTCGCGCATGGCTGGCTTAGGGAGATCTTCGACACGACCGGCTCAGAGCATCTAAAAAAGGCCGCCGCGCTCAGTCTGGGTCTGCTGGATCCGCAGACCAACACGCTCAGCGTCGCCCAGCTTGCGGGACTTTCATCGGGCGAGCTTCAGCGGTTCAAAGCGGGCAAGGAGCTCTACTTGGCCCTTTGCGCAGCATGCCATCAGCCACACGGACTCGGACAAGAAGGGCTGGCTCCTCCGCTGGCAGGCTCGGAATGGGTGGCCTTTTCGCCGCAGCGGCTGACCCGAATTGTGCTGCACGGACTGCGAGGTCCCATCAAAGTGAAAGGGGTCGTTCACCAACTCGAGATGCCCCAACTCGGGCTGCTGAGCGACGAACAGATTTCGCAAGTTCTGACTTACATCCGGCGCGAATGGGGACACTCTCTGAGCCCGGTGGATGAAGCCACGGTAAAAGCGGTTCGCGACGCGACGGCCCAGCGGGAACAAGCTTGGACAGAACTCGATTTGCTTCAGGTGCCCTGATTAGCTCGGAGGCTCTCAAGAAACTCCAACGCTCGCCTTTCCGAGTAATACTCGTCCTCCAGGAGACCTCCTCCCACGAATCCCACATGTCCGCCTTCCTTGGGAACTTCCAGGTGAAGGAATTCGTGGGGCTCCGCAAGCCTGGTGGGAAAACATTCCTCACCCAGGAACGGATCGTCCGCCGCGTTGAGGAGCAACGAAGGGCGCGCAATGGAGCCCATCGAAGCCACCGCGCTGCTTCGGGCCCAATAGTCTTCCGCATCTTTGAAACCATGCAGCGGCGCCGTGTAGCGGTCGTCAAACTGCTTAAAGGATCGGATGCGGTCATACCCCGAAACATCCAGCTGCCCTGGAAATAGAGGCTGCTTTGCGCGAATCTTCTCTCGAAGATCGGCGAGGAAACGCCTCATGTAGATTCGGTTCACCGGCCGCGCCATCACCATCGATGAAGCTCGTAAATCGCAAGGCACGGAGATCCCAACAGCCCCGAGCAGCCAGTCGGGAGCCTGCGCACCCAAATCACCCATCAGCTTGAGCGCAACATTCCCCCCAAGACTGAAGCCGATCGCGGCAATCGTTTGGTAGCCAACTGCACGAACATGGACAAGCACCTCCCAAAGATCCTCGGAAACCCCGCTGTGGTAGAATCGCAGCAGCCGATTGGACTCGCCAGAGCAGCCTCGAAAATTCATCGCCACAGCATCCCAACCTCGGCGATTGAAAGCGCGCACCATGCCGAGCACATAGCTCCGATTCGACGAGCCCTCCAGCCCGTGCGTCACCACAACAACACGAGAGGCACCCGCGCGCGACCAGTCGAGATCGAGGAAGTCTCCGTCCGACAATTCCAGCCGCTCCCGCTGATAGACCACCCCATCGACACGGCGAGCGCTGGCGGGATAGATCGTGTGCGCATGCGCATTGCTCAGCCACCACGGAGCGCGGTAGCTCGACAGAATCAAAGGCACAAGAGTCCTTCCACATGCAACGGGCCATCCAAAGTGAGGTCCATCCCCTGCCTCTAGCGCAGCGCATCCAGGCGTGTCAACCTCAGCCGGAACAATGCGGCCGGAAAGCAACGTGAACGCTTGCCAGTGTTAGGGGATACTGCTTAGGGAATGCCGTGAATAGGAGGGTATCCGGTGGAGGCTTGAGACCATGACGGCAAGATACAAAGCATTTGGACCCACCATGAAAACCCACTTTCATCCTCTTCCCACCTTTGCGTCTTCGCGTCTTTGCGTGAGCCCCCTTCCGCCGCCAGTCCCTCGAGCAACTCCAGTAAGTGGGCGCCCGGCTTTGAAACCTAACCGCGAATAAACGCCAATGAACGCGAATCCAAAAGTCACAACCCAGGAGCCTTTTCCGCATTCGCGTCTATTCGCGTCCATTCGCGGTTACATTTATGCCAGTTCGACCGCCATCCCGGTAGGCTTGAGCTGTCGACTTCTGCGTCAAAATCCTGGACCTGTCCTTCAACGACGCCATGCGCGAGATCTCCCGCCACTGAAACGCTCAAACACCCTGGAAATCTTACGACCCGCCACGTCGAAGTCGGACGAAGACGGGCCGAAAATCGGCAAACAACACGGGCCGACAGATCTTTCCGTTTTCGTCATACGTTACGACCAGAGCGTGGCTATTCGCAACCCGTTGCGACGTGTCCCGCGATACCTCCTAGAGCGACGGCGGATGGCAGGTTGGTAGGACTGTCGAAATCTTTGCGGCGTGAAAACGGATAAAACTATGAGGTTAAAAAAGTGCGTAACAACTCAGAATCACCCACAGATTCTGCTATAGACCCGAATTTTGCTCCAACCGATGCCTCAGATAGGCCACACCGTTTGAATCTTGAACATAATCTCGCTTTGTCAGCACTTTTATTGCGTTAGTAAATGTACATTCTGGATTTTTCCCAACTACGTTTAAGATATACCTACCTCCGCGAAAGCAGACATAACTTGCCCGTGACCGCCCCCCTAGGTTGAGGTCCTCCCAATGGATCGTCGCCCCATTCGTGAGTCCCAAATCATCAGCAGCGATGGACTTTGCCATTCTGATGAATGATAAGTTTGCAACGCAGTGAATTCGAGCTTCACGATCCGTTATGATCCCAGTTCGCGTCTTGAATTCTCCAATTAGCCAAGGCCCACCGATAGCGCCCAGCCAAATGAGTAACAGAGCGACTACCAATCCGACCAGAAGCTTCAGTTGATATCTCATTGGGCGCAAGAAAACGTTGCATTCACGGTGGCTGCGCCAATTTCCGGCCTAGTTCCTGGAAGCTCACATCCAACGTAAACGGAATCTTAATGCATTGATCAAGCTCCAAAATATCGGTTCCGGATTTATTCAGAAAGGGTGCCGAAGGTTTCGTCTTCAGATTATGACCGCCTACTGCCGCTATAGCACCACCCGATCCCTTGCCTCGGAATGTAGCAGTTACGCTCCACTTCATGGAGTTGGTTAAATCACAGGGCCGGGGTCACCCATTGGGCCTGCATCGGCTTGAAAAGAGCCTTGATGCGGCGCACCCAGCAACCAAGTATAGTTCATCTTTCAATAGTAATGTCTCATTCGCGTTCATTGGCGTCCGTTCGCGGTTACATTTATGCCAGTTCGACCGCCATCCCGGTAGGCTTGAGCTGTCGACTTCTGCGTCAAAATCGGCCGCGCAATTTCTTT
>CAMAVD010000132.1 GCA_945861575.1 Akkermansia muciniphila
CAAGATGTTGTTAGCGTAGCTCCAAATTGGCAAAGGGACCAAAAAGCGGGCAATTGCACACTTGAATGCGTGATGGCTTTTTTGAAAAAAAACATGAGCCCTGCCTCTAAAATGGCATCCGCATCCTGATCCACACCCAAGAGCCGTCCGTCAGGAGCACTTCGCTCCAAGATCGCGGCGGCATGACCGGCACGTCCCAACGTCGCGTCTACCCAAAGGCCCCCAGGCCGCACGCGCAGCGCCTCCAAGGTCTCCTGCAGCAGCACAGGAAGGTGACGCCCTACCGCCCCGCCCTGGTCGCTAGTCGGCAGATCCCACCCCCAGGAATCGAGAAGCGAATCGACTCCATCGCGACGGCTCAGGCTCCAGTGCGGGTTCCAACGACGGAGCCGCCTCGCGCGCAGAGCCGCCCTCCACCCCTTGCACAGGCGTGGTGCTCCGATGGCGGCTCGGCACCAACTCCAAGTCCGAATCGCTCAAGTCGTTGCGCACAACCTTTACCAATTGGAGCGAGAGTTGCCCCTTCGAGTCAGCTCGCAAAACAGGCTTCGCGTCCGCACTGCCCAGCTGCCATCGCCCCCGCGACAATCGACCAAGCACCCCGGACACCCGTGTGCCGGATGGGTGAAGAGAAAGCTCACCCTGAGGTGCACTCTGCACTGCGGCACCCTCAGGGGTTGCGCCCGCACGCGCCTCCCGTGAATCTTGCGATCCCTCTGCGATTGAGGCAGGAGGCTGACCGCGGCGAGCAAAGTTGGGAACGAGCTTGTTCTGGGCGGCGAGTTCAAAGCGGACTTCCTGGTCACGTCCGCTACGAAGCGACCGCGCGAACGTCATCATTTTCATCAGGCTCATGAGTCAGATCAGCTTTCGGAAGGCAGCCGCGGCGACCGCCCGCACCGCACCCCGTGTTTCATCATACCGCTCCGTGTTCCACACCTGGAATCGATCCCACATCCCATTCAGGACCGCCACACCGCCCGGTGTGATACCTACCCGCTCCGCCATCCAATCTGGGAGGGCGATTCGGCCCACAGAATCCAGGGCTCCCAAATGGGCATTGGCAGCCATGTCAGCTCTGACCGCCTCCGCCTCCGCGCCGCCGTAGGGAAGACCGTTCAACTTTGAGATAAAATCGTCTGCCACATCAGGTGGCATCACCATCAGGCAGGCATCCGCACGATCGGCGTGCGGCCAGAGGATCAGGGTATACTCCTGATCCTTTAGATCTTTCGAGCGCCACTCAGACGGGATCTGGATACGACGCTTCTCATCCACCTTGTGACGAAAGGCGGACACATACCGATTCTTTCTGGAAGCACCATCAGCCATCGCGCCCTAGAGCAGATACCCCATTTTGCCCCACAGCACTTAACCTTTACCACACTAGACCCAACCTTGGTCAATTGTTTAAATCCAGAGACTTCTGCACACGTTATTCACAATAGGGTGCGGGGAGAGCGTATAACTGTAATTAACCAGATTACGTTAATGTTAACGTTCTATTTAAAACCTCCATCGAGTCGCTCTATCGCTCGTCAAATGCCCCGCCATTTCGACCTTTGGGACGCCCCACGATGGCGTTTCAGTATCGAGCAAGCGCCGGCTTCACAATCGGGTCGATACCGCTCACTCTTGGTTCGCGATGCGCACTAGGGACTACAGTTATTCACTCCCCCCGGAATTGATTGCCCAATCTCCATTGGATGAGCGGGATGGATCACGATTGATGGTGGTGCGTCGTGGCTCAAGAATCCGGGAACATCGACGCTTCAAGGACTTAGTGGAACTTTTACCGGAGAACGCCCTATTGATCCTAAACAACTCCAAGGTAATCCCGGCCCGCCTGCGGGCCGTGAATCCCCTGACAGGGGGGGCTTTCGAGATATTGCTGCTCGAGCAAAACGGAGTGAACGATTGGTGGGCAATGTTACGACCAGGAAAGCGCGCCCCCGTAGGGCGTGAGCTAGTACTTCTAGGGTCGGACGCCACTCAAAGCAGAATACGGGTGGTTATCACGGAGGTAAATGCGGAGGGACATCGTCGGCTCTGCGCCGAGGGTTGTGACGACCTGGCCAGCCAGCTAGATTCCCTAGGGGAGATGCCGCTACCTCCCTACATCGAACGTGGCACCGGCAACCGTTGCGAATTGGACCGCGCCCGCTACCAAACCGTGTACGCAGAGGCTCAGGGATCGGTGGCTGCCCCTACCGCCGGGCTGCACTTTAGCCCAGAAGTGCTCATGAGCATTCGCGATCGCGGCATCGAGGTGCAGACGGTAACGCTGCATGTGGGCGCAGGCACCTTCGCACCCGTTAAGGTAGCGCGCCTGGAGGATCACAGAATGCACGGTGAGAATTATGAGCTCAGCGAAAAGACTGCGGAAGCGATCAACCGCGCCCGCAGCGAGAAACGTGCGATCATCGCCGCAGGAACCACTTCACTGAGAGTGCTTGAAAGCGCTCCGCGATCACCACAAGGCTTCCTTCGCGCAGGAAAATCTCGAACCCATCTTTTTCTCTATCCTCCAAGCCGTTTCGCGGTCGTCGACGGGCTGATTACAAACTTTCATCTTCCCGAGTCCACCCTTTTAATGTTGGTCAGCGCATTCGTCTCTCCTGGCGAGCTCGAAGGCCGTGAGATCATGCTCGATGCGTACGCCGAAGCGGTCCGAGAAGGTTACCGATTCTTTAGCTACGGCGACGCGATGTTCATCCTCTAGCAGCCTGTTAAGGCTTGGCCTGCCAAACGCCGAGGCCTACGATCGCGGTTTGATCTACTCGTCGGATTGACAACACATGGCACAGGATGTGATCAGAATTGGCGGAGCCCGTGAGCATAACTTAAAAAATCTCACGCTAGAGATTCCGCGCCATCGGCTGGTGGTATTCACTGGCCTGAGCGGCTCCGGAAAATCGTCACTCGCCTTCGACACCATTTTCGCTGAGGGGCAGAGGAAATACGTGGAATCTCTCTCGGTCTACGCCCGACAATTCCTCGATCAACTCCAGAAACCCGAAGTAGACTACATCGAAGGGCTTTCACCGGCGATTGCCATCGAGCAGCAGAGCGCTGGCGCCACCCCTCGCTCCACCATCGCAACCACCACTGAGATCTACGACTATCTCCGACTCCTCTACGCCAACGCAGGACAACGCTATTGCCCAACAAGCGGCGTAGCGATCATTCCTCAAACCACGAGCGACATCGTCGATCGCCTCTGCAATCTGGATCCCGGATCCAGAGTGATGATCCTTGCGCCGATCATCAAGGAACAGAAGGGTGAGTTCCGCGACGTGCTTGACCGCCTCTCCCGGGAGGGTTTTGTTCGGGCGCGTGTCGATGGTGAATTGATTGAGCTAGGACCGCAGTCGCGGCAAAAGCTCGATCCAAAAACCAAGCACTCGATCGACGTAGTGGTGGACCGCTTGGTCGTGGATGATAAGATACGAGTTCGTCTGGGAGACTCGGTTGAAACCGCTTTAAAATGGGGCGAAGGCCGGCTGCTCGCACTCCATCAGGCTCCACCAGCGCCAGGAGCAGCTTCAGCCAGCAGCGTGTGGACTCAGACGCTGCACTCAAACCGCAGCTACAGCCCAGCGACAGGCCAAAGCTTCGAACCCGTCACTCCAAAGCACTTTTCTTTCAACTCACCCGCAGGCGCGTGCCCCACTTGCCAGGGGCTAGGTCAGAGAATGATTTTTGATGAGGGCCTGATCATACCCGATCACGCAAAGTCTCTCGAGTCAGGTGCCGTCCTTCCCTGGCGGAGGGGAGGCAAGCGTATGGTGGCCTATTACAAGGCCCTGCTTAAGGGCTTAGCCAAGCATTTTCAAGTCAGCCACGAATCGCCTTACAATGTCCTGCCGGAACCCTTCAAGCAGGCGCTGCTCTGGGGCACCGGTGAAACCACCATTGAATTCCACGTGATGCGAGGTGGCACTCCCGCAGCATCGAAGAAGCCCTTCGAAGGAGTGATCCCGCATCTACAACGACTGCTTGTGGAAAGCACCAGCGAGTTCACCAAGAACAGGCTGAAATCGTTCATGAGCCCGACGTTCTGCGACACATGTCATGGCCAGCGGCTCAGACCGGAGATCCTTTCCATCCGACTTGGTGAGGATGCTCCGGGTACAGTGATGCCGCAGAAGCACCCAGGACTCCCCCCCTTGAGAGGGCTTTCTCTCATGGAGCTGTGCTCCCTCTCAATTGAGGACGCTGAGGGATTCCTCGGACGATTGCAGATGTCTGACTTTCAACAAAAGGTGGTCGGCGATGTGGTGAGGGAGATCCGCACACGCCTGCGCTTTCTGGGAGATGTCGGTCTTGGCTATCTCACCCTTGACCGTGAAAGCGGCACCCTGAGCGGAGGTGAGGCACAGCGAATCCGGCTGGCCACTCAGATCGGCGCCGGCTTGGTAGGAGTACTTTACATCCTCGATGAGCCCAGCATTGGTTTGCATCAGAGGGACAACGACCGCCTCCTGAGAACCCTCGTGCATCTTCGTGATCTCGGAAACTCGGTTCTGGTGGTAGAACACGACGAGGACACCATTCGGAGCGCAGACTACTTGATCGACATGGGACCGGGCGCGGGTGTGCGCGGCGGGGAAGTTGTGGCTGCAGGAACTGTTGGAGAGGTCATTGCCAATCCACGGTCACTGACCGGCCGCTACCTTCGTGGCGAGCTGTCGATCCCGATTCCAAGCACGCGCTTGAAGCCATCTAAGGACCGCGGATGGCTCGAAGTTCTCGGAGCCACCGAAAACAATCTCAAGAACATCGATTTCCGTGTGCCCGTGGGCCTGATGACCTGCGTAACGGGTGTCAGCGGATCCGGAAAGAGCACCCTACTCGACGACATCCTTCGGCGAGCTCTCTTCCGCCTCTATCATGGATCAAAGGAAAAACCGGGTGCCCATAGGGAACTCCGAGGCCACGAACATTTTGACAAAGTTATTGTGGTGGATCAGACCCCGATTGGGCGCACTCCACGCAGCAATCCGGCTACCTACACCGGCATCTTCAACCAGATCCGCGATCTATTCGCTAAGCTCCCTTCGTCGAAAATTCGCGGTTACGGTGCCGGACGATTCAGCTTCAACATCAAGGGAGGGCGATGCGAAAAATGTCAGGGTGATGGACTCATTCGCATCGAAATGCATTTCCTCCCTCCCGTATACGTCACCTGCGAAAGCTGCGGAGGCAAGCGTTACAATCGGGAGACCCTCGAGATCGCCTACAAAGGGATGAACATCGCAGATGTGCTGAACATGACGGTGGATGAGGCGGTGACCTTTTTCCGCGCCATCCCTCAAATCTACGAGCCGTGCCTTGTCCTGGCCGAAGTCGGGCTAGGCTACCTCAGACTCGGTCAGTCCGCCACCACCCTCAGCGGTGGTGAAGCTCAGCGCCTTAAGCTCGCGACAGAATTGGGCCGTAAAGCGACGGGGCGTACGCTCTACATTTTGGACGAGCCGACCACCGGGCTCCATTTTCACGATGTCGCCAAGCTTATGGAGGTGCTTTTCAAACTGCGCGCCCCAGGCAACACCCTCCTTATCATCGAACACAATCTGGACGTCGTGAAGACTGCCGACTGGGTCATCGACCTGGGTCCCGAAGGTGGCTCCAAGGGCGGCCAGATCCTGGCACAAGGGCCGCCAGAGGAAATCGCAAGCAACACAGCGAGCCACACCGGTCAGTTCTTAAAACGCATATTGGAAAAAGCATCTCATGAAAATAATCGCGCCTAGGACAGTGCGACCAGACTACAGTGGCAAGCTACGCCTTCTATCTGCGGGCTCCTGCGCGTTCAAAGTAGGGCTGGTTTGCGTCACGCTCTGCCTCTGCTCTGACTTCCTGAATGCCCAGACACCGCCCGCCGCTCCCAATGCTCCCGCTCCTGCGGGAGTCACAAACGGAGCACCTAGCCCTAGCTCAAATCCAGCGCCTGCAGACGCAACGAGGGCATTCGATGCAGCCCGCAAGGCCTTCCAGGACGGCAATCCGGGCACAGCACGAAAGTTTTTTGCCGAATTCATCGACCAACATCCTCAGTCCGATCGCGTGCCAGAAGCCCTGCTCTACCAGGCACGAGCCACTTTGAGCCAAGGCCAAGTCGATGAGGCACTAGCTCTACTGGAAGGGCGCATAGGCTCGAGTGGCCGGTTCACGGATGAGTATCGCTACTGGATGGGAGAGTGCCTCCTTCGAAAAGAAAAATACGCAGCCGCAGCGGAACAGTTTGCTCTACTTCTCAAGGGGTTTCCGGCGTCGGCTCGTCGATTAGAAACGGCCTATGGAGAAGCGCGTGCACGTTTCAAGCTCGGTGACTGGGTGAAGGTGGTGGAACTGCTCCAAACGCAGGGGGGCAGTTTTCGTCAGGCAGCGGCGGCACGACCCAAAGATGACCTCGTAGTCTCAGGTGATCTCATGCTGGTTGAGGCGCTGCTTGAGTTGCGGAATCATGCGGAAGCAGAAAAAGTGGTCAACTCGTTGTCCAACCAAGCCCCCACAACCGAAATGAAATGGCGGCAGGGACAGGCCCTGTGCCGTGTGCTTCTGGAAGCCGGCAAGTTTCCGGCAGCACTCAGCCAAAGCAGCAATGCTCTGGCAGCCGCTGCACTCACAGGTAGCCCGAGCGCTGTCGCAGAGTCGATCCAAACTCAGGCCTCGATCCTGTCACGCTTGAACCTCCTTCCCCAAGCTGCACAGGTGTATGAGCGCAATCTTGCGGAGAGCACCCCGACGCCGCGTCGCTTTGAAGCGCTGCTCCAGCTCATTCGCTTGCATCTCGCCCAGGACCAATTCGCACAGGCAACGCAACGTCTGGAGCTTCTGATCAACTCATCCGCAGCCACCACGAATTCGGACGTGCCGCTGCTCACCTATGGAGAAGTCTTTCTGCGGCAATATGCGGTGGAACAGTCACAAACCTTGACCAACGCCGCAGCAGGAGTTTCCACAAATCTTCTCACGGACGCAGTGGATCGCTTCGATCGGCTGATTCGCTCATTCCCTTTGAGCCGTCTAACAGGCTTGGCACACCTCTACCGTGGGTGGGCATTGTGGGCCCAGGATCGTAGCATCGAGAGCCAGGAATCCTTCAGGGCGGCGATCAAGACCCTCCCCTACTCCGAGGACCAAGCCGTCGCACAATTCAAATTGGCCGAAACATTTTTCAAACTGCGCGACCTCACCAATGCGGGGACCGAGTTTCGAATCTTCATCGATCGATACTCTGAACTGCCACGAGTCCAGAACACACTCTACGATCAGGGGCTGCTGTACCTGGCTCGGATCGGTTTCGAAATGCGCGATAAGCAAGGCGCAACCTCTGCGATGGAAAAGCTTCTGGCGTGGCAACCGAAAAGCTCGCTCTACGATTCCAGACTACTACTCATGGGGCGGAGACTCACACTTCTTGATCAACCCGAGGAGGCACGCTCCTGGTTGTCACGCATCAGCGACGAGTCGGCCCAGAAGCCCGTTGCGGAACTAGTCATCGCTCGCAGTTTCGCTCAGCAAGGCAATTGGACCAACGCCTATGCTCGTTACGCGGAGTGGCTTGCTCGCTTCACCAACGCAACAGATCTCAAGCCCAAAGCGGAGTTCAACTTTGCCTGGACCACCTACCAGTCAGGTCAGGAAAGCAACGCATACGCACTGTTCACGAATTTCGTCACTCTTTACGCCACCAACGACCTAGCTCCCCTGGTAGAGTTCTGGATCGGTGACTATTTCCTGCGCCAGCAACGATATACGAACGCCGAAATTCAATTCAGACGGATCTACCAAAGCACAAACCTGCCCCCTGCGAGCGAACTCGCTTATCTTGCACGCATGCAGGAAGGACGAGCAGCCTTCGCTCGCCAGGGATTCAACAACGCGCATGAAATCTTTAGCCAAATCGTCAACGACAAGCCTCCCTACCCTGACCTCGTCGCCCGAGCCTATTTCGCGCTTGCTGATTGCCTCTGGGCTCAAGCCTCGCTCTCCACCAACGCGTTCGCGAAGTACGCGGAGGCGGCCAAGGCCTTTGGTAACATAACCTTCCTGTACGGCACAAACGAGGTGGCTCCGAAAGCATGGGGAAATCTTGGAAACTGCCTCCTACAGCTGGCCCAGCAAAATCCCAAGTCTTATCAGGAAGTCACCAACGCGTATCAACAAGCCATACTGCACCCACTGGCTTCAATTGCGGACAAAAGCCGAGCCGAGGTGGGCCTAGGAATAGCTCTCAGGAAGTTCGCAGAGACTTTCGCCGGGACGAAGGAGCGGCAGCCCATTCTGGAAGCAGCCAAAACGCATTTCATGCGGGTACTATATGAGAAAAATGTAACGAGCTCCGAGACGCCAGATGCCTTCTGGCAGCGACAGGCTGGACTCGAAGCCGCACGCTTAGCTGAAGTGGGTCAGGATTGGATGGGCGCGATCGGAATCTACGAGCGACTCAAACAGTTAATACCCCAACTCGGAGCAGATTTAGATCGGCGCATTCTCCGCGCATCTGCGGCGAAGAGGACCAGGACCCAGCCGTGAAGGCAAATCGGTTAGGAAAGGGGGCACCAGCATGAGGCAAAAAAAAGGCCGCCCCGTCAATAGGGGCGGCATGTCAAAAAAGTTTAGCTAGCTTCAGGCTTTAGCTTCGGTGGCCTTCTCGGTCGACGCGACGGGAGTCGTGGCAGTGACGAGTTCCACCCACTCAATGATAGCCATCTCTGCCGCATCTCCCTGGCGCTGTCCCAGGCGCATAATTCGGGTGTATCCCCCCTTGCGGTCCTTGAACAACGGGGCCAGATCCTCGAACAGGATACGAACCAAATCGTCGTTCTGACGCCACTTCAAACGTGCCTCTTTGCTATCAAAAAGACTACGGGGCTGTTGGCGCAATTTCGCAGCAGCTAGACGGCGGGCGTGGACCGTTCCAACCTTGCCCAGGGTTAGCAACTTCTCAGCTACCGGCCGTGCGGCCTTCGCTTTGGCCAGCGTGGTAGTCACGCGCTTGCTCTTGATTAGACTGCCAACAAGGTTGGCCAGCATCGCATTACGATGCTCAAATGTGCGGCCCAGTTTGGCCGTTTTTTTCAAGTGACGCATAACAACTCTCTATTCTGTGACAATCTTAGTTTCATCTTTGACCACCTGCTCCATCAACTCGGCTTCGAACTTCATGCCGAGACTGAGCCCGAGGGCAGCCAATTTCTCCTTGATCTCGTTCAAGGACTTCTTACCAAAGTTACGATACTTGAGCATCTCAGACTCTGTCTTCATGGCCAACTGACCCACGGAGGTAATGTTGGCGTTGTTCAGACAGTTCGCAGCGCGGACACTCAGCTCGATTTCGTTGACGCTCATGTTGAGCAACTTCCGCATCTTCGCCTTCTCGTCGTCTTGCTTGTCTGGAAGCTCCTCGAACTCCACGGCGTTCTTGTCGTAACCGACAAACACGTCGAGATGGTGCTGAAGGATCGCCGAGGCCTGGGTCAGCGCATCGTCAGGGGTAATACGACCGTCTGTCCAAATTTCGACAATCAGTTTGTCATAGTCAGTCCGCTGTCCGACGCGGGCATTCTCGACGCTGTAACGAACCCGTGTGACCGGGGAAAATAGGGAATCGATGGCAATGACTCCGATGGCCTGGTCCACCTTCTTATTCTCGTCGCCGGGGCAGAAACCTCGGCCAATCTTGACCTCGAGCTCCATCTCGAACTTCTTCTTCTTATCGAGCGTGCAGATCAATTGCTTGGGGTTAACCAGTTCAATATTCTGATTGAGCTGGATATCACTCGCGGTCACGGCTCCCTCTTTATTGGCAGAAAGCAGAAGGGTCTGAGGCTCGCGGCTATGGGCCTTAAAAAGGACCTTCTTGAGGTTCAGGACCATGTCGGTCACGTCCTCAACCACGCCCTCAACGGTGGTAAACTCGTGCATCGCCCCATCAATCTTCACTGAGGTAATGGCGGCTCCTTCAAGTGACGAAAGCAGCACGCGGCGAAGAGAGTTACCTACTGTGTGCCCGTAGCCCGTTTCAAAAGGCTCAGCAAAAAACTTGGCATAGGTCTCCGTAGCGGTGTTTTCCTCTTTGGTCAACCGCTTCGGCATTTCAAAACGTCCTAGACGAACTGGCATAATTTTTTTGTGGCAATTTTAAACTGATCCGGCCTGTTCCATTCCCGCGGAGCGGGCCGTATCCATATAATTGCAAGACGCACAACCAAGCGCGTCGTGTTGTAGTTGTGAACTATCGGGAATAAAATTCGACCACAGCCTGTTCGTTGGCAATCGGGTGTATGTCTTCGCGAGAAGGGATGCGCATGACCGTTCCCTTGAAGGCGTCCTTCGCAACAGACAACCAATCAGGAACGACACGGCTCGTCGACGATTCCAGATTCTTGGCAGCCAACTGCCGCGATACCGTGATGTCCTTAATCTCGATAACATCGTTCACGCGGAGAGCGTAGGAGGGCACGTCGACCTTGCGACCATTGACCTTCACATGCCCATGGCTGACCAACTGCCGGGCTGCGGGACGTGTAATCGCAAAACCAAGGTTATAAACGACATTGTCCAAGCGGGTCTCGAGAATCTGAAGCATCAACTCACCGGTAACGCCACGGCGACGCAGAGCGCGCTCGTAGACATTACGGAACTGCCGCTCCATTAGGCCGTAATAGTAGCGAAGTTTCTGTTTCTCGATAAGACCGAGTCCGTATTCCGTGTGCTTACGGCGGGACTTCGGGCCGTGAACACCCGGGCCGTAGTTTCGGCGCTCGAGATACTTCGAGGGGCCAAAAATGGGCACGCCGAAACGGCGGCTGATGCGAACGCGAGGACCTGTATAACGAGCCATGTATCCGTGTGGGTTAGTCGGTTAAATTGTCGAGGTTACACGCGGCGCTTCTTGCGCGGGCGGCAGCCATTATGGGGAATCGGAGTAATGTCCTTGATAACGCTAATCTCAAGTCCAATAGCCTGAAGGGCTCGGATGGCGGATTCGCGACCTGATCCTGGCCCTTTGACGCGGATCTCAACTTCACGCATCCCGTGGGCCATGGCTTGACGGGCAGCATCTTGAGCGACCTGCTGGGCAGCAAAGGCGGTGCTTTTTCTGCTGCCCTTGAATCCAACCCGACCGGCACTCGACCAGCCCAGGACATTGCCCTGCATGTCCGTAATGGCAACCTGCGTATTGTTGAAAGTTGCCAATATGTTGGCGACACCGATCGCGATGTTCTTCGAACCCTTCGCCTTGATGATCTTCTTGGCGTTGGGATCATCACCCAGCAATTCGGCTGCTGTCGGGGCGTTCCCCGCCATCGGCTCGATGGCTTTTGGTGCATCCGTTGCACCCTTTTCTTTCTTGGGTCCGGAAGAAGCGGCAGGGGTCTTTTTGGACTTGGCGGGTTTTGCCTCGTCCGTGGCCTTTGCAGCAGGCTTTTCGGCGG
Source organism: Akkermansia muciniphila (assembly GCA_945861575.1). Lineage (GTDB taxonomy): Bacteria > Verrucomicrobiota > Verrucomicrobiia > Limisphaerales > UBA11320 > UBA11320. Next base: position 11,451 of record CAMAVD010000132.1, read on the forward strand.
GAGTCTTAACAGGTTTAATTTCGTCGGCCATAGGAGGTAAAGATCAAGTTTAATGGACGCCGGTCTTGGCGTTGGCACTGCGTTGCACACCAACCGTCTTGCGCGGGCCCTTCCGGGTACGTGCGTTGGTCTGTGTGCGTTGGCCGCGAACTGGAAGGCTGCGGAGATGTCGAACACCTCGATAGCATTTAATCGCTTGAAGCCGTTTAAGGTTCAAGCCGAGTTCCCGTCTAAGATCTCCTTCGATCACATACTTGCCTTCTGTGATGGAGTGAACGATCTGAGACATTTGAGCTTCGGTGAGGTCCTTCGCACGAATGCTAGGATCGATCTTCGCGCGCTCGAGGATCTGTCGGGCATTGACTGGGCCAATGCCGTAGATGTAGCGAAGCGATATGTCGATCCGCTTCTCACCGGGGATTTCAACACCAATAATACGTGCCATATGTCTTGGAGATTATACTTAACCCTGCCGCTGTTTGTGACGAGCGTTGGTGCAGATCACTCGGATCACGCCACGACGACGAACAATCTTGCAGTGCTCACAAAGTCTTTTAACGGATGCTCTGACTTTCATATCAAATAGTTTTTGCAACAGCCTTGACGCTGCCGCTGCTTAGATCAAATGGCGTCATTTCTATCACCAATTCCGACCCGACTTTGACACAGCTCAATTCGGCCTGCCGTTTCAGCGACACATGGCCAATAAGCTTGTGCCCGTTGGCTAGTTCCACACGGAACAGCCGCGGGCTCAACACTTCTATCACGATCCCTTCGACTCGGTAGCTGTCTTCGACGCGCACGTCAAAATCTCCGGGGCCGATTCTGTTATCAGGACCGTATGTTCAAAATGGGCGGACAGTTCACCATCTTTAGTGATCACTGTCCAGCCGTCATTTAACATCTCTACTTTAGGTCCGCCGGCATTCACCATTGGTTCAATGGCGATCGTCATCCCAGGCTTTAACTTGGGTGATGGCTTCCCATCTACGTAGTTGGGAACTTGTGGCTCCTCATGCAATGAGCGGCCCACACCGTGCCCAACAAATTCCCGAACCACACTGTAGCCGTGACTTTCAACGCAGCGTTGAACCGCGCGCGAAATGTCAACGACCCGGTTTCCAGACACCGCGTGAGCTATCCCTTCATGCAGGGCTTTCTCAGTTACATCCATCAGGCGCTGGGCCGACAGGCTGCAACCCCCGACGGCTACCGTTTTGGCGGTATCTCCCACGAATCCACCGTGGTAGACACCGACGTCCAGACTAACGATATCACCAAATTGAACCCGGCGGTCACTCGCCATCCCGTGAACCACTTCTTCGTTCACCGAGATACAGATGTGACATGGATACTTCTTGTATCCCAGGAACGCGCTCTTGGCACCCTGCTTGCGTATCAACTCTGCCGCAAACAGATCAATCTCGCGGGTACTCATCCCAGGCTGCACGTATCGTCCCACTTCGTCCACAACCTCGCGAGCGATCCGACCCGCGATCCGCATCGCCTCGATTTCTTTCGGAGTCTTTACGATGATCATGACCCGATGCGTCCCGACTAAATATCTAGAGTGTTGCCGAAGTCCCCGAGAGGAGTCGCTGCTAAAAGCGACCGCGAATACGCCCTTTCTTCAGGAATCCGTCATAATGACGCATCATCAACTGCGATTCAATCTGCCGCATCGTATCGAGCATCACCCCAACTAGGATTAGCAAACTTGTCCCTCCGAACATGGTAGCCACGTTGAATGGTATGTTCATCTCTCGATTTAGGAGAATAGGGATCACTGCAATCATGGTCAGGAATATGGCACCGGCAAAGGTGATTCTACTCATGGCGTTGTGCAGGAATTGGCTGGTGGCCTGGCCCGGGCGAACGCCGGGGATGTAACCACCGTGCTTCTTCAAGTCGTCTGCAATCTGTAGTTCATTGAACTGGGTTGCAACCCAGAAGTAGGAGAAGAAGAGAATCATGAACCCATAGATCACAATGTAAACCAATGCACCCTCGCGAAAGAGCGTGCC
>CAMAVD010000133.1 GCA_945861575.1 Akkermansia muciniphila
GTTCGTGGGTGCCGTTGCCGGGCTCTCTGGAGTGGAATAGTCCCCATCCCCACCGTCCCACTGCGCGACAAAACCCGCCGGAACCGTGAGCCGGAACCCGGAGTTGGAGCGCGCGAATGTGGGATGCACTTCGACAGCTAGACTGTTTAAACCGCTCCGCAGGAGGGAGGATGGAACTGTAATGGGGCTCAAGTAGGCGTTGTTCGTCACCGCCGCCAAGGCACGACTGGCATGCCCCACCACGCCGGTGGGAAGATTGAACCGGCTCAGTTCCTCTCCGTTGAGAGACAGAATGGCGCCATCATTGAGCAATGGCTGCAGACTGACGACCTGGCCGGCGGGATCGCCGTCCACAAGGAAGGAGCTGCGGAAATAGTAGGCGCTCCGTCCCGACGCCAGCGCGGTGCCACGAGCTCCGGGGAGATCGATGTCACCCAAGTAAAACAGCGCGCCTCCAGAGGACCAATGAGCGTCCTGATACCCAGGAGCCTGCCACCCCGTCCCCGGATCGACTCCCCCATCCTGGTAGCGCCAGAGCGCGCTTGCAGACAGAAGCTCGCGCCGTGCGCCCAAGATCGGTCCGATCGCAAAATTGGCAGCGCCGGGCGTACCTCCGGCTTCTGCGCTGCTCGTCCAGTTTTCCGGACGCGATGTGGCGAGGTTCACGTGGCGTTTGGCCAGCGACGGTCCACCGCCCTCCGGTCCGACGGGCCAATCGCCATCCACTCCATAGCTCAGTTCGTCCATCACCCTTCCCTGATTGTCTCGAAGTCGGACCCTCTCGCCTTCGTTGGCAAGACGACCGGCGAAGGGACCCCGCACACCCTCGAGGCCCAGGCTAGCCATCGTAGTCGGCGAGCCAGCGATCAGCAAGTATCCCCCTCCCTTAATAACCGTGCCCTCGGGAAAGAGATACTCCACCCCATCGGCTAAACGCCAACCGCTCAGATCCACGTCTACAGAGTTCTGATTGTAGAGCTCGATCCACTCCTGGGTCGCCTCATTGCCCAAGGGATGATACTGAACTTCATTGAAGACCACGATGCTGTCGGATCTTGCCGAGAGTGGACCGCAGAGTGCAGCCAGGATGCACGCCGCGATGAAGGATCTCCAGCGAAAGAGCCAAGGCATTCCAGCGGCCGCACCAGAACCCTGATCCCCATCCACACGAAACGAGCCGCTCCCACCTACCTCGCCACCGAGGCATGAGTCAGCAGGGCCCGGGTAGGGAATCTTTACTAAGAAAGGCATGATCAAGAAATCTACCCCTCGCCCACACAAAAAGCCACCATATAAGCGGGTGTGATCGGGTATCGTGGATCTCAAATTGTTGCAGCGCATCTCGTAATCGTAATCGGCTAGTCGTTCTCGCTGCCGAAGCGTTATTCGTGCAGTCGGGAGGTCGAGTTGGCTTTGATTAAGGCCACGAGCATCGAAACAATGAGCCCCAACGGGTGAGAAACGCGATCGCATAATCCACGCGACGATCGCTTGCCTCCAGAGCAACTCCGAACGAGACTTCGAGCGTGTTCACCCGCTTGCTTCGCCCTGGACTTTTGTCTCGGCTTGCGCCCCTGCTGTCCCTCGTTCTCGCGACGGCGAGGCTGGTGGCGGGGTCCGACTGGCAGAACCCTCACCAGAGGTCAGAATCGATCAGCGCAGTGATGCCCCAGTCACTTATACAATGAAGCCAGAGGATACTGAGAAAATCATTACAGTGGCGATCGTAGAGGATGATCCTGGAATCCGCGATGCATTGACGCGGGTGCTGACTCGGTCGGCGCACTTTCGGTGTCTCGCGTGCTACGGCAGCGCGGAGGAAGCGCTGCTCGGGTTACCCACCCTTCGTCCCGACGTCGTTCTGATGGATATCAACCTCCCCGGGATGAACGGAGTTGAGTGCGTGCGAAGGCTCAAAGCACAGGATCCATCCCCCCATGTGATCATGTTGACGGTCTACGAGGATTCCGATCAGATCTTCGAATCGCTCGCCGCAGGCGCCACAGGCTATCTGCTGAAACGAACTCCCCCCTCTGAATTGCTGGAAGCAATACGCGACGTGAGCACCGGGGGGGCACCTATGAGCAGTCAAGTCGCTCGAAAAGTGGTGAACTCGTTTCGCAGCACCTCACTCGAAGGCACCCACTCACTCCTTTCCCCGAGGGACCAGGAAATCCTGGCCTCCCTGGCTCAAGGGCTGCTTATCAAAGAGATCGCGGAAAAGCTGGGCATCGGGTTCGACACCGTCCGGACTCATATACGTCGCATCTACGAAAAGCTGCAAGTTCACTCACGAGCCCAAGCCGTGGCGAAGTTCCTTCGGCCTGCCGCACCCACAAAATCCGGACCCTGAAGAATGGTCAATTAGCGTGAAGTCCCCCTGGCTCTCTGCTATTTCGGAAGGATACACGATGATCCGGGAGCGCTCGACCTGGCAGAGAGGGGCAGCGCATGGCCCTCTAGGCCGAAGCCCTCAGCACCCAGGTCGGTCGTCCCAATCTCTTATGAAAACTAAGCTGTGCCCTTTGGTCCTTTTGCTGGTTGCACTCGCAACGGGTCGAGCCTCGGCGGCCAAGCCGTCCCAGTCCCGTAGCGCTTCGCGGCCCAACATCGTCTATATCCTGGCCGACGACATGGGGATTGGTGATATCTCCTGCCTCTATTCAAACTGCGCCTGGAAGACTCCCAACCTGGATCGACTCGCCCGCGAAGGGAGGACGTTCACCGATGCCCACTCCGCCTCTGGAGTCTGCACTCCTAGCCGCTACACCCTGCTGACCGGACGCTACTCCTGGCGCGGTTCGCTCAAATCAAGCGTTCTCAACGGATATAGTCCGTCCCTGATCGAGACCGGGAGAATGACCGTCGCCTCCTTCCTGCGCCAGCAGGGCTATTCCACGATGATGGTAGGCAAGTGGCATCTGGGATTAGATTGGGTGCAAACGGGTCCCACGCCCCAGAGCGTCGATTTTGACAAACGCTTCGCGGGAGGGCCTCTCGATCATGGCTTCGAGGCCTTCTTCGGCATCAGCGCCTCGCTGGACATGCCACCCTATGTCTATCTGGAAGGGGATCGATCCACGATAGTTCCGACCGACCGTGTTGACGACAGCCCGAAGCCGCGGATGTGGCGGGCTGGTGTCGTGGGAAGCGACTTCCGCCATGAGGAGGTGCAGCCGAAGTTCCTGCAACGCTCACTGGACTACCTGGACGCACGAGCCAGATCGACGGACCAAAAACCGTTCTTTCTCTACTTGGCCCTGGCCTCGCCCCATACGCCCATCATCCCCACGCCTGAGTTCAAAGGAAAGACAGGCACGAATCCCTACGGCGACTTCGTTGCACAGGTGGACGCGGCGGTTGGGGAGATCCTCGCACGGCTCACGCGGCATGGCCTGGCAACCAACACACTGGTGTTTTTTACGGCAGACAACGGGTGTTCGCCCGCTGCGAACCTCGCGGAACTGCGAACCCTCCACCACGACCCAAGCGCGGGTTACCGCGGCCACAAAGCCGACCTCTTTGAAGGCGGTCATCGCGTGCCCTTTCTCACTCGCTGGCCGGCCCAGATCCCCGCAGGAACACGCTGTGGCCAGACGATCGGTCAACTCGATCTGCTCGCAACCTGCGCCGAGCTGTGTGGTGTGCCCCTTCCCGTCAACAGCGCAGAAGACAGCGTCAGCATTCTCCCCCTGCTGAAAGGAGGCGAGAAGCCCTTGAGAAACCGAAAAGGGCTGGTGCATCACTCCAACAACGGCTCGTTTGCCGTTCGTGAAGGGAGATGGAAGCTTCTTCTCGTCCCGGATTCGGGAGGGTGGAGCGAGCCGAAGCCGGGGAGCGTTCCGGGGAACCTTCCACGCTTTCAGCTCTATGACCTTGAGACCGACCCGGCGGAGCGGAACCGGCTCGAGACACGGCATCCCGCAATCGTAACCCGCCTGGGCCGTCTGCTCCTGGCCAGCGTCCGCAACGGTCGGAGTACACCCGGTCCCGCTCAGCCTTACGACGCACAAGCGCACTGGCCGCAACTCTCATGGAGCTCCGCGTTTGAGAAGGCACGTCCACGGGCTCAGCCATGACCCATTGACTGGCAGCAGCTTCCACACAAGAGTCCCCCAGCCGCAAGGCGAGGGAAGCCTTCGCGGCTTCGCCTAGGCTCACTCATTTAGCCTACATGACAACAAACCAAACCCATGGAATGGTTTCTCAACTACCCTTGGCGCTGTGCCTACCTTGGCGACGTGGCGTCTCGTGGACGTGAAATAGATCCTAACAGTCTGTACACCGACTATGAAAAAGAGTTCCTGGCTTCTCACCTTCGCCGCTTGCGCAAGCTTCGCGCTCAGCGCGCAGGCAGAGTTCATCTTATGGGTTAGCGACAACGGCTCGAAAGGAACCGTTAGAGGTTCGGACGGAGTCACCCGAGGGGCCTTCTATCCGGCAGCCTCCGAGAACGGAACTCCGTTTGTGGATCAGGAATTCGTCGATCTGCTGATTGCGGCCGGGCACAACGTAACCCGCTTCAATCCGAACCCGACCAGCATGTCGATCGACGATGTTCCGGTGATCAATAGCTACGACGTCATCATCCTCGGTACGGCCTTGAACAGCGGCCCGTTCAATCTCAACGCGCGCGGCGCGAAGTGGAATAATCTGATCACCCAGCCGCTGATCGTTACCAAGTCCACCCTGATTCGCCGAGACCGCATGGGTTACCTCCTCGACAACAAGGAGTATGACTGCGCCGCCAACGAAAGCCCCGAGGCGACGGGGAAGCTCACCTTCCTGGAGCCTGCCCACCCGATCTTCAAAGGGATCAGCACCACGCTCGTGGAAGGTCAGCCCGTCATGGACAATCACTCGATTATTCGCGTGGGTTTCCCCGAGAACAATCGTGGGGTCTCGGTACAGTATTACAAACTGCTCATCGACGGAGTCGAACAGACCTTGGCCAACACAGTGGAACCGGGCGGCAAAGTCCTGGCATCGATCGACTTCAACCCGCTAGATCCGGGAGTCAACATCCCTGCAGGACAGGCTCCGACCCCATTCGCTTCCCACCGGGCCACGGGCTACGCGATCGTGGAATGGCCGGCCGGTACAGTCGTGAGAACCACTCAAACCGCGGGAGAGACCAACGCCAGCTATCGCTTGCTTTTCGCCTGCGGAACTCGTGACGCGTCCGGATCCAACGCCAGCGCCCCCAACCCCCAGGTGGGAGCCATGGATCTATCTCCCGACGGTCAGAGGATGTTCCTCAATGCCGTCCTGCATGCCGCAGCACAAAACCCCCGCCGCCTCATCTCCAGTAAGTGGGGGGAATGGGACTACAAGCAATACCTCTACGGTGGCACCGGAAACCTGGTCCTCAGCGATGAGACCTCCAGCCGCTTCACCGCCTGGGTTGGAGCCAACGACGTGGATGTGCTCAACAACACTAGCTTCGTTCTGGAGCCCGATGGTCTCATCGAATCCGCCGGTCGTCCGACCATCTTCCAGGAATTCCCCGCCGTGGATCTGTCAAAAGTCGGACAGAAGATCACCGCGAAGTATGATATTCAGTTTCACAACACCCTCCTACCGAGCGACCAGTTCGTCCGATTCGGCTTCGGCAATACGAACAACAACTCCGCGTTCTATCTGAAAATCGATTCCGGACTCGCCGGAGGCACCACTCTCGGATGGCGTTCCGACTCCACGATCTCGGACACCAATGGAGCAACGGTTATCTCCTCAACCTTTAATCCCGAAGGGAATCTGGAGGGAGCGACAAACCTAAACGTGCCGAAAGGTCCCAACGGGGGCTTCATCCAAGGCAACTACAGCCACTTCATGAACAGTGGCAGCTTTGGTGGTGCCTATCCTGATCCGATCTCGCGGTATCCGAACGGAGTCGGTTTGGGCGTGGAGGGTACCCTAGACATCGTCCATACGGTCACCATGACGATGGAGCGTGTGGATGGGGGTCTGAAGATCGGTGCGACCTGGCGCAACAGCGCCGGGGACACCGAGCTCGCCTCTGCTTACAAGGCACCCTACGTGGATTCCGAGTTTCCCGCCAGCCATGGTCGCCTCGACCAGATCGGGTGCCTTGGATTTAACCTCATGAGCAACGATCTGTTTGGCAATGGGGGCGACGGCGGCAGCTACACCGTGTCAAACTTCAGGCTCACCTACGTGAACCCAACCCCGATCGTGATCTCGAAATACAGCTACGCAGCGGAAACCGAGACGTTCGCACTCACATGGAACTCGACCTACACCGACACCTACTCTGTCGAGGTCTCAGCGGATCTGAACGAGTGGATCAACGTCGCTTCCGGGCTGACGTTCACGGGTCCGGAAGGACGCTACGACGTCACGCCGTCGGTCCCCGGCTCCTTCTACCGCATTCGTAGAGAGTAAGGGTGATTGACCACGCCTAGCTCTGGTTCAAACGGGCGGATTCCGAAAGGAATCCGCCCGTTGCGCTTGCAGACGAGAGAGGCTACCTCCGAATCGGGACAGACCGGACTGCAGGCACAGGCTTGGTACTGAAGCTCACACGTGCAAAACACTCTGGGATATGCGAGTCCCAGATGCCATGGCGTGTCCAAACCCAACCTCCGGAATCCTTGGCCGGGGGCGCTTCCTTGTAGGTGTTAAAGCGTGAAAAATCCATCCGCCATTCGTCCCCTTCTTTGGGCGGAAGCGGTCGGTTGTCCGTTTTAGCCAACCACTGCAGGCTCTTCCACGGAAGCGCAATCTCAACTGTCCACCCACGATCGCGGTCGTCATCCTTGTTCACGGTTCCATCGACCTGGACGGCCGTCTGCAGGCCCGGCAGCGCCCAGTTAAAATTGCCCAGGCGTCCGCCCCGAGGGTGGTTCTTAAATCCAACACCGTTGAACGGCGCTAACTTGGCTCGCTCGAACTCTGGCAGACCATTGAAGCCGCCGCGATCATAGGCGTCGTTCCAAACGAAAAACACCTCGTAGCTGGTGTTGAACGCATTGATCTCGAACTCGTAATAGGCATCGCGACCGGCGATGAAGAACTCGACGTCGTTGTCGTAGTAGATGGGATCGTTATGCTTCGTGAATTTGGCATGCACGAAGGGCTCCTCAATGCGATAGGCCACATAAAGATTGGTCTCATCCCAGACCACCATGGCATGAGTGCTGTGAATGGTTCGATCCCCCGTCAGGATGTCAACAAAGCGTGGGGACTGCGGCGCTCGGCTCCAGACTGCTTCGTCCAGCTTGCCGTCGATGCGAATGGGTTCCACCACCTGGTAGGCCGTGTAACGGGCAATTTCGTTCTCGGGACAAGGAAAGGCGCTCGACTGAGCCACCTCAGCAGCCCACGCACAACCCAGCGAGGAGATCAACACTGCGACAAAGCCAGCGCAGAGAGCAAAAAGGTGTCTCATTCATGGGCATAGATAAAACTTTTACCGCAAAGCGGCAAGCCTTTGCTTCAGCAGTTCTCACTTTGTAAGTCCACCGTACCTCTTAGTGGACGCACAGTCCGGCTCTGGATCGCTGGGACGGTAGGGGGGGGCAGCCCGTAAGCCACGTGCTCTCCCCCAACCGCTCAGCCTCCTTGCCTCGCGACGCCATGAGAGGTAAACTGCTCACACAAGATGTATGCGGAAACGCCAGACCAACGACCGAATCTAGCGGGTTTCCGCACTACGCATTGGTCGCTTGTAATCCGTGCTTCAGGAAACGCGGAAGCCGCTTCCCAGCAAGCGCTCGAGCGCCTCTGCCAGGCCTATTGGCCGCCGGTGTGTTCCTTTATCCAGCGACGAGGTTACCCCCCGGCAGATGCTAAAGACCTGACTCAGGGCTTCTTTGCGAGGCTGCTCGAGAAAGAATGGCTCAAGGACGCCGATGCCACGAAAGGCCGTTTTCGAACGTTTCTGCTCACCGCCTTAACCCGCTTCCTGTCCCACGAGTCCGAGCGATCGGGCGCCCTGAAGCGGGGCGGAGGGCAGATTACCTTTTCTCTGGATGCCGGTGAACTGGAGTCGGGCTGGACCCCCGAACCGGCAGACCCTCGCACGCCTGAGATGCTTTTCGAGCGACGCTGGGCGGAAACGCTCCTGAGTCGAGTTCTTGATCGCCTCAAGACCGAGTTCGACGGCGGGGGACGTGCCGGACGCTTCCAGGAGCTCAAGGGCTTTTTGACCGATGGCCGAGGAGACCGCTCCTACGCGGAAGTAGCCTCAAGGCTAGGCATGTCCGAATCCGCCATAAAGTCAGGCATCCATCGGCTTCGGCAACGCTACGGCGAACTCGTTCGGGAGGAGATCGCCGAGACAGTGGACCACCCTGACGCTATCGAGGCCGAAATCCGACATCTCCTGACCGTCCTAAGCACGCCCTGAGGTTTTTTTAGAAGTCCCAGGAAACCTCGGTTCCGATTTCCGTAAGATATCAGTGGCGGGATTGTTTGGATTGGCTGTTTGTCTGCCCCGGCCGACAGCAAGTGCCAAAAGCACCCCCCGCCATGGCCATGAAACCATCCACTTGCGCGCAGTGCGGAGGTGCGTTAAGCACAAACACCACAGAAGGACTATGCCCCCACTGCCTCCTGTCGCTGGCGCTACCGGAAAAGCAGGAGCCAGCCCCCTCACACCCCTCCCCCAAGCTCCCCTGGAGTTCGAAAGTGTTTGAAAATCAGCCTGGGTCGAGAGTCAGCAAATCCAGCCAGTCGCTGCACGACCCCGAACCAACGCTCAGCGAAAAACCAAGAGACGATCAACAGCCCCCGCCGCTCCATCCTGGATAGGTGTCGGCGCGGCCGAGGTGATCACGAGCTCAACGGCTCCAGCTTGGGGTCATTCACTCTCCACCACGCGAGACTCCTGATCGAGGGGTACCTGCGTTAGAATCTGTCTGATCCCCGAAGGCCAGCGGATCTCCACCTCCCGTAGCGCGTCCTCCCGTCCCAGTCCAATGGTGACTGGAAGTTCCGACTGGGAAAGATAGCCGCGGGTCGGCTCCACCTGACGCCACAATGTTCGGCCCGCCAGTCGCACCGCGATAGAGGCACCGATCCCGTCCCGGTTGCTGCGACGGCCCTCCAGCTTAAGCCTGATCCAATGGTGCTGAAGCCGCTGATCATTCCGAAGAACTCGAGGTGGCCCATCGACCTGCGTCAGAACCACGTCCAAATCTCCGTCCCCATCGAGGTCCCCATAGGCAGCTCCGCGACCCACGATCGGCTGCAAGAAAGCGGCCCCAACCTTCTCGACTCCCGCAGGGACAAAGGCTGCGGCAGTTCCCTTGCCACGTCCGTTCCAGTAGAGCTGGGCAGGCTGTCGATAGCTCTGACTCTTTTGGATACGAGGGATAGCTTCCTCGATATGCCCATTGCACGTAAGGAAGTCCAGCCACCCATCCAGATCCACATCGAAGAAGAAGACTCCGAAGGAAAGATAGCGTCGACTGATCGGACCAATTCCCTGGGCAATGGCCTCGTCGCTAAATAGCATGGGATCGCGCTGTGACACGTAGAGCGCCGTCATTTCGTTGGCGAAATTACCAATGGCAATCGCCAGCTGATCATCCTCCTGGACGCGCGCCGCATCAATGCCCATCGCCCCCCGAGTGCTGCCATAACTGTCAAATGCAATACCTGAAACAGCACCCATCTCCTTGAAACGCCCGTTGCGCTCATTGTGGAAAACGAAGTTCTGAACGGTGTCGTTGGCCACCACCAGATCCACCCACCCATCCCGGTCCAGATCCACCGGTGAGATGCCGAGGGACTTCCCCATAGGCAAGCCGGTGGCGGAATTCGTCATGCGGAGACCGCTGACGGTCGTGATGTCTGTAAAGTGTCCTCTGTCGTTTCGAAAAAGGCGAGGATGTGATCCGGGGAAATTGTCCGGCGGGCCATAGGCACGCCCAACGCCCACCAGGCGGTAATTCACCTTTTGGTCAATGCCCCGAGACCAACGAACGTAATGGCAAACGACGAGATCTAGGTCGCCATCGTTGTCCACGTCGACCCATGCTGCGCTCGTGCTCCAATCTTCAGGAGAGCAACTCAGACCTACTGCGCGTGTGACGTCCACAAATCGCCCCCCCCCTTCATTGTGGAAAAGCCGATAAGACCCTACTCCAGCAAAGAAGATGTCAGCCCTTCCGTCATTGTCGAAGTCGCCTGTGGCAATACCGGTTCCCTGCTGGCCACCGGACAGCCCCGCTGTGGTCGTCACATCCTCGAACCTGCCGCCCCCAATGTTTCGGTACAGATGGGGTGTCGGCACAGGCAGTCGCGGTTGCCGTGACCAAGGCCAGGAGGTCCCATTGGCGAAAAGAACGTCCTGCTGTCCGTCCGCGTCAAAATCGAAGATTGCCACGCCAGCCCCCATGGTCTCGGGAAGCAGCTTATCGCCCTCAGCACCGCTGAAGTGAGTGAAGTCGATATGCGATTCCGAGGTGATATCGGTGAAAGGTACATCAGGCACCGTTTCGGCAAAGTTGCCCGGGCTTTGGGGTGAGGAAAGGGGCGGCATCTGCGAATCCTGCTGGTCCGCCCTCTGACTATCTCGAATGAATAGGCCCAGGACGACCAGAAGGACGACGCTAAGAACTCCGATCGAGCGCCAGAACGAAGCGTCGAGGGGCATATCGCCCCCCCCCGGAGTCCCCATTCCGTTTGTCGTGCCCACAGGACTGCACCCTCACCTGCGACGAACGCGGTTTCAATGCTTATTCGATCTTCGCCCTTCGTTCAAAGTGCAGTCCGTGCGAGCGGCGCAGGCAGCGGGTAGATTTCTACAAGAGCCGAAGCTTCAGCGTGGATCGTCACGCCCCAGGCCAGTCGCAAGAACTCAACCGACTCTTCTTGAAGGTTGACTAGGCAGCCTGTCGGGACGAGTCCTAAGAGATAGCTCGGCGGAAGCGAGCTCCGCTGCCGGACCAACGTCTTGTAGGAATAACGTAGACAGGCCGCTAGCCTCAGACGAACTGCAGCTTCGGCGTGGTGCCCTCGTGATCCCATCCGCGCGGTGGCTTGCTTCCTATCGAGGCCACGTCTTTGATGGTCAATTGACGTCCCACGGTCTTAACACCCTTTACATCCACCTCAGCCGGATGGCAGATCTGTTGATGGATCTTCTGATGTGGAACGGGCTTGTACTTAATGTAGAGTTTCTCAGGCGTTCCAGCCTCAAGGAACAGGAGCTTCGCCTTCGGCGGAATAGCGAAGTACTCCTTGTTGAGGATGATGCCCCCAAACGCAAAGCGCTTGATATAGGTCGCATCACGATCGGAGTACACCAAGGTGTAGACCCTCTCGCGGTCAGGCACGGCACAATAATAAAGATCCGGTCCGACGAATAGCTTCTCGGGAAGCTCGATCACTTTATAGTGGCCATCCTTGAAGAGCACCAGCAGGCGGTCAAACTTGGTGCACTCGTGCTTGAATTCCTCCCCGGATACTTTGTATCCCACATAGCCACTCTCCCGATCGTAGGCCACTTTGAAGGCCTTGAAAGCTACTTCGCGTGCATCGATTTCATCGTGACGGCTGGACTTGGTCAGGCGCGGATACATCGGACCATACTTCTCCAGGAGCCCCTGAAGATAGCTGATCGCATACTTATTGATGTTCTTAAGATGCTTCTGAGTCTCGGCGAGCTCTGCCTTGACCTTGTCCATCTCCTCGCGGTGCTTGTTGATGTCGAAGAGCGAAATGCGTCGAATGCGGACATCCAAAAGCATTTGAACATCCTCGGCATCCACTTCGCGAAGGAGTTCCTTGCGGAAGGGTTGGAATCCTTCCCGGATGGCTTCCTGCACCGAGTCGCCCGTCTTGCACTGCTCGATTTTTTTGTAAATGCGGTTTTCCACGAAGATGCGAACCAAAGTCCGCACATGCATGTCGTGAAGCAGCTGCTTCTCCCTGAGCTCTAGCTCTCGCTTGAGGATGTCGAGCAGTTGCGCGGTGTTCTCGCGGAGCACCTCCGTCACAGTCATCTCAACAGGGCGGCTGTTCTTGATGATAATGATCCGGCTGCTGATGGTCATCTCGCAGTCGGTGAAGGCATAAAGCGCATCGATCAGCTTGTCGGCTGAGACCCCGAGAGGCGCACGCACCTCGATCTCCACCGCTTCCGAGGTGAAATCGTTGATGCTCTTCAGTTTGATCTTACCCTTGCGCGCCGCGTCCTCGATGGAGGCGATCAGGGATTCGGTCGTCGTTCCAGGAGGGATGTCCCGAATGACGACCGTGGATTCATCCTTCTCTTTGATCTTGGCGCGGACCTGAACCGAACCGGCCCCGTCCTTGTAGTCGCGGGCGTCCATCAGCCCACCGGTAATGAAATCGGGTAGAACTTTGAAGGTCTCGTTCTTCAGGATGGCGATCTGAGCCTGTACCAACTCCGGGAAATTATGGGGAAGTATTTTACAGGAGAGCCCCACCGCGATTCCTTCTGCTCCGAGCATGAGCAGAAGCGGGAGCTTGGAGGGCAGCATGACGGGCTCGCGGTTGCGGCCGTCGTAGCTGGGAACCAACTCGGTAAGCTCATCATTCAGAAGCCCGCTGCGCGCGAGTGGCGTGAGACGGCACTCGATATACCGTGCAGCGGCCGCGGGATCTCCTGTGTAGACATTCCCGAAGTTTCCCTGCCTTTCGATCAGATAGCGCTTATTAGCAAGCACCACGAGCGCGTCCTGGATCGCGGCTTCGCCGTGAGGATGATACTGGGCGCAATGCCCCGAAATCGTGGCCACTTTTATGAAACGGCCATCATCCTTCTCATGCAAGGACCACATGATCCGTCGCTGCACGGGCTTAAGCCCATCGCCAAGGTTCGGTATGGCGCGATCGCGAATCACGTACGAAGCGTATTCAAGGAAGCCCGTGTTGACCCGCCGATGGAAGGGTAGCTCGATTCGGCCGGGCTCAAAAGGCCGGTGCACCACCTCAGCCACTGCCTCTTGCTCCGCCACAATCTCTACGGGATCCGTACCCGATGCGGGTGCCAGCTTCTCAGGGACACCGGGCGTATTCGCGTCCCCATTCTTGCCTGAGGATCCGTTTTTCTTGGAGTCGTTCTCGTTACTCATCGAATTGAAATCTCTGGAATGCTTGATGGAAGGAACGCCGCACCTCAGTCTTCAACCGGCACGACCAGATGGTTCATAATGTAATCGCGTCGCTCCGGAGTGTTCTTACCCATATAGAACGTCAGGATGCTAGAGGCATCGGCCCTCGGCGCATGTTCCACCTTGCTGAGCCGCATCTCCTTTCCAATGAATTGCTTAAACTCTCCAGGTGAGATTTCCCCAAGGCCCTTGAAGCGGGTGATCTCGGCGTTCTTCCCCATCTGCTCCGTAGCCTGATCGCGCTCCGTTTCGCTGTAGCAATAAACAGTCTTGTCCTT
>CAMAVD010000134.1 GCA_945861575.1 Akkermansia muciniphila
GCGCCGATACGTGAGCCGGTGAATCAGGGTAGGATAACCGTGATGCGCGAAGATGATCGGCTTGTCTTTAGTAAAGAGCAAATCGAAATCTTTATCACTCAGGCCGTGCGGATGTTCGCTCTGCGGCTGGAGTTTCATCAAATCCACCACGTTGATCACGCGGACTTTTAGTTCAGGAAAATGTTTCCGCAGCCATTCGACAGCGGCCAGGGTTTCGAGGGTGGGCACGTCGCCGCAGCACGCCATGACGACATCCGGCGCGCCGCCTTGATCGTTGCTCGCCCACGGCCAGATGCCTATCCCGGCGGTGCAATGCTTGATGGCGGCGTCCATGTCGAGCCATTGCGGCGAGGGTTGTTTTCCGGCCACGATCACGTTCACGTAGTTGCGGCTGCTCAGGCAGTGAGCCGTCACGGAAAGCAATGTGTTCGCATCGGGCGGGAGATAGACGCGCACGATCTCCGCCTTCTTGTTGGCCACGACATCAATGAAGCCGGGGTCTTGGTGACTGAAGCCGTTGTGATCCTGCCGCCACACATGCGACGACAGCAGGTAGTTCAGCGAGGCAATGGGTCGACGCCACGGAATCTTGCCGGCCACGTCCAGCCACTTGGCATGCTGGTTGAACATCGAATCCACGATGTGAATGAACGCTTCGTAGCAGGAGAAGAAGCCGTGACGACCCGTGAGCAAATAACCTTCGAGCCAGCCTTCACACTGATGCTCGCTCAATACCTCCATGACACGGCCATCCGGTGCGACGTGATCGTCGCCGGGGAGAATTTCCGCCGTCGAGCAGCGATCCGTGACCTCGAACACCGCACCCCAGCGATTCGAGTTCGTCTCGTCCGGGCTGAAGACGCGAAAATTGGCCGGGTTGAGTTTGATCACGTCGCGGATGAATTCCCCCTGAACGCGGGTGGCTTCGCCAAGCACGCGGCCTGAGTTTTTCACCTTTACCGCGTAGTCGCGGAAGTCTGGCAGCCGCAGGTCCTGCAACAGGAGACCGCCATTGGTGTGCGGATTGGCGCTCATGCGGCGCTCACCTTTCGGGGCGAGGTCAGCGAGTTCGGAACGCAGCTTGCCGGTCTGGTCGAACAACTCCTGCGGACGATAGCTCTTGAGCCACTTCTCCAAAAGTTTGACATGGCCCGGATGACTCATGTCGCCCATCGGCACTTGATGCGAGCGGAAGGTGCCTTCGGTCTTTTTGCCGTCCACCAACTTCGGGCCGGTCCAGCCTTTCGGTGAGCGCAAAATAATCATGGGCCAGCTTGGTCGCTTCTTGAAACCGTTCGCACGAGCGTCACGCTGGATGCGCCGAATTTCCGTCACGATAACGTCGAGCGTGGCAGCCATGAGTTGGTGCATCTTCATCGGATCGTCACCCTCGACGAAATACGGCGTGTAACCGTAGCCCCGAAAGAGCGCTTCCAATTCATCCACCCATCCATCCGTCTGTATGATTCATTAGAAAGTGTCTTTCGTTGCGCTGCGACCCGCCCACGACTGGACAATCCAAATCGTGAGCGGAGGCAGCAGTGTTATTTGAAGTAGCGCCACAGGTCCGTAGGGATTTGCCGCGACCGGGCATCGTGGCGCTCAACAATTATTTCTGTTCTGCTTGATGTGCTTTGTGGTCGCCTGCCGATTTTGCGTCCATGATTTTGCGCTGGCCGGTGCGGCTGCGCTATGGGGTGTAACCCCCACCGTGAATAGTGGGGAACGCGGATGCCGGGATGGAAGAGAGGTTCAAGAACATTGATCGCCAAGGGGGGAGCTGCAGGAGTGAAGGCAGCAGGCAAAGAGAGCAAGATCACTCTCGTCAGGACACGACACCACCCTGGAGGGGGCGCACGAGAGCAAGGGTGGGTGGGGGACAGTCCTGCACCTTATACGCGTGATCCGAGGGGGAGAACAACTGGTTCACGACGCTTTCCGATTGCATTCAACTCCTCCGCTCGGTAATCGTCACGCGCACAAAGCAAACTTGACGATTTATGGCTCAAAGCATTTTCCATCCCAGCGTTGAAGGGGCGCAACACGGCGCCAAGAGTCTTCCCGATTTCCTGGCCTATGCAAAAAAGGCTGGAGCGGCTGGAGCGCAGCCGTCCAACTACATGCTGCACAGCGGCAAGGGGGGCTTTCAAACGGCCAAGGAAATCAAGCAGGCCTTCAGCAAGGCCAAGCTGAGCTTAGACGGAATTTCGGGTCACTGCGCCTTCTGGGTGCATACCACTGCCTGGACCGCTTCCCCAACCATCCGGCCGTTTATTCCGGCCGACGTTGCCAAAAAGAGCCCTGAGGCTATCGAGGCTTGGGCTGAGGACTATATTCTTCGTTTGCTCGATCTTTCTGCTGAGCTCGGTCTCAAGATTCTCCCGATGTTTTGGGGTGTGGCTCATGGTTGGGAGGCGGCCACAGGTTATCCGTGGGGATTCTGGGCAGGGCCTGGCTACGACTTCATCAAGGAAGGCAATGATCGCTTCGTGAAGAAGACTGCCAAGATTCGCAAACATGCGAACGCACTTGGCATCTATCTCGCCCATGAGATTCATCCGGGCACCGGCGCTGCCTGTGCGGACGAGTTCAACACCTTGGTCCGTATCTGCGACGGCGATAAGGTTCTGGCAGTGAATGCCGACCCATCGCACTGCTGGGAGGGTGAGGACTGGGAAACGCGATTCCGGAAGGTGGCGGATCGTGTTTATGCCTGCCATGTTAAGAATTTCGTGATCCGTAAGGGCATCCCTTTGCGCAAGCTCGAGCCAAACTGGCCGGGGCGTGCGATGCAGTTTGTCGATATCCCTAGCGGCGATCTGAACATGGTCCGCTATGTGGAGATGCTCATCGACATTGGCTATGCCCGGCGCTACTGCGAGGTTAACGGCCGGAAGACTGCTCCTCTTATCGTTGAGGCGGAGAGTGCTTTCCGCGATCTTGACGCCACCAGCGCCAATGGCATCCAATACGTCCGGGATCACCTCTGTTTTCCTGTGGCCGCGGGTTCGTTCGAGGATGGCATGGGGGTCTAAAGAGCCTAGGCTCAGCAGTTTAGTTGAGTGTCCTGCCCGTCGAGCCGTGCGGCTTCATCTGTGCCGCAACTCCTGGAGTCTGTCGGTGTAGACTAGGGTGACAGGCCTTCGGAGCGTTCCATGCGCCTTGCCTGAAGATCTGGTTTGGGCGGCGATTTGAGGTGTAGCAGGCAGTGGCGATCGTGGGTGAAGTGTGCGATACTGGCTCATTCCGAAGGCTCACAGCGCTGTTCCAGGCACTGGGTGACTTGATGGCCTGTTAGAGATCTAGTTAGGACTATGAAAAACCATTTCAATTCGAAGCGCGGTTTTACCCTGGTGGAAATCATGATCGTGGTCGCCATCATCGGCGTCCTGGCTGCGATCGCGGTGCCAAATCTGATGAAGGCTCGTAAGGACGCCCAGCGCGCGGCCTGCATCCAGAATCTTCGCTCGATTGAGGGCGGCAAGGAGGTCTGGGCACTCGAATCCCGCAAGGGCGGCAGCGAAGGGCCAACCGGCGCGGAGCTTTACGGTAACGACAAGACTATCAAGAGTGAGCCCACGTGCCCGGCGCGTGGCACCTACACCATTGGGACCATGGATACCAAGCCAACCTGCTCCACCCCCGATCACGTGCTCCCCAACTAGCAGGCCCTAGGGACTTCGAACCTCCTTCTGCAGGGTGTCCGTCGGAGCTATTGAATGGTTCCAGGTTATTCTGGTTGCTGGCCTGCTAGAATCCAATTGTCTTTTAGCGATAGGAGTGACGTAATCCAATCCAACTTGAAGCGCACATCTGAACGGTATCTGTCCGCGTGGCGCGACCGCCCAGGTCGCAAGCCACTGGTAATCCGTGGTGCTCGTCAGGTTGGAAAGACGTACCTGATCAAGACCTGGGCTGCAGGTTGCTTCGAATCCGTGGTGACTGTGGACTTGGAGCGGGAGCGCGACCTCCACGGACTCTTCGATCTGTCGGACCCCGAACGTCTGCTGGAGGAGCTCGCGTTGTTGAAAGGGCGCCCCTTGGTCCCTGGAAAGAGCCTCCTCTTCCTGGACGAGATTCAGGCATGTCCGAAAGCACTCGCTCAGCTGCGCTACTTCCACGAGCTGACACCAGGGCTTCACATCATCGCAGCAGGATCGCTGCTCGATTTCGCGCTGCGCGAGTTCGAGTATTCGATGCCCGTCGGACGAATCGAGTTTCTCCACTTGCACCCGATGTCGTTCGAGGAATTCCTGGAGGCTGCGGAAGGTGTGGCGCTCGTGGAGTACCTGCAGCGGGTGACCCTGGGCAATCCTCCCACCGAGGCGGTGGACCGGAAGCTGGCCGAGGTGTTGCGCCGTTACTTTTTTGTTGGAGGCATGCCTGAAGCGGTCCGCGCCTACGCCGAACGTAAGGACCTACTAGAGGTGCAGCGGATCCAGGCCGCTCTGGTCGAAACCGTCCAGGCAGACTTCGCGAAATACGGACCGAGACGGCTTCACGAATTGATGCGCAAGACGTATCGGCATGTGGCACAAAATGTGGGTCGCAAGATCAAGTTCGTAAACATCAGCCGCGAGGAACGTTCGGCCGATGTGAGACGCGCCCTTGAATTGCTCACGCTCAGCCGGGTGGTGCAGCCGATCATCCACACTGCGGCCAATGGGCTGCCATTGGGGGCGGAGCAAGACGAAAAGCAGTTCAAGGCGCTGTTCCTCGATATCGGGCTGGCGAACTCTTTGTGCGGTCTCGACCTCGTGGGCGCGGACCAGCTGATCACCGTGCATGAGGGGGCTCTGGCGGAACAGTTCGTCGGGCAGCAACTCTTGGCCATTGCCGCTGAGTTTGAGCCCCCGCAGCTGTTCTACTGGGCACGTGAGGCCCGCAACGCGAATGCCGAGGTGGACTTCCTCGCCACCTCCGCCCAGGAGATTGTGCCGATCGAGGTCAAGGCTGGGAAAAGCGGCACGCTCCGCTCGGCGTTTCAATTCCTGCGCGAGAAGCACCGCCGCTTGGCGGCGCGTGCCTACATGGGCCCGCTTACGCTCGAGGAGGTCGTGCTCCCGGGTGACAACCCGATCCCGGTGAAGCTTCTCTCAGTCCCTCTCTACGCCTGCGGGCAGCTGCATCGGCTGCTCCGAGAGCTCAGGCCCCAGACAGCCTGACACGGACGGGAGCCCAACGTTCAATGAAAGCGAATAACCGGCCTGGTTTGCCTTGTTCCATCCTGTTCACGTCTCTCAGCCCATCCGTGGACCCCTCGTCCTTCTCGTAGGAAAATGCCTTGAGCCTGTCGAGACGATTCCTGCGAGAGTGCTCAGCAGAAACGAGCTCCACAGCCGGACCCACGTCTGCGAGTCGTACGTCCGACAGGGTCTAGGTTTAGGTTCCCTCCAGCGCCTTCAAAGCGGCTGTGGTTTGGTCCAGCTTCGTTTGCCAATCACCCCGTCGTTTTTGATGCTCTGCAAGGACTTGGGGTGGAACTTTCTGGGTGAACGCGGGGTTCGCCAATTTTTCCTCTACCTTCGTGATCTCCAATCGGATCTTCTCTAATTCCTTATTCAGGCGTGAGCTCTCAGCCTCCACGTCCACTAGGCCTTCCAGCGACATGAACAGCTCTGCCAGCGGGGTGCTGGTGGTGATCACACCTTTTCCAGGCTGATAGTCCGCATTGACTTCCAGACTATCGGCGTTCAGTAAGATTTTCAGTACCTCGATCTCCTGGGCGGAGAACCCCTGGGTGGGCTTGCAGATGAAATGAGCCTTCTTGTTTGCGGCGATGTTCGCGGTGCGACGCAAATTGCGTCCCTGGGTAACCAGTTCGAACTTCGCATCCACGTTCTCCAGATAGCAGGCGTCGAGGCCGTAATGGTTAATGAAATCGGCATCGAAGGGCTTGGGCCACGCCGCAGTCATCAGGGTGGTACCGCCCTGTCCGGCCGGTAAATCTTGATTGTAACCCATCGCATGCCAGAGCTCTTCCGTAATGAAGGGCATGAACGGATGGAATATACGCAGGGTATGCGCCAGAATGAAATCGATGACCGCTACCTTGTGGGCTTTCTTCGCGTCGTCGGTCCCGTAGAACACTGCCTTGGACGCCTCCACATACCAGTCGCAGTACTCGTTCCAGAAGAAGCGATGGAGGGTCTGGGTGGCTAAGCTGAAATTGTAATCTCGGAATGACTGATCGAGCTCGATCAACGCTTGGTTCAGTTTAAGCAGAATCCATTTGTCTTCGCTCGCCAGGCGTCGAGGATCGATCTCTCCCTCAATCTCGCCGCCCTGCATTTGCCGGAATCGGCAGGCGTTCCATAGCTTGTTTGCAAAGTTGCGTCCGAGCTCCACATTCTGATCATCGAACAGAATGTCCTGGCCCAAGGGCGCGCTGCGCATAACTCCGAAGCGCAGGGCGTCGGCCCCATACTGGGCGATTAAGTCGAGCGGATCGGGCGAGTTCCCCAGGCTCTTCGACATCTTCCGTCCCTGCTTATCGCGAATGATGCCGGTGTAGTAGACGTCGTGGAAGGGCAACTCGCCCATATACTCGAACCCGGCAAAGATCATCCGAGCCACCCAGAAGAAGATGATGTCGGGGCCGGTCACGAGAACGGACGTGGGATAGAACTTTTTCCGCGTTGGCTCGTCCATGGTCTCGTAGGCCCAGAGCCACGAGCTGAACCAGGTGTCGAGTACATCGGGGTCCTGTGTCCAACCCTCGCCTTCCGGAGGCGTTAGATCACAATGAACTTCGTCCTGGCCATCACGGGTGCGATACCAGACCGGGATCTGATGGCCCCACCAAAGCTGGCGGCTGATGCACCAGTCCTGGATGTTTTCCAGCCAGTGGTCGTAGACCTTGGCCCAACGGTCAGGGTAGAACTTCATCGTCCCCTGCGAAACCACATTGCGGGCCTTTTCCAAGCCTGGGTATTTTAGGAACCACTGCTCGCTCAGTCGTGGCTCGATGGGAACGTCGGCCCGTTGGCTGTAACCTACGTTGTTCTTGTAGGGTTCCTCTTTGTCTAGGCTGCCGAGCGTGCGCAGAATCTCCACGGCCGCCTTGCGCGCGGCGAAGCGGTCCTGTCCGGCGAGGTCCTTGCCGGCAAGGTCATTCATGCTTCCATCCGCGTTGATGACCTCGATCACGGGCAGTCCGTGGCGTTGTCCGATGTCGAAGTCTGCCTTGTCGTGTGCCGGTGTGACTTTCAGCACGCCGGTGCCAAACTCGAAATCAACGTGATCGTCTCCGATGATCGGGATGAGGCGCTGTTCGCGCGGCATCTCCGGGGGGAGGGGACGGACGATATGCTTTCCGATCAGCGCGGCGTAGCGAGGGTCTTTGGGATTGACCGCCACCGCGGTGTCGCCCGGGATGGTTTCGGGGCGTGTGGTCGCGATCGTCAAAAATTGGCCCGGGACTTCGGCTACCTCAACCTTAAAATGGTAAAGGAGACCGTTCTGCTCCTTCATCTCCACCTCTTCGTCAGAGAGAGCGGTCAGCGATGAAGGGCACCAATTCACCATGCGCTTGCCGCGATAGATGAGCCCTTTACGATAGAGATCCACGAAAACGCCCGCCACGGCCTTGGAATAGCCTGCGTCCATGGTGAAGCGTTCTCGCGACCAGTCGCAGGAAGCACCGAGCTTCTTGAGTTGCTGGATGATGATGCCGCCATGTTTGTCCTTCCACTCCCAGACCTTGGCCAGGAAAGCCTCCCGTCCTAGGTCGTTTCGATGGCGGATAAGCCCCTGCTTCTTAAGCGTGCGCTCGACCACCGTTTGTGTGGCGATTCCTGCATGATCGGTGCCCGGTAGCCAGAGCACTTCGAACCCCAACATGCGCGCGCGTCGTGCCAGGATGTCCTGGATCGTGTTGTTGAGCACATGACCCAGGGTCAGCATGCCCGTGACATTGGGCGGTGGGATGACGATAGAATAGGCTGGTTTGGAGGAGGCCGCGTCGGCGACGAAGCAGTGGTTGTCCAACCAGAACTGATACCAGCGGTCCTCTACGGACTGCGGTTCATATGCTTTGGTGATCTCAGGCATAGCAAAAATGAAAAGGAGCTGCGGACGATCTGAAGGGATGCTCCAGGTTTAGGACCGGGTCAGGCGGTATTCCATACCGTCCACCAGCGCCTGCAGGCTGGCTTCGATGATATTGCTGCTCACTCCAACCGTTCCCCAGTTGGCCTTCCCATCGCTGGATTCGATCAGAACTCGGGTCTTGGCGGCGGTGCCGGTTCCAGAATCGAGAATCCTCACCTTATAATCGATGAGGCGGACCTTCTTGAGCTCGGGAAAAAAGCGTGACAGCGCGGCCCGCAGGGCGGCGTCGAGCGCGTTCACCGGGCCATCGCCCTCGGCAACGGTATGGGCCAGGGCGCCTTCGACCCGGACTTTGACAGTGGCCTCGCAGACTGAGCCGGCCGTGTCTCGACGCATCGATACGTGATAGCCGTCGACTGTGAACGGCGCGGGCTTTTGCGACATCGCTTTGCGGATCAGCAATGCTAAGGAACCCTCCGCCGCCTCAAACTCGTAGCCTTCATGTTCCAGTTCCTTGATGCGTGCCAGGATGCTTTTCAGCTCCGGCGTGTCGCCTTCGAGTTTGAAGCCCAGCTCCTGGGCCTTCATGAAGATATTGCTACGCCCGGCGAGATCGCTCACCAGCACTCGACGGCTGTTGCCGACAACTTCTGGATTGATGTGCTCGAAGCTGTGGGCGATTTTCTGAACGGCGTTGACGTGCATGCCACCCTTGTGAGCAAAGGCGGTTGCTCCCACCCAGGGTAATCGGGTGTTGTGGCGCTGGTTGGCGATTTCGTCGACGAACTGGGACAAATCCTGGAGTTTGCGCAAGGAGCTCTCCGGCACACAATGGCGCTTCATTTTCAGCGCGATGCAGGGGATCGCACTGGTGAGATTGCAGTTGCCGGTGCGTTCACCATATCCGTTGATCGTGCCTTGGACATGAGAGGCTCCCGCGTCCAGGGCAGCTAGGGCATTACCGACTCCGAGACCGATGTCGTCATGAGTATGAATCCCCAGCCGAACCGTCATTTGGTTGCGGACGGTTTGGGTTATGCGAGCAATCTCGGAGGAGAGGGTGCCTCCATTGGTATCGCAGAGGGCGATCACGTCGGCTCCAGCCTCTTCGGCAGCCCGCCAGGTGGCGAGAGCGTATTCGGGGTCGTCCTTGTAGCCATCGAATGAATGCTCGCCGTCATACACCACGATGCGACCGTGGCTCTTGAGGCAGCGGACGGTGTCGGCGATCATCGCCAGGTTTTCATCGGGCGTGGTGCGCAGGACCTCCTTGACGTGGAGGAGCCAGGTCTTGCCAAAGATGGTCACCACCGGCGTTTCCGCCTCGAGGAGCAGACGGACCTGCTCATCCTTGTCGGCGGACACCCCCTTGCGGCGGGTGGAACCAAAGGCAGCGATCTTGGCGTTTTTGAACTTCTTCCGGCGGGCTTGGGAGAAAAACTCGATATCCTTTGGATTCGAACCAGGCCAGCCACCTTCAATGTAGTGAACCCCGAAAGCGTCGAGTTTTTCGGCAATACGCAACTTGTCCGTCACAGAAAAGTTGATGCCTTCGCCCTGGCTGCCATCGCGCAGGGTCGTGTCGTAGATTTCAACGTCGGGTTTCATGGTCATTTCGGCCAACCGGAACCGACATATTTAGGGCATTCCAAGAAGGGTGGCAAATCTCAATTGAGACGTGTTTGGCCTGCTTTGGCGCGCAGGCGCACTTTGAAGTGCTTCAACCAAAAGCCGTCTGAGGAGCCAAATCGACTGCTCCAGCCGTGGGGGAGAGGGCCCTGGAGCCGGGCAATGGCTCCAGGGCAAGCAGATTAGAGGGTCTTTTTGAGGAACTTGATTCCCTTCACCGCAATCTCTTCGGTGGTCGGTTCCATCCTCCGCCAGATGGCGGCTGCGCGTGCGATCACTTTCACATCGGTGGTGAAGGATTCAATGACGACGTCGCCATTGTATTTGATGGACTTGAGCGCTGCTGCGATGGGCTTCCAATCGATATGGTCATTTCCGGGGGTGCCACGGTCGCTGCCGCAGGCGTGGAAATGGGCAAGATGCTTGCCGGCCTTCTTGATGGCGGCTGCCTGATTCTTTTCCTCGATGTTCATATGGAAGGTGTCGAGGTGCAGTCGTAGGGCAGGGCTGCCCACGTCCTTGATCATCTTCAGGCCTTGGTCGCAGGTGTTGATGAAATCGGTCTCAAAGCGGTTCAGGGGTTCCAGGCAAACCTGGCGGCCTTTCTTCTCGGCATATTTGCTGAGCGTCTTCAGGTGCTTGACTACGGTTGCCCATTGCTTTTTGTAGTCCTCGGGAGCCACAGCGTCGGCCCGACCGACCTCAGAGTACACGGGGCCGATGAGGGAGGGGCAGTCCAGGATGACCATCTGGTCAATCAAGGTCATCATGTAGGACAATCCGGCCTTTTGTTGTTCTGGCGTTCCACGCAGGTCGCGGCCACCGCCCATGCAGGCGCAAACCGATCCGCAGGCCAGCCCGTACTTGTCCAGTTCCCGTTTCACATGGACGGGATCGATATGAGAGGGATCCTCGACAGGGATCTCCACCGTGTCGAAGCCCCATTTCTTGAACTTCTTGAAAAGTGACGTACTTTCATTGGTGAACGGTGAGGTGAACAAAAAGGAGTTGATGCCGATTCTCATAGTGTGGGGTTAGGCTGCGAGATTCTCCCCCCGGTGTCAAAAAATTTCCAGTGGATGAATCCAACCCTCTCTTTTGGAATTTCTCCTGGGGCAGAGAAAGAAGGGTAGGGGGCGGCTCGTATGACTGGTGAGGTGAATCGATGAAGATTGGCAGTGTGAAGAGGGCGCGAGGGACGCATGTAATGGTTGCGAATCCGGATCCACGGATTCGCCTGATGCTTCGCGCATTATTGGAAGGCGTGGTGGATGAGTGGGTGGAATCGGCCTCCGCCGAGTCCGTGGTCACTCTGGTGGCGGAACTGCGTCCGGACTGGCTGGTGATGGGCGGATTTCCGCTTCCATGGAATCCACTTGCCCTGTTAGACACGCTAGAGAGAGACTGTCCCTCCGTGAAAATCATCCTGCTAGCCGAGGCGGGAAAAACCGTGGCCTTCCCCAAGGTGCTTCCGATGTCCTCCTTCCGTGGGTGGGTGGGTACGGATGAGATCCTGGAAGTTCGCAGGCTCATCCTCAAGGGATCGAAGGACCCCATCTCGCGAAACGCTGGCTGATGACACTCCTCCCCTTCCTACCAGACGATCTTTCCCCTGGGGATCAACGCTTTCGATCTCTGGACTTCTCCAGAGTGTGTGCTCAAAGGATTGCAAGCCTAGAGGATCCTTTGCTCCGTCGGGGCTATGATCGACTCTGGCAGGAGTTTGGTCATCAAGGGGAAATGGAGACTCTAGAGGTCATCGTGTCACGGCTTCGATGGTTTCCAGCGGCTCAGATTCAGGGCCGTTGGCTGCGTTATGATTTGGTCGTGATGACTTCGGGGGAGGATTTGGTTGGGGTGGCAGATCATGTGGCCATCGCTTCTGAGACTCCGTCGGGGCCGAGAGTGGTGGTGCATCAGTCGCATATCGTGGTGGAGCCTGCTTGGCGACGCAGGGGCGTGGCGGCATGGATGCGGTCGATGCCCCTCCAAACAGGCCGTGCCTGTCTGGAGGCTGCCGGGTTGCCACTCCATTCCCCGGTGACTCTGGTCGCGGAAGTGGAGCATCCAGACCCTAAGGATGAGGCGAAGACCCTCCGTTTATGTTCCTTTCAAAGGGCGGGGTTTCTCAAGGTAGACCCGAGGTTCGTGGACTATCAGCAGCCTGACTTTCGTCCCTTTTCCGACATCGATGCGGAGGGACGGATCCATCCACTGCCCTTGGCGCTGGTCTTGCGGAGGGTGGGAAGGGAGTCGGAGTCTTCGGTGACGTCCGAGGAACTGCGTCAGACAGTGGAATGCCTTTACAACATCTATGGCCAATCCTGCCGCGCGCAGGACATGGAAGGGCTTTGGGAGCAGACCGCCCGTCTGTCCCAGGGCCCGGGCCGGATTCCCTTGATTCCTCCAACCGGCCAAACTTTTGATTGCCCATAACTTTGGTTTACAAGGTCGCGCTGGGATTTTGACCACGGTCGAGGCGCGAATCGTCAAGAATCATCCCTTCATCGACGGCAACAAGCGCACCGGGTTTATTGCGGCTTACACGTTTCTGGGACGCAACGGCTATCAGCTGGTCGGCCCGGAGGTCGATGCCACGCTCAAAACATTGGGGCTCGCTTCAGGCGAGCTTTCGCAAGAGCAATACGCCGAATGGATTGAAGCCAATTCGAAACGGGCGGCAAAGCGCCGAAAACAGTAGCGCGCGGTTAACCCGTCTTGGCGGACCGGAGGGTTATGGGTGGCAAGCACCACAGCAGTAGAGGGAGTAGGAGCTGCGTGCGACGATTGGAAGTGAAGGGATCGAGATTCATTTGAAAGGGATGATGGTGACCTGGTCGGCCTTTGTGTCGGGTGCTTGCGTTGCGGATCTTAGCTGGATCCCTTCCCAATCCCAAGTCGGCTGCGCGCTTTCTGCTTCAGGCCGCTTTTGGACCCGATCAGGACACGGCTTCAGATGGGGACATGATTCCCGAGAATGTGGAGGACGTCATGCGTTTGGGATTTGACGGTTGGATAGAGGATCAGTTCCAGAGGCCTCTGGGCCTGATCCAGCCTTGGGTGGATTGGGCAGTCATCCATGGCAATGCCCGGGAGCTTTACGGAAACTGGAAGGAGAATTCGTGGTGGTGTCGGACCGACCTGAGCAGTTGGCCGTTGAGCAACAGGGAATGGCCCACTATTACGACCTCATGGTGCGCCATGCCTTTGGAAACTATCGCGATCTGCTTCTGGATGTCGCTCTGCATCCAGCGATTCGTGACCTCTAATCCGAGCACCGGCTATGCGGCTCGCGTGGCCGAGGCATTTCGCGACAACGGGGCCGGGGTGCGCGGAGATATGAAGGCGGTAGTTCGAGCCGTGCAGCTCGACCTCGAGGCTCGCGACCCTGCTCGGGTGGAAGACCCAGCAAGGGCTCTCAGCGCCTGAGTTCCGGATCCTCAACGCGAGTTCTGCGATCACGGGCCCGAATTACTTCTAGAACTCCATCCTCAGAACTCCTGAGTGCAGCCTCTAAGGCCAGAAGAGTAGCCAGTGAAAGTCTGGTCATGAATGTGAGACGCACGTTCATGTAGTCATAACCGACGGAGTGAGGGGCGACCCCAGCTTCGCAAGCTCGGTAGTAAACGTCCCGTCCGG
>CAMAVD010000135.1 GCA_945861575.1 Akkermansia muciniphila
AGGCTGCGCGCTACCTAAAGATTTCTCCCGACCGAACTGTGCTCGCTTCCCACTCTGAACGAGCAGAGATTCTTGCGACTGCGCTCAAACCTGTCAGCGACTCGAAGCCCTCTCGATGACCAACGCCGACAACACACACCGCTGATTCATGAAGGTTCGGGATTTAACTCCATTCCTGTCTGACCCGCTTGTTGAGGGAGCAGTGGAGCGCGAGTTTACTGGGATAACCCATGACTCTCGGCGCGTGACCCCGGGCATGCTTTTCGTGGCCGCTCCTGGGCTCCAGCAAGACGGAGGTGCCTTTATGGCCTCAGCAGTGGAACGTGGGGCGAGTGTGGTCCTCTGCGCGCGGGATGCTGCGGCGCCGAGCCGAGTGACCCGCATCCGTGTGGCGGACGTCCGTGAGGCCATGGCCAGCGCCAGTGCCGCGTTCTATGGTTATCCTAGCTCCCGGCTTCGTGTAATCGGGGTTACGGGAACCAATGGAAAGACGACGGTCGCGTTCATGGTGAAGGCGATGCTCGAGACCTCTGGCGTCCGGACAGGTCTGATGGGAACGGTTCGTTATGAAATTGGCGACCGTGTCATTCCCGCTCAGCGAACGACCCCCGAATCGGTTGATCTGCAGCAGATGCTCGCTCAGATGGTTCGAGCCGATTGCGGGGCGTGTGTGATGGAGGTGAGTTCCCATGCTCTCCAGCAAAAGCGGGTGTGGGGGATCGACTACGATGTTTCCATCTTCACGAACCTCACACAGGATCATCTCGATTACCATGGTGGCATGGAAGATTACTTTGCGGCCAAGCGGCGGCTGTTTCAGCCTGACTGGCCGGTTCAGAAGTCTCAGACTGGGGTGATCAATATTGACGATTCGTATGGCGAACGTATCGCCGCGGGAAACTCCCCGGCTATCCGGATGACCTACGGTATCGAAAAGTCTGCTGAGCTTCGCGCCACGCGCTTGGAGCTCACCCGTGAATGCTCACGGTTCACTGTGGAAACCTCGAGGCACACATTCGCCTGTCGACTCCCCTTGATTGGGCGGCACAATGTTTATAACGCCCTGGCAGCGATCGGTGCCGGACTGGCACTTGAGATTCCGATTCCCAAAATCCAGAGCGCTCTCAACGCGTTGCCTCCTGTGCCTGGAAGGCTTGAGGCCATCCGTTGCACGCAGCCTTTCGGTGTCTTCGTCGACTATGCCCACACGGACGACGCTTTGTTGAATGTGCTCAAGACGCTTCGTGAAATCACGGAGGGACGCGTTCTTCTGACGTTTGGTTGCGGCGGCGGCCGGGATACTTCCAAACGCGCGCGGATGGGCCGAGTGGCTGCTCAACTGGCGGATTACACCCTCATCACCACGGATAATCCCCGCCGCGAATCGCCGGCCGAAATTGCGGCACAGGTGGAATCGGGCTATCGCTCTGTGCGTTCCGATTCGTATCATATCGAGCTGGAGCGGCGCCGCGCCATCGATGAGCTTGTTCGCATGGCTCAGCCAGGTGACACCGTCCTGATCGCTGGCAAAGGCCATGAGACGTACCAGGAGTTCAACGACACAGTGGTTCCCTTCGACGATCGGGTTCATGCATCGGAGACCCTCGAGCAGCTTCGTCAGCGGAAAAGATAGCATGGACTCCCGACCTCTCAGTTTTATCGCAGGCGCCTGCGGAGGCCAACTCGTAAAGGGTGAGGGCGGTGCTTCTGTGAACCGTGTTTGCACGGACTCGCGTCAGGCCCGCACCGGTGATCTCTTCATTGCGATTTCGGGAGGCCGCTTTGATGGCCATTCGTTTCTAGGCGAAGTAGCTGCCCGCGGAGTTTCGGCTGTTCTGGTTCAATCCGGCCGCGCGGCCCTGAGTGATCTGCCGTGTGGTGTGGTCGAGGTGGAGGACACTCGCGTGGCCCTAGGCCGTATCGCCGCCGCCTATCGGCAGGAGTTGAAACTCCTCATGGTCGCTGTGGCTGGGTCGAATGGGAAGACCACGACCAAGGAGCTTGTTGCTGCGGTACTGAAGACGCGGTTCACCACTCTGTGGAGTGAGGCGAGCTTCAATAACGACCTGGGCGTCCCGTTTACTTTGCTGCGCATCGATGCCACGCATACGGCTGCAGTGCTGGAGTTGGGCACGAATCATCCAGGCGAGTTGGCCCCTTTGGTGCAGATGGTGGATCCTCGTATCGGGGTTATGACCAGTATTGGTCGTGAGCACCTGGAGCATTTCGGAGATCTGGCGGGGGTGGTCGCCGAGGAGTCGAGCTTGGCTGCGGGTCTGCCGGAGGGGGGAGTTCTCGTTCTCCCGGGAGATTCGGATCTACTGGAGGAGGTCGCAGATCGGGCCCGATGCCGGGTGGTTCGGGTGGGATCTGGGCCTAACAACGACTGGGTAGCGGATGAGGTAAGCGTCAGCCAAGAGGGCACCTCATTCAGGGTGACTCGTGCACCCGCTGGCTTTGAAGGCTCCTATCGCGTGGGACTGCTTGGAAGGCATCAGGTCAACAACGCCATGCTGGCGGCGGCCGTGGGGCATGAGCTCGGGTTAACCGCCTCGGAGATTCGTATCGGGCTGGAGACCTGCGCTCCCGCCAAATCTCGTGGCGTGTTGTCCAGCTACAGGGGAATCCAGGTTCTTGACGACAGCTACAACGCCAACGCGGACTCCATGCGGGCCGCACTCCTCACCCTCGCTGACCTGCCGTGCACCGGGCGGCGTATCGCGGTCATGGGCGACATGGCAGAGTTGGGGGGAGGCACGGCCAAGGCCCATCAGGAAGTGGGTCGCATCGCCGGTGAGTTGGGGGTGGGCCTGGTGCTCGGCGTTGGCGAGTATGCCGCTGTGACTGTCGATGCTGCCAAGGAGGCGGGTGTGCCTGAGACCTCCTCGTGGCTGTCTATTGAGCCTGCCATTGATTTTTTGAAATCCAGGGTGCGTCCTGGTGACCTAATTCTGATCAAGGCGTCCCGATCGTCGGGGCTTGAGCGCGTGGCGGAAGCCCTGAAAGTTCCCTGACCAATGTTGCCCTATTTCGCACAGCAACTGCTTGCCTCCGTCAAGGACACCCCTTGGGAGGATCCGCTCTCCTTCCTGCGTCTTTTCCGGTATATCACATTCCGGAGTGCTGCGGCGGCGATGACCGCGCTGGTGATCTCCCTTTGGTTGGGGCCGGTGCTGATCGCTTGGCTGAAGCGGCTTCGCTACGGTCAGGACTATGTGGACAAAGCGGAGGAGGCGGGAGGGCTTGCTGCTCGAATGAGCAAGAAAGGAACGCCGACCATGGGAGGGCTTCTGATAGTAGCCTCGATGGATCTGGCGGCGGTTCTCTGGGCCCAACCCAATGTGCTGGTCTTGCTGACCCTGCTTTCTGTGCTGGTTTTTGCTGGATTGGGCTTCTACGATGATTACGCTAAGATCACTCAACAGAGCAATCGTGGAGCAAAGGCTTGGGTGAAGCTGGTGGTGCAGTTTGGGCTCGCCACATTCATTGCCGGTTACCTCTGGCGCAACCCGGCCACGCGGGCGTTGGTAGAGCAGGTGATGATTCCTTTTGCCAAACATCCCGTGGCCACGGGGATGCTGGGGCTTTCCCTTGGGCTACTTCTAACGGTTTTCACCATCGTGGGGAGCTCCAACGCGGTGAACTTCACCGACGGGCTCGATGGGCTTGCGATTGGCTGTACGCTGATTGTGACTGTTGTTTTCTTGGTGCTGACTTACATTGCGGGCAACTTTCGTTTGGCGGGCTATCTTCAGGTGCCCTATGTGGACGGGGCGGGAGAGCTCACGGTGTTCTGCGCGGCTATGATGGGGGCTGGCTTAGGGTTCCTCTGGTTTAACTGCCATCCGGCACAGGTGTTCATGGGTGACACGGGGTCTCTTAGTCTCGGAGGGGCTCTTGGAATCATCGCAGTGCTCATCCATCAGCCGCTTGTGTTGGTGATCGCAGGGGCTGTTTTTGTTCTGGAGACCCTTTCGGTCATGGTTCAAACGAGCTGGTTCAAGTATACTCGCCTCCGCTACGGTCAGGGCCGAAGGGTTTTCCTCATGGCTCCTTTGCATCACCACTTCGAGAAACTCGGTTGGCCGGAAACCAAGGTGGTGACCCGCTTTTATATCCTATGCTTTCTCTGCGCCGTGATGGCGCTGGCAACCTTGAAAAT
This sequence comes from Akkermansia muciniphila, assembly GCA_945861575.1. GTDB lineage: Bacteria > Verrucomicrobiota > Verrucomicrobiia > Limisphaerales > UBA11320 > UBA11320. Next base: position 4,163 of record CAMAVD010000135.1, read on the forward strand.
ACGATGAGCGTTGGCGCATTTGGCATACTCTGATGGCACACTACGAAAATCAGTCGGTTTTGGTGGTCGGTCTCGCAGCCAGTGGTTGCGCGGCAGTGGAACTGCTTCTGCGACGTGGGGCCCGGGTTCACGCGATTGATTCCTCCCGAAGCGGAGTGCTTGAGGAGACCTCGCGCCGGCTCACCGCCCTCGGGGCGCACGTCGAGTTGGGCGTTCAGGTGTTGTCTGCGAGGCCGTATGAGCTTGCCGTGGTTAGTCCAGGCGTTCCTCTGGAGCTCCCGCTCCTTGAGCAACTCAGAAAAGCGGGTGTGCCTGTAATTGGTGAGTTTGAGCTCGGTTATCGAGAGTCGCTTTGCCTGAGCATCGCCGTTACAGGCACCGACGGCAAGACGACGACCACTAGGCTGATCGAGCGAATGCTCGCGCACAGTCACAAGCGGACCATTGCAGCCGGCAATGTAGGTGTCCCGCTCTGTTCGGTGGTCGATCAGACGCGCGAGCTGGATTTTCTGACCCTCGAGGCGAGTTCCTTTCAACTCGAGACCACGGACTACTTTCGACCGAGTGTCGGAGTGCTCACTAATATCGCCCCGGACCATCTGGACCGCCATCGGACTTTGGAGGCCTACATTCGAGCGAAGGGGCTTTTGTTCCGCAACCAGCAGCCCTTTGATTGGGCGATCGTCCAGTCTGGGGCGTTGAAGCAATTGCGTGCTGTGGGAGTAGGAATCCCATCGAAGTTGATCACGTACAGTGCGACGGACACCACTGCGGACCTTTGGATGGATCGTGGCCTGATCATCAGTCGGTTTCCGGGGTGGGAGGGTCCCTTGCTGGATATGGTCCAATGCCATCTCATCGGACCGCACAACGCGGAGAATTGCATGGCGGCCCTTGCCGTGGGGCGCGTGCTCCGTTTGCCGTTGGAGGAGACCCTCCAGGCGATCCGAGACTTTCGTCCGCTCCCCCACCGCTGTGAACCCATCGGAAAGTTCGACGATGTTTCTTACATCAACGACTCCAAGTCCACCACCCTGCATTCCCTGATGGCGGCACTCAGATCCGTCGCCATCGCTTCCGAGAGTAAACCCAATATATGGCTGATCGCGGGAGGGAAGGATAAAGGACTGGAGTATCACGATGCCGGACCGTTGCTCTCACAAAAGGTGAAGGGTGTTTTTCTGATTGGCGAGACACGGGAACGACTTCGTTCCGCTTGGGGCCTTTTTACTCCTTGCACGCTTTGCGGCTCGTTGTTAGAAGCTGTCAGCGACGCAACCCGGCTGGCCCAGCCGGGCGATATTATCTTGCTGTCGCCGGCCTGTTCCAGCTTTGACCAGTTCCAGAATTACCAACATCGGGGCGAAGTGTTCAGGCAGGCGGTTGGACGGAGGGTCGGCTCATGAGCATGGGCCGTCTACCTTCAGGGGCTGAAATGGCGACGTGCGTAGGGTTCGTCGCCCCGATTGAAAATTTCCGTCATGGGGTCTGTTTGAGGCAGATTTCCAGGGCGGGCCGAACTAAGAACAACCTCAAAGGAATGCGCCGCATGTTGGCGTGTTCGATCTGCGATCGCAACTGATCAAGCCTTGCAATGAATACTCCGAGTCCATTGGTGCCCCAGGGTGCCCAAGCTGAACCACGCCGTCGGTCTCACCTCACCGCGGTTTTTGTCATACTATTCCTCCATGTAGGGGCTCTTGCGGTCCTGCTGCTCCAAGGATGTAAAAACGAGGAACCAGGGAAGACCGCAGGAGATGCGGGAAGCCCGCCGCCGCCGGCGCTTATGGCAGACACCAATCTCCCGCCCGCGTTGCCAGGAGGATTGGAAGGCGTGCCCCCCAACCCGCCTCCTCCAGGTGTCCCGAGCGGAGCCATCCCGGCCCCTGGCCTTGGCCAGGACGGCACGCTTCCCCCGGCCGGTATCACGTCGCAGCTCCCCCCTCAAGGGTTCCCTTCGCCGACGCCTCCCACAGGTCCGAGCGTTGTTTCGGACCCGGTGCCGGGCACTCCTAGTACAGAACATATCGTCCTGAAGGGTGAAACGGGTGCCGTGATCGCCAAGAAGCATGGGATGGGTTGGAAGGCGATTGAAGCTGCCAATCCAGGTCTGGATGCGCGACGGCTAAAGATCGGTCAAAAGCTTGTCATTCCTGCAAAGACCCTCTCTCCAGCGCCGACGCCCGACGCCCACTCGGGCGGTGATAGTGCGGCCCCCGCGAGCACTCCCAAGTACACGGTCAAATCCGGAGATACCTTGGCCAAGATCGCCAAGACTCATGGGGTTTCAGTGAAAGCGATCCAGTCGGCGAACGGGCTCAAACTGACATCCATCAAGGTGGGTCAGAAGCTGAAGATTCCGGCGAAGCTTGGCGGAACAGCAGCGACCCACAAAGCCGCTCCGGCTACCGATCCAGGACTGAGTTTGCCTCCCGCGTCATTTCCGCTTCCTCCGGTGCCTCCGGCACCGGCTCCAGAGCCAGCGGGATTGGTGCTGCCACCGCCCCCTTCCGTTCGGCCTTGATGGGGTCGACACCTTGGATCGCCCCACTGGGGTTTCGCCCAGTGGGAGCGATCGAAAGGCCGTTTTCGGTTTCGGTGTCCGAGGCCTGATTGAGCATTTGACGTCTGTCGCTTAGAGTGAAAGCAGCCACCACCATACTCATATTCTGTGTCGCCGCTCTGGCCGCTCTCGGCTTGGTGATGATCGCCAGCGCGTGCATGGGCATGGAGAGCAGTAAGTATCTGAGAAATCAGGCTTTTTGGGTCATGGTTGGGCTGGTGGTATGTGGCTTGATCGCTTGGCCAGATTATCGATGGATGAGTCGATTTGGATGGGTGATCTACGGGGGGGGGCTCCTGCTCGTGGCCCTGGTCTTTGTTCCTGGACTCGCACCAGAGATCAAGGGGGCTAGGCGCTGGGTCATCCTGGGTGGTCAATCCTTGCAGCCTTCCGAGTTTGCGAAACTTGCTCTGATCATCGGTCTCGCCAAGTATGGTGAGCTGAATCAGGTCCACATGCGGACCTTTTGGAAAGGCTTGATCATCCCTGGCCTGATCGTGGGAGCCATGCTCGGCTTGATTTTCCCCGAGCCTGACTGGGGAACGACTGTGCTTCTAGCGTGCGTCAGCGGCGTCATGCTACTTGTGGCAGGACTCCGGCCTGTTTTTTTCTGGCCGGTGGTCGCCGCGGGATTTGGAGCGTTGGTGGTCGGAGTGATGCACAATTCGGTGAGGTCTACGCGCGTCCTCGCTTGGCTTCATCCGGAGCTGTATAAGGATGACAAGGGCTACCAAGCCTATCAGAGCATGATTGCCTTGGGTTCGGGTGGTGTGGCTGGGGTTGGGCTGGGGGAAGGCAGAACCAAGCTGGGTTTCATGCCGGAGCACCACACGGACTTCATATTCTCGGTCATTGGCGAAGAGATGGGACTTATCGCCACCCTTGCGGTCTTGCTGGCGTTCGTGTTCATCGTGATTTGTGGAGTGATCATTGCTTGGAACGCTCGGGATACCTTTGGTCTTCTCTTGGCCACAGGGTGCACCTTCCTCTTGGGTTTTCAGGCTTTCATCAATATCGGGGTTGTTACGAGCACGCTGCCCAACAAGGGACTGGCGCTTCCTTTCCTTAGCTATGGCGGTTCGAATTTGCTAGCGATGTCCGCAACCGTGGGGATTTTGCTCAATGTGGCCCGCCATGCCGGCTCGTTGCGAGGTCGTGGTCTCTTCCCTGGCAGTGATACCAACCCATTTTCGGAGGCGAGCGCATGACACTCCTGCTGGTGGAGGCTTGAAGCCGCTGACCGGCGAAAGGCCGGATGAGGTGAGAGCTGTTCTCCCGTTTGCCCGGAGCGTTGTCTTTTTCTGATGCAGGCTTCCAACTCAATGAGTCCGCGCGTTGTGATCGCCTGTGGCGGGACGGGTGGGCATCTTTTCCCGGGGGTCGCCGTTGGCGGCGAACTGCACTCTCGTGGAATGGCGGTGACCTTGGTGGTTTCCGAGAAAGAGGTGGACCGCGTCGGTCTGGCGGGAGAAACCCGCTTTGAGGTGCTCCGATTGCCTGCTGCCGGTTTTGGGCAAGCCTCCTCCTGGCGCGTAGCTCGAGGGCTTTTCGGCGCTTTTCTGCAGTGCCAGCGCTCCTTTTCGACGCGCCCTCCTGCGGCGGTATTGGCCATGGGTGGCTTTACGGCAGCGGCCCCACTTCTGGCCGGAAGGCTTTCAGGAGCGGCTCTGTTTCTCCACGACTCGAATGCGGTGCCTGGCCGTGTGAATCGTCTCCTTTCCCGCGGGGTTCAAGAGGCGTTCGTCGCCTTCGATGAAGCGGTTCTGCGGCTTCGTTGCCCTCGAGCGACGCGCTCGGGGACACCGGTGCGTCCTCAATTCCACCCTGGCATCGTTCCGGAGGCGGCACGCGCCGAACTTGGTCTCGACCCTCATCGGCCCGTGCTCTTGATCACGGGTGGAAGCCAAGGCGCTCGAGGGATTAACGAGGCTGTGGTTGCGATCCTGCCCCCTTTGGTTCAGGCGATTCCTGAGCTTCAGTTTCTGCATCTCACCGGGCAACCCGACTTCGAGCGAGTGCGGGCTTCCTATGGCGCGGCGGGGGTTGCCGGAGTGATTCGGCCGTTTCTTCATGAGATGGATCAGGCCCTCGCGGCGGCCACGCTTTGCATTGGCCGGGCAGGAGGTTCCTCACTTGCGGAGTGTGCGGCGATGGGGGTGGCTTCGATCCTGATCCCCTATCCGGCTGCGGCGGACAATCATCAGTCAGTCAATGCACGCATCCTGGCGGATCGCGGAGCCGCTGTGTGGCTTCCTCAAAGCGAGGCAGGATCGGGGAAACTTTTGGACCCGGTTTTGCGTCTTCTTCGCGATGCGACGGCTCGCGAAACGATGGCTCGAAATGTGGCTTCCTGGCATGTGGCAGACGCGGCCCAGCGGATTGCGACTCGCATTCTTGGTTCGCTGAAGACAGGCGTGCAGAAGGGCCCGGAGACCTGCGTGGTTTCTTGAATCCGACGGTGAACAGATCGTTATCATGTCGACGGAAATCAATAGTTCCGAGTGGAGTCGAGATCTAGCGGCCAGGCTGTCTGCCGATGCCGTGGTGCAGTGGGATCACCCGCTTGCAAAGCGAACCACCTTGAGGGTGGGTGGGCGTGCCGATCTCTATTCCGAGCCGGCTTCAGAGGAGGACCTTCGCTTGATCCTCCAATTCGCTCGCGAGCGCGACCTCCCCGTGACCCTGTTGGGCCGGGGATCTAATCTCCTCATCCGCGATGCGGGTATTCGAGGTGTGGTCATCTGCTTGGCTCGGCCGGCGTTCTCCCAGATCGTGGTTGAAGGGTCGCGGCTTCGCTGTGGCGCGGGAGTCAGGCTTAAGGCGGTTTCGGTCGAGGCTCGCCGAGCCGGATTGGCGGGTTTGGAATTTCTGGAGGGCATTCCAGGCAGCGTGGGCGGTGCGCTTCGGATGAACGCGGGAGCCATGGGGGGGTGGATGTTCCAGGTTGTGGAATCGGTGCGACTGATGGACCGATCAGGGCTTGCCTGCGACCTGCCGGTCGCCGAGGTGCCTTCGCAGTATCGCTCGTGCCCCCTTCTCAAAACGCAGATTGCCGTGGGCGCGGTGCTTGTGGGGGCCATTGCCTCCGCGCCGGAAGTGGCCGAAAGAATGGCCAAATACAGCGCAAAACGGTGGGAAAGCCAGCCGTCCCAACCGAGTGCGGGCTGCATTTTCAAGAATCCGGAGGAGATGCCCGCAGGCAAGCTGATTGATGAGTTGGGCCTCAAGGGTAAACGTCTTGGTGGGGCCATGGTTTCCGAGCTTCATGGAAACTTCATCGTCAACACGGGGGCGGCCACTGCTTCGGACGTTCTCAACTTGATCGAAGTGGTTCGAGAAGCCGCTCGAAGCCGCCGCGGGATCGAGCTCGAAACCGAGGTTCAGATTTTGGGGGAGGACTAATACTCTAGGCAGCCTATGAAGCAGTCAGCATTAAAAATAACGGTGATGCTCGGCGGCCCGTCCGCAGAGCGTGAGGTTTCGCTCAAGACAGGCGGTGCGGTGGCTCAGGCTCTTCGTTCTTTGGGGCATGATGTCACCGAGTTGGACCCCGTTCCGGGTCAGTGGTCGCTAGCGCCTGGAACCGACTTGGTCTTTCTTGCCCTGCACGGCACCTACGGGGAGGACGGACAAGTGCAGCAGGAGTTGGAGCACCTGGGCATGTGCTACACGGGCTGTGGGGTTGAGGCGAGTCGCTTGGCTTTCGACAAGGTGCTGACCAAGCAGCGCTGTCTGGCGAGTGGTGTTCCGACTGCAAACTACGTGGTTTTCAGCCAGGCAGACCAGTCTTGGCCTTCAGGTTGGGTCCCGCCGGTCATTTTAAAGCCTGTGCGGCAGGGATCCAGTGTTGGCCTGCAATTCGTGCGAAGGAAAGAACAATGGGTAGCGGCCCTTGCTGAGGCATTGAAGCATGATCGGGAGGCTTTGATGGAGGAGTTGATCCTCGGGCGGGAAACGACAGTTGGCATCTTGGGCGACCAGGCCTTGCCGATCGTTGAGGTGCGCCCCAAGCAGGGTGGATATGACTACCAAAACAAATACACCTCAGGAGCGACGGACTATTTTTGTCCGGCAGATTTCCCACCCAACGTTACCAAGGCCATCCAGGAAGCGGCCCTCGGGGCGTTCCATTCGATCGGCGGCCGGGACTACGCTCGCGTGGATGTGATGGTCCGGGAGTCGGGGGATCCCATCGTCCTTGAGGTGAACACACTTCCCGGGATGACCGAGACTAGCCTGTTGCCGAAGGCGGCCGCAGCGGCCGGAATGACCTATTCAGGGCTCTGCCAGCGGATGGTGGATCTTGCATTGCTCCGACGCTAGCTAAGCGAATTCGCCATTTGTCGCTATCTCAGGATTGACCTGCGGGAAGTTGAGTTCGCATACTTTCGCCGTTGCAACGAACGATTCTTCTAAAGGCCCAGAGGCTCTCCGTGGTGGGAGGCTGGGGTAGTTGCGTTTGAATATGATCTCCTTTCTCAGGCCGCAGAGGAACCGCCAGAACACGAGGCGGCATGTCCTCAATGTGAAGCTAAGCTCCGAGCAGCGGCGCAGCGCCCGTGTGCGGTGGATGGGGGTTGCTTTTGGCACAGGGGCTGTGGCCTTTCTTACCCTCTTTCTTTGCTGGAGAGGTGGTGATTGGGCCCTACAGAGGCTGATCTACCGCAATCCCACCTTTGCAGTGAGAGACATCGTCGTTGAAACCGATGGAGTCATTGCGTCGGAACAGCTCCGCCGATGGGCAGGGGTGAGTCTGGAAGATAATCTTTTTGCCATCGATCTGGCGCGCATCAAGCGTGACCTGGAGTACGTGCCCGTTATTCGGGCCGCCGAGGTGGAGCGAATTCTGCCTTCGACCCTCAAGGTGCGAGTGACGGAGCGTGAGCCAGTGGCTCAATTCATTTTTGCCCAACCCAAGCTGGGTGGGGCCACGGAGATGGTGACCTACACGCTGGATGAAGAAGGATTTGTGATGCCACAAGTCATGGCCTATCAGCGATCGGTTCCACCCGCAGCCAACGACTGGCTGCCGACCATCACCGGTGTCGCGCCCGCGGAAATTCGTCCAGGAAGGCGGGTGGAGTTGCCTCAAGTCTTGGCCGCCCTCAGGCTGATCGTGGCATTTGAACGTTCGTCCTTGGCTGGGCTGGTTGATTTTCGCGAGATCTACGTGGGCAGCGCTGATGTCCTGCTGATCACCACGGATCAACGCTCGCAGCTTGTTTTCGGACTGCGGAACCCGGAGCAGCAGCTCCAACGTTGGCGGGGTATTTACGACTATGGCCAGCGACGAGGCCTGCAGATTGCCACCGCCGACCTTTCAGTTGCCAACAATGTGCCCGCTCGCTGGCTGGAAGCGAGCGAGGCGGCCCTGGTGAAGCCTAAAGTCATCCGGAATTCCCGGCTCAGGAAACGCAATGCCTAAGATCCCTTCTGTCATCGTGGGACTCGAGATCGGCACCTCCAAAGTGTGTGCAGTGGTTGGAGAGGTGAACGAGAATGAAGAGTTGAACATCACCGGCATCGGCCAAGCGAAGTCGCGGGGCGTTCGAAAGGGTGAGATCGTGGATTCCTCCCGCGTGGAGGAAGATATACGCGTTGCGATTGACGAGGCCGAGAAGATGGCCGATGTCGAGGTTCGGAGCGTCTATCTCGGAGTGACGGGTAGTCACATTTCCTCTCTGACGAATCGCGGTGTGCACCACGTAGCCTCCGTGGATCGCGAGATCACTCGGGAGGATGTGGAGGATGCCATCAAGAACGCGAAGGCGGTCCGCTTTCCAGCGGAGAATGAGATTCTCCACGCGACACGCCAGCATTTTATGGTGGATGGGCAGGATGGCGTGATCGATCCGATCGGGATGCTTGGGGCTCGGATCGAGGTGGACATGCATGTCATTCACGGGGGGCTCCATCGATTGCAGAATCCGATCCGAGCTGTCAAAAATCTCCAACTCGAAGTGGATTCCGTCGCGTTCAACGGCCTTGCCGCCGCGCTCTGCGTCCTCAGTGCTGAGCAACGAAAGATGGGGGCGCTGGTGATCGACTTGGGTGGCGGAGTCACCAATTACATCGTTTATGGTGGGGGAGCCATCAAGCATGCGGGGGTCCTGGCCGTGGGGGGAGACCATGTTTCGAACGACTTGGCCTACGGGCTAAAGACCCCACTCAAGAGGGCGGAGCAGCTTAAGATTGATTATGGTTGTGCTGTGGTTTCAGAGACTACCCAGGGGCAGACGGTAACAACGGCTGCCGAGTTGGGTGTCCCGGCCAAGTCCATCAACTTGCAGCACCTTCACAACATCATGTCGGCCCGTATTGAGGAGATGTTCCAGCTTATCGAGCAGGAAATAGCGGCAGCAGGGCTGCTGAACTACCTGGGGGCAGGGGTTGTTCTCTGTGGCGGAGGCTCACGGACGCCTCGTATTCAAGAGTTGGCGGAGCGCGTCTTTGGGTTGCCCGTCTCGCTCGGAAGGGCGAGTGCCATTAGTGGAATCAAGAGCGCCCTTGATGAGCCCGAGTTCGCGACGGCGATCGGCTTGGTGCGCTTTGGGTCATTTCAGGAGAAGCGTAAGGCGGG
>CAMAVD010000136.1 GCA_945861575.1 Akkermansia muciniphila
TGGCCCGCTCAACAGGCTCCAGGTGGTGGTGGTGGCGCCGGGCCGCAACGGGATGCCGTCGTCGCTGACGGTCGCCGTTGCGAGAAACGGGGTGCCCACCACAGCGAGGGCATCCGAGTTGATGCTCAGTTGTGGGGGCGTGTTGGGCGGGCTGACTACAACCTCGCTGGAAAACCAGTTTGTCGTGACATCGTCCGCAACGGCCAATCGAATTCCCGTGATTCCCAGTGATCCGGACGGGGCTTGGAGGCTGAGCGTGCGGGTGGCACCCGAGCCCCCGACTGTAAGATTGGAGCTGGGCAGGATGCTCTCGTTGTCGCTGACGGCCCAGACTCGAAGTGTGCTTGCGGACGTTTCCACATCCGACACGGCGATGGAATACGTGGGAGATTTGGCTCCGGGCAGCAAAGCGATGCTCGCCGGAAGCCCCGACGCTTGCGGCAGGTCGTTGACGGGCGTCACGTTCAGATTAAAGCCTAACGTGTTGGTGGTCTTTCCATCAGTGACGTCGACGGATATGTAGGATCTGCCGAAGGTGTTGGGGGTGGGGGTGATGGTAATGAGGCGGGAACTCCCCGTTCCGGTCACGGTAATCCGGTTGCTAGGAGTCATCGTCAGATTCCCTGAGGTTGCGATGACCGTCAGGGTATTCGCAGCGGCCCCTGCATAGGCGAGGCTCATGGAATAGTTGAAGGTTGAGTCCTCAAGGATGGTCGCGTCGGGTATCTTGCTCGGGCCCTCGAGCGTGGAGACTACCGGCGAGGTTGACGTGACCAAAGTGGTTGCGTTGATGGTAATCTGTGAGGAATACCAGTTTGTTGCAGCGTCATCCGCAACTGCCAGGCGAATGGGGGTGCTCCCGGCCGACTGGAGAGGGGCTTGCAGTGTGAGCGTGCGACTTACGTCTGATCCTGCAATGGCAAGATTTGCACTGGGCAGAAGGATCTCGTTGTCACTGACTGCCCAGACTCTTAGAGCGTTGGCAGAGGTCTCGATATCCGAGACCCCGATGGAATACGTGGGTGACGTGGTGCCAGCGATCAGCGTGATGGTCGCGGGAAGCCCGGTGGCTTGAGGAATATCGTTGGCGGCAACCACTGTTAGATTGAAGCCCGAGGCGTTGGTGGTTGTTCCATCTGTCACAGACACGTCCACGTACGAGCGACCGTAGGTGTTGGGGAGAGGCGTGATCGTGATCACGCGGTTGGATCCGGTTCCGGTCACCGCAATGCGACTGTTCGGTGTCATTGCAGTGTTCCCGGACGTGGCGCTCACGGTCAGACTCCCCGCAGAAGTGCCCGCATAGGCCAAGCTCAAGGTGTAAGTGAAGGTGGAGTCTTCAGCAATTGTGGCGTCGGGGAGCTTGCTCGGAAGGGCGACCGGCGGTGGTTCGACAGGGGCAGGCGTAAAAATGCCGGACGAGTTGATGCTTACTTGCGCGGAGAACCAGTTTGTGGAGACGTTGTCCGCAACCGCCAACCGTACCACGCTGTTTCCTACGGACTGAGCCGGAGCTTGCAAGCTGAGCGTTCGAGTTGCGCCCGAACCTGCGAGGAGGAGGTTCGCGCTGGGTAGGACCGTCTCGTTATCGCTGATCGCCCAAACCCTCAGGCTACTTGTGGAAGTCTCAACATCGGACACGCCGATGGAATACGTGGGCGACTTGCCTCCAGGGACCAAGCCGATTGTCGAGGGAAGACCTGTCGCTAGGGGCAGGTCGTTGACGGAAACCACGTTCAGATAAAAGCCAAGGGTGTTGGTGGTCTTTCCATCGATCACATAGACATCCAGCCAGGATTTGCCGTAGGTGTTGCTGACCGGGGCGACCGTGATAAATCGAGTGGATCCCGTGCCGGTGACTGCAATCCGGCTGCTGGGAGTCATCGTGATGTTACCCGACTTTGCGATGACGATCATGTTGCTGGCAGCGGCACCTGCGTAGCTAAGGCTCAACGAATAGGTGTAGAAGGAATCCTCAAAAATCGTGGCGTCGGGGATCTTACTCACGAGGCCGACGGATGAGGGCCCGCTGGTCTCTGATGTGGGGAGGGTGGTTCCTGAGTCGGTGCTGACTGTCCCGTAGTTGGGAAACTTCTCTGTCACGGGTATCGGGATGACTGCTGCCGCTGGAACGAAATAGGCCAATTCCGCTGATCTCACGCTCTCAACGCTGTCAGACGTTACATAGGTAACTGTGAAGTAGTTGGTAATATTCGAGACGACATTACTGAGGGTGAGTTGTGTCGTATTTCCCGTGGGAATGCCTGTTGTGTAAGTCCCACTCTGTGTGGACGTATAGAGGAAGTAGTTTTGGAGATTCGTCGCGGTAACCGGATCCCATTTCAGCCGAAGAGTGGCTGCTTCAACAGGGGAGAACGACGAGAAGATTTCGAGAATCAGAAATGCTACCAGGGTCCTAAAAAAGCATCGGAAGGCTGAGTGAGCCAATTGTTGTGTGTCCATATTTCGCCGTACTACTGCGCAGTCGTTTGCTCATAACGCGGTACGAAGAACCAACACTGGTTCTTCAAACGTCACAAGCGACTGCCGGGCACACAGTCTATGTTCCGAATATCCCAAGCGGAGAAAGGATCTGCCACCTGGGTCTGGGGGGGAGTGGGGTATCAAGCTTTGCACCCACACTGAGAATTAAAAGCGGCTACATTTTTGAATCCATACAGTTTAGCACATCGGGTTCCAGGCTGATTTATCTGGTCTGATTCGGGCTCCAACCTTTAACCGTCTCTCAGCTTCCTTAAGCTCATTAAGGCAGCGAAGAGCCCTGCCTGGGTTGGTATAGACATGGAACGAAATTTGGCGGAAGAGGTCGAGGGGAAAATGAGGATTTCTTCTGGGGGGCGTAAGTTCGGGAGGGTGTCACGGGCGAAGAAACAAGTCTTTCAGCTGTCCTGTCGCTTCAACCACGTCGCGAATCGTTGCCTCCCATTGCTGCTCGGAAAGCGGTTGCTCACTTGAGGGATAGGGCTCTAGCGCATGGGCTTGGGTCAGGGCTTGCTTCACGCTGTCCGATGCGAGATAGCGCATCAGCTCCGCAGCCTCCTGAGGGTGTGGGCCTTGCGGTGTGCGGCCAACGGTGTTGGCGAGTCGCGACAATTCGGGGGTCCAGGCGGCGCGCGCCACGGGCTTACCCGATCTAAACTCGGACTCGAAGTCGTCGCTATCTGTCAGCCCGACCAGGCATTGACCTCTTCCTACGGCCCTGGCTACCACCGAATTTCCCTCGAAAAGTATCGGTTTGTTCGCTGCGAGAGCCCGACACCAGGTGAGCCAGTTCGATTCCCCCCAGTGTTGTCGTAGCAATAGGAAATGGGTGGAGGTGGATCCGAAGAGCGGATAGGCGAGAGCGATCTTCCCAGACCAGCGAGAATTGGTGAGCTCGATCATCGATGGTGGCAACTCGTGGTGGCTCAACAGGTTTCGGTTATAGATCAGGCAGCGGCTTCGCGACCCAATCTCAAGAAGGTGGTCCCCGCCTTTTAGAACCCCTCGTGCCGCGAGTTGTCGAGTTCGGAGCTCCTCGTTTCCCCAGAAAAGATCGGCGACAGGCCGGGCCTGCTCCGCGATCAATCGATTCGCCAGACCGACCGTTTTAACGGCCTCGCTGTCGTAGATCGCATCGACCCGGATACCGGTTTCCTCGGTGAAGCGCTTCAGGATGGGTTCGGCATAGACCTGATCTTGGGAGGCGTAGACGACTACTCGGCGCGGAGTCGGCCCACAACCCGCCAGCGCGAGGAGCAGCGCGCTGAACGTGGCGAAAGTGCCGTGCCAGAGCCTCACGCTGTTCGATGGTGGTAGTAGCCCCATTCTAAAAGCAGCACAATTAGGGCGAGTCCAGCCAACCACCGCCAGAGCTCCTGGGGTGCTTTTTTCAGGGAAGCGCCCTCGCCTTCAGTGGAGCGACCCAGCGATAGCCGATCCTGCGCCGCGATGCTGGTCTCGGCCGCGTCCAGAAGGTTCACGCAAAACACGGTGCGGTTGGTTCCTGCGAGGACGGTGTAAAGGCCGCTTCGATCGGTGTTTCCGTAGAAGAGCTCCCGTCCTTCTTGCTGGGTTGGGACCAGGATAGACTGCCCGTCAGGGCGCGTGAGCTTGGCCTCGAGGATGGGATTGGACCAGGTCTGCCGTATCGGCTCGCCTACCCGCAGTCGTTGGCCGGCCGATCGCACACTGACTGGGTTTAGCCATTCTACCGCATTGGCAAGGAAGATGGGGAAGGACACGCGTAACGGCCAGTTGCTCTGGAGGGGATCGAATCCCATCCAGATCACCCGTCGGAGATCGCGCTCCCCCGCAATCATCAAGGCTTTCTTCTGCGATTGCACGAGTTGGATCGCCCAGGGTGGCGGGTTCACGAGTTGGCTCTCCGCCAGATCGACGGTATCTAGGTTGACGTGTCTCAGAATCGGATGGGACTGGTTCCAGTCCACGATGGCTGGGTTTTTTTCCACCGTGGTGGCTTCGAACCAATGGGGGGGGTGGACTCCTATGGCGAGCACGCTGGCTTTGGGCCAGACCTTGGGAAGGATCTGATCCAGAACCACAATGTCGTAGTCCGTCGCCCCATCGGGGACTTGATCTGCGACGCTCACTCTTGCCTGAGGACACGCTTTCAGCCCTTTCTCAAGAAACCGGTTCCCGTGCGTGATGAGCAGGATGGAAATAGGGCGGGGTAGAGTGCTGTGCACCGAGGCTTGATTGTCGACCTTCAGATCGTCCGCGTCCTGGATGCGGAGGGTGAACACCCCATCCTCAGTCTGCTGAGCCAGGAAGAGCAGGGGGACGTTGTTGGTCGGGGGAAGTTCGATGGCCTTCGTTTCGATGATCCGGTTGTCGAAGAGCAGCTCAACCTGGACCCGCTGGCTCTGTGTATGAGCGTTCAGGATTCCCGCGAGCAGGGCACGCCGCTGGGGGGCGACTGGATCGGCTCGAACGTCCAAGGAGATGATCCCGATGTTGCGGCCGGGGCCTCCGATTCGATGGAAAACCAAGGGAAGATTTTTGTTCCCCAGGGCGGAAAGATCCGGTGCAGCGCCATCGCTGAAAAGATGGATCTCCCCTGTGGTGGCGGTTTCCTCCCCGCGCTTTTCAAAGGTGAACGAGGAGGCGGTCTGGAGTGCTTCGATCAGGCGGGTGGAGCCGTCGGATGCGTTGCACGCCTCCAGCGCTCGGCGCAGGGCTAGCTTGTCCCGGGTGGGCGATTGTCTTACCTGGGTGGTCGCCCCCGCCAATAGGATCATGGCTTGCTCCTGATCGCGAAGTCCATCGATCCAAGTCCTCGCCTCTGCCTTGGCCCGTTCGAATCGGGAGGGAGACGCGTCGGTGCTTTGCATGGACGCTGATCCATCGAGCACCAGCACGCGCAGACGTGAGGAGCCGACGTTCCCTCCGAGATAAGGGCGCGCGAGAGCGAGGATCGCCAGCGCGAGGAGGAGCAACTGGAGCCACATCAGCGCATGGTTTCGAAATTTCTGAAACGGCGAATTGGCCTGAGATTCCGCGAGAAAGCGCTGCCAGAGGAGCGTGCTAGAGACCAACCGCACCGCGCGTCGGCGCTTTAACAGGTAGAGGAGGACGACCAGCGGCAGTGAAAGCGCGAGCCAGAGTGCGGCAGGGGCGAGAAGGTTCATGCCGCGTTCCCTCTCCAAGAGAGATTGGACCTCGCGACAGTGTGCAGGCGACTCATTCCCACAACGCTGCCTCCCGGAAACGACGCAAGAGCAGTTCTTCAGCCGGGTCGGCGGAGTTGACGCTCAGGAATCGCATCCCACGCTTTTGACAAAACTCGCGAAGGGCTTGGACGAAAGTTTCTACCGATGCCTGATAGCTTTTCAGTCGAAATCGCCCGAAGCTGACCTCTTGGTGCGAGCCGGTTTCCGCATCCACCAGTTTCAGATCTCCATACGCCGTTGGCTCGAGCTCCTCAGGGGCCAGAATTTGTATGGCGCACACTTCGAAGCCGCGCGCTGCGAGGCTGGTGAGTCCGGCCTCATACCCACCCGGATCCAAAAAATCGCTGAGCACGACTGCGAGTCCTGCCTGACGCGAGGCGATGGCACCCCGTCGCAGGGTTTCATTCAGAGAGCTGCCGCCGCCGGGCGTCAGCTGCTCTAGCGCACGGATGAGGCTCAGTGCAGCGCCTTTGCCTCGAACGGAGTGGAGCGCTTGCTGCAGGGCGCGGTGCTCCTTCAGTTCGGGGAAGGGCGAGATTGTTATGCGGTCAAAGCCCGCAAGAGCCACACAGCCTAAGGCTGCGGCGATCCGGCAAGCCTGGAGAGCTTTGGAAGGCTCACCGAACGTCATGGATTCGCTCAGGTCAAGAAACACCTGCACGGGGACTTCTCGCTCCTCCTCGTAGAGTTTGAGATACAGGCGGTCCAGTCGGCCGTAAAGATTCCAGTCGAGATAGCGAAGGTCGTCGCCTGCAACGTAGTTTCGAAAGTCTGCGAACTCAACGGACTGTCCGCGAGCTCGGCTGCGGCGTTCCCCTCGACTCGCACCGCGCGCGAGCCTGCCGGCGCGGAGCTTCAGCTGCTCGAGCCTTCGAACCAGAGTGGGAGAAAGCAGTTCGGCCTTCATGGACCTGTGCCGCGTCAGGAGGGGCCGGCACCTACGAGGCGCGGCACGGATTTGAGAATCTCGGCGATGACCTGGTCGGTCGTGATCCCTTCGGCCTCAGCCTCAAAATTCAGGATCAGCCGATGACGCAGAGCGGCCATCGCTCCGGATTCTACGTCCTCTAAGCTTGCGTTGGTGCGGCCCTGCGAAAGAGCCCGCACTTTGGCCGCCATCAGCAGGCATTGCGCTCCACGAGGGCTGCTTCCGAAACGCAGATACTGGTTGGAGACGGCATGCGCTGTGGCCGTCTTTGGGTGCGTCGCCAATACGATCCTTACGGCGTAATCCTTGACCTGGGCTGGCGCGGGCACGCCTCGCACCAGTTTCTGAAGGTCGGCCAGCGCCTGCGCTTCGAGTATTTTCTCGAGGACAGGGGTGGCGTTTTCAGTGGTTCGATTGAGGATTTCCGTCAGATCCGAGGCGCTCGGATAGCCCACCACAAGCTTGAAAAAGAATCGGTCCAGTTGCGCTTCAGGCAGGGGATAGGTCCCCTCCTGGTCGATCGGGTTCTGGGTGGCGAGGACGAAGAAGGGTTCGGCAAGTTTGCGGATTTGGCCTCCTGCCGTGACGCTTTTTTCCTGCATGGCTTCCAACATGGCAGACTGCGTCTTTGGCGTGGCACGGTTGATTTCATCGGCCAGGATCAGGTTGGCGAAGATCGGCCCGCGCTGGAACTCGAAACCACGACGGCCTTCGGGGGACTCGACGACCAGGTTCGTGCCGAGGATGTCCGCCGGCATCAAATCGGGGGTAAACTGGATGCGATTGAAGGAGAGATCCAGGACTTGGCTAAGGGTGCGGACCAGCAGGGTCTTGCCCAGACCAGGCACCCCCTCAAGGAGGACATGGCCTCCTGCGAAGATGGCCGTGAGTGTGCCGTCTACGATAGCTTCGTGCCCCACGATGGTCTTGGCGATTTCGCCGCGCAGCCTGTTCCACGCAGAGAGAAAATGCTGGGTGTGTTCTTCGGTGCTCATTTCAAATCGTCGAAGTAGCTTTTGACGGAGGGTTGGTAGGCTCGGGGCACTTGATCCTGGTTGAGGGCATTCTGCGCTTCGGCCTGGGCGGCGCCCGTTGCCTCGCCAAGACGGACTCGGCTTTGCCCCTTAATGTGAACGCCCTTGAGAGTGATGCTCTGCATGGAGCCACCCGGTGACATCTGGCCTTTGACACGTGTGGGGGCCAATTCGCCGCGCCTGTCGGCCGGGTCACGCTCGCTCAGGCCACGGGCGTCTAGTTCATCCTGGACGATTCCGGAATTGTCCCATCCCGAGGTGTCTTCCGGAATCTGGGTCCATCCTTCTTCCTGAGCCCAGGTGCCCACACCGCGGCCTGGCTTCCCCCCTTTGCCGAACCCGGGACGGCCTGATTTGCCCGGACGTTGACGAAAACCTCTCCCGCTGGCGATCGCCTGCTGGGCCTCGTCCAGGGCGTCGAGCGTTGCGGCCAACTGATCTGCATCCGCCATCTCCTGGGAAAGCGTATCGAGGGCTTGGGCTGCCTGGGCGAGTTGATGGGCGGTTTCCCCTTGCGATGCCATCTGGCCCGCCTGCTGGTTCCCATCCGCCGCCTTCAGAGTCTGGTCTAGGAGGTTCGCGGCCCGCTTGAGAGGGTCTGGAAGCGAGGCGTAGCGCTCTGCGGGACCGAGCGAGCGTTTTAGCTCCTCTTGGAGCTCGCGGATTCGCGAGGGAGTGAGGGGGGATGCCTTCAGTTCCTTGATGACTGCGTCGAGTCTTTGCTTCGCTGCCTTGGCCTGTCCCATCTCCAGCTGTTCTGGAAGGCTCACTCCTACCTTGGCCTGCTGCTGCTGGAGTTGTTGGAGATTTTTGGCGAGCTGCTGGAGTTTGTCGACTTGGTTGAGCGCGGTGTTGATGTCTCTTAGGAAGAAGTCGGTCTGTGCATCGCGCAGGGCCGAAACCGCCTCGTCGAGCCCTGAGAGGGCGAGGCCTGCCTCGCGGGCCTGCTGGGAGAGGGTCTCAAGGGACTGAGCCAGCTTCTCGCGCCCAGCCGCTTGCTCAGCCTCCGTTCCAGAGGCGAGGGCCTTGGCTGACTCCTTCAGGGCTTGAAGATCACGCTGGAGTTTGTCGATCAGCTGTTGCTGGCCATCCGCTGCGCCCAAGGATTGGCGATGGGCGTCGATCTTTTGCTGGAGATCCGCAGCAGCGCTGCCGTTGGAAGGCGTTCGCGCGGCTTGGTCGAGTGGTTTTAGGCTGGGTCGCTCTCCCAGCTTCCTCAGCTCCTGTTCCAGCTTCTGGCTGAGGCTGGCGAGATCGTGGATGGCCTCTGCGCGGGTGAGCTTTGATTGGCTAAGCTGGACGCCGAATTCGAGCACCTCATTGAGCGCTTTTTGCGCCGGCTCCAGCACGGGCTGCCTTTGTTCCAGCTGTTGGCGGGTTACTTGGACTAGCTGGGCAGCGGTTTGAGAGACCGCTTGGGCCTCCTGCTCTTTTTGCAGAAAAGCAGGGGTTCGGTAGATCGGGGCGAACCCGGCAATCAGGGCGAGAGTTGCAGCCGTTGCCAGCCAGCCGGGGTGACATCCGGCTCGGAGCGGGATCAAACGGACAGGGTTGACCCCGATGAGTTGCCGGGCGGCGTCCTGCACGACGATCCGCTTCCACTCGGGGTTGCATCCTTTGGAATGAAGTTCCCAAGCGGTGCTGAGGCGTTCCTGGAGCCCCGCCTTGTGATCCACCCACTGCGCCATTTCCTGAAGCGTTCTTTGGCGCAGCCAAGCCCGAAGGCCGCCCACCAGGGCGGGTAAAACCGCAAGGGCAGCGACCAGGAGGAGGGAGGGTCTAGGGATGGGAGTCAGCTTGTAAACGCCTAGGAGCAGCGCTGCAGCGCAGAGCCCGGGCAGCAGTCCCAAGCTTGCCCCAGTCAGGGCCTCCGCAAAACGGAGACGTCGCCGCACGCCCGCGAGGGTGGCTTCTATGGCCTGGATGGGCTCCATGGCGTCAGGCATGCAGCCAACCTTGCACTGGGGCCCATGGATGGCCAGTTAAAAGCGGCAGCTTCTTTTTCCTTAATGATAGGAGAACTTTACCGATTGAAATTGTAGTCGGCTCCATTAGGGTTGCCTGGCGAGTGACCTCTTTCCCACGGAAGGGTCTTCACCGAACCGGCGCTCAGATGGGTGCGTGCCACAACGATGGGCCATGATGGCCCTATGGGGCACCAGCTATCCTAAGCCGTGCGTTCAAAACCTAGATATTGCATCGTTCATGAGAGATCAAAAGATTGCCGTTATTGGCCTCGGCTACGTTGGCTTGCCGCTATCCCTTCAATTTGCCCGTTCGGGCGTCACCGTGTTGGGGGTGGATACCGATCCAGCTAAGATCACCGACTGCAACGCCGGGCGTGGCTATATCAAACACATTTCCAGCGAGATGATTGGTGAGCAGGTGAAGGCGGGACGTTTCTCCGCTACCAGCGATTTCAGCCGTATTCGCGAGGTTCAGGCCATCGTTATTTGTGTTCCCACGCCGCTCAATAAGAACCGCGAGCCGGACATCAGCTACATCACCAAGACGGGCGAGTCCATCGCTCCTCACCTGCAGAAGGGGACGTTGGTGGTCCTCGAGTCGACCACTTATCCAGGGACGACCGACGAAGATTTGCTCCGCGTTCTCGAGAGCGGATCCGGACTCAAGGCGGGTACAGATTTCCACTTGGCCTTCTCCCCGGAGCGCGAGGATCCAGGCAATCCCGATAGCAAGGTCGCCATCATTCCCAAGGTGGTGGGTGGTTTGACACCGGCCTGCTTGGAACGCGCGGTGGCATTGTATGGCATTGCAATCAAGACGGTCGTTCCGGTTTCGTCGTGCCGCGCAGCGGAAGCAACGAAGCTCCTGGAAAACATTTTCCGCGGAGTGAACATCGCGCTCGTCAACGAGTTGAAGGTGGTTTACGGCGCGATGGGCATTGATGTTTGGGAGGTGATCAACGCCGCCAAGACCAAGCCTTTCGGATACATGGCCTTTTATCCTGGGCCTGGACTCGGAGGTCATTGCATTCCCATCGATCCGTTCTATTTGACCTGGAAGGCTCGCGAATACGGCCAGCATACGCGCTTCATTGAGCTGGCGGGCGAGATCAACACCGCCATGCCTCAGTTCGTGGTGGATCGCGTGGGCGACGCTTTGAACAAGCGGCGCAAGCCGATCAATGGCAGCAAGGTCTTGCTGGTCGGGTTGGCCTACAAGCCTGACGTGGACGACATGCGTGAATCGCCCACCTTCCTCCTACTCGATCTGCTGAAGAATCGCGGTGCCGAGGTGGCCTACTACGATCCCTTCATCCCCGTCATTCGGCCGACCCGCGAGCACGCGGCTTGGACCGGAACCAAGTCGGTCGAGTGGAACAAGCAGACGATTGGCAGCTTTGATGCCGTTGTCATCGCGACCAACCACAAAGCGGTGAACTATCAGGAGCTTGCGGACTGGTCCGACTGCATCATCGACTCCCGCAACGCCATGGCCAACATCAAGCAGAAGCCGGATCAGGTCTTGAAGGCCTAAGCGGAGTTTGGATATGGAGCCAGCCGCAGGGCTCGTTCCGCATGAGGTTGATATCGATGCTTACGCCGGGAACCTGGACCCGTGTTACGCGCCTGGAGGCGACGTGACAGGTCCCCAGGTTCCCGGTAGCGCTTTTGTGAATCAAACACTTTCATACGCTCAACTCGCTGCCGACCTGGTTGCACAGCCAGCGCGGTGGCTCGTGACGGGCGCGGCTGGGTTTATTGGTTCGAATCTTGTCCTGCGGTTGTTGCAACTCGACCAAGAAGTGGTGGGTCTCGACAATTTCGCCACCGGGTATTCACGCAACTTGGACCAAGTGCGCGGCTTGGTTAGCCCGGCTCAATGGGGAAAGTTCAAATTCCAAAAAGGGGACATCGGTTCGCCTGAGCATTGTCGTGAGGCCTGTGACGGTGCCCGCTACGTCCTCCATCAGGCGGCGTTGGGGTCGGTGCCTCGCTCCATGGAGGATCCGTTGGCGTGCCATGCGGCGAATGTCACTGGCTTTCTCAATATGATCCAGGCGGCTACCCAGGCGGGAGTTGCCACCTTTGTCTATGCTTCCAGCAGCGCGGTTTACGGGGATCATCCGGCGCTTCCCAAGCAGGAAGACCAGTTCGGCGCGCCGCTTTCCCCCTACGCTGCGAGCAAGTACATGGACGAGATCTACGCCGACGTGTTCGCCCGTTGCTACTCGTTGAGATCCGTTGGGCTTCGCTATTTCAATGTGTTCGGTCCGCGTCAGGATCCGGACGGGGCCTATGCCGCCGTGATTCCCAAGTGGATCGCTTCCATGATTCAGGGGGAATCTGTGGTGATCAATGGTGACGGCGAGACGAGCCGCGACTTCTGCTACATCGCGAATGTGGTGCAAGCGAATCTTCTCGCGGCGGCGCGCGTCCCGAAAGGTGCCGCGGCCCATGTCTTTAACGTGGCCTGCCAAGAGCGAACCACTTTGAACGAGTTGTTCGGGTTGCTCCGGGAACGGCTGGTCTCCAAGTATCCCAGATTGGCAGGGGCGAAGCCTGAATATCGTGATTTGCGACCCGGAGACGTGCGGCACTCTGAGGCTAATATCTCTCGCGCCCGCAAAACCCTCGGATACGAGCCAACGCACAACATCACCGCCGGCCTTGACGAGGCTCTCGAGTGGTACCTGGCCTCCCTGGCCTGAAGAGTTTTCGAATCAATGGGCTTCCAACCAGGTCGTTCCTACACCGATCTCCACAGCGATGGGAACGTTCAACGGGAGGGCGGTTCTCATCTCACGTTCCACGATTTCCCTCACCTCGGCCTCCTCCGGGGGGTAAAGATCGAAGAGCAATTCGTCGTGAATCTGGAGAATCATCCGCGTCTTGAGGGGGCGGCGTCGTAGAGCACTATCCACCCGCACCATCGCCACCTTGATCATGTCGGCTGCGCTGCCCTGAATGGGCATGTTGATGGCATTCCGTTCGGCGGCGCCACGGACGGCGGCATTGGCAGAGCGGATGTCGGGAAGGGAACGGCGGCGTCCCGTCACAGTCTGGACATAGCCGTGCTCGCGGGCGAAGGCGAGCGTCGCGTCGATGTAGTTGCGGATCCCTGCATACTGCTGGAAGTAGTTGTTGATGATCGACGCCGCCTCGGTGCGTGGGATGCCCAGGCGTTGGGCCAGCCCGAAGGCCGAGATACCGTAGGCGATTCCAAAGTTCACCATCTTGGCATTCCGACGCATTTCATCGCTCACTAGCGCGGGCATGACGCCGTAAACACGCGCGGCAGTCGCGGTATGGATGTCCAGTCCGCTCGCGAAGGCTTCCAGCATCCCTGGATCCTGGCTGAGAGCAGCGATGATGCGGAGCTCGATCTGGGAATAGTCGGCTGACATCAATCGATACCCCGCATCGCGAGCAACAAATGCTCTGCGGATTTCCTGCCCAAGCTCGGTTCGGATCGGAATGTTCTGGAGGTTCGGATCGTGGGAACTGAGGCGGCCCGTCACGGCAAGGACCTGCTGATACGTGGTGTGGATGCGTCCGGTGTGAGGAGAGATCATGCCGGGCAG
>CAMAVD010000137.1 GCA_945861575.1 Akkermansia muciniphila
GCACCAGGATGCTTGAGGAACGGGCTGTGCCTTGGCGATTGTCCGTTGCCTTGGCGATCACGCTATGATTCCCGGGATAAAGCGAGATGGAGACCGAGAAGGGGGCTGCGGTGGATGCGCCTAGCTTTCGATTTCCCTCAAAAAACTCAACCCGTGAGATGCTTCCGTCGCTGTCTGCCGCGTTCGCGGTCAGCATGACCGGGCTACCCGCCTCGAAGCTGGCGTTGTTGGCGGGAGCGATGAAACTCACCGTGGGCATCTTGTTTGCGGTAGGATTGCTGTTGGCATCGCCTGGGAAGGTGACCTTGGCTCCCGGAGTCGCCGTTCCGTCCCCCTCTGCATCACCCAGCTCCTCGCCATTTGTGATACCGTCTCCATCGGAGTCGAGCGCGGCGAGCGCAGCGTTCCAGAAGGCCGTCTGCGAGCCAGAAGCTACAAATTTCTCCACATTGGAACCAAATAGATTGAGGCTGCCCCCCCCTAGCGCCGTGGTGTGGCAGAAAAGGCAGTTATTGCCTCCATTGGGGATCTGTGCGGGTCGCCATTGCCGCGCGTCCACGCAGAGGGGGAGCAGCAGGGGGAGGAGGAGGGCCAGAGGCGTCGGTCGAGCTAAGGGGGTACGAAAACGTATCATAAGGCTTCGGTTTTTGGTTGAGCGGGCAGCACTCACCTAGCATCTGCGCTTTCTAAAGTTTGGCTATACGGGTCAGCCCGTAGTGGTGCCTTGCCTTCTCGCACAATTTAATGGAGATTAAGCTCTGTGTACCGCTTGTGTCAAACGGACTGCGAAGGGCTTCTTTCGCTGACAGCGGATCTCTTTTCAGGAGGTGGCGATCCTTTGTGGCGATTGTCGAGGGCCTCTTTTAGGGATGAAGGATGAATTGGGAAGGGGTGATCCCGGCCAGGCTGAAGTTCGTCGCCGTTTCGTTTCATGTTTGTTGTCCGATTCTTCATGACATCTGCCTGAGTCCCCTTACGATGCGCCCCAGCCCTATGTAAGTCGTTCGGGCTCCTGTTGTGCCGGATGGGTGCTCCTGAATGGGTGCGCTCCACTCCCGTTGTAAAGCGCCGATGTGCGCGTAAAAGCAGTGAGCAATGGAACCTCTTATGAGTCGCCGTCTCTCCGATGACCGTCTCGCGGGTGCTCCCGCGGCTTCCTCCTTGATTGCAGCGCACGTGCCTCGGCTGCGGGTTTCCCTCCCTCTCGAAACATCCAGTCCGACGGTACTAGATGCGGCGGCGCATCTGCTGGCCTTGGAAATGCAGAATCAGGAACTTCGGGATTCCCTGCGACGGTTGGAGCGCATCCGTGCTCGTTACTTTGAGCTCTTCGAGTCGGGCCCGGTGGCCTACTTTCTGTTCGATGAACGGCATCATCTGTATGATTTAAACCTCGCTGCGGGGCTGCTGTTACCAGGTGAGCGTTCTCGCCTGAAGCACCGCCCCTTCTTTCCGCATCTGCCCGATGGCGATCGATCCCGATTTCACGAACATTTAACGCGGGTCTTTCGAGATCGGAAGTTGCACGAGGTGGAGCTGTCTCTGATCGGCTCAGGGTCTCGAGCGCGACCGTTCCGCTTCGTCACCCAGCCCGCGCCAGCCGACCCTACCGAGCCCGTTCTTGCGATCTGTGCTGTGTTGGAAGCGCTGCGCAGCCCAGGCCCCGACTGCGGCGTGCAGACCATCGGGGACTCACCTTGGACGGCTGTTCTGGAGCCCGCAAGCCCCGGCCGGATCCTGTTGGTGGATGACGAACCGGGAGTTCGGGCCGTGGTGGCGCGCATGCTGGAGTCCTTGGGGCTTGTGGTGGAGGAGGTGTCCTGTGGGAAGGAAGCCTTGGAGAGTTTTTCACGAGGACCGCTTCGCTTTCGGGCTGTGGTCTCCGACCTAAATATGCCGGGTATGGATGGCTTGAGGCTGTCGCTCGAGCTGAAACGCGTGAACCCGAACGTGGGTTGTGTCGTCATGAGCGGCCAATGTGATCCGATCTTTGGAGACTCTGCCCTGGCAAACGCCGGAGTCGTTTTCCTCCAGAAACCTTTTACCCTGGCCCATCTTGAGGAGGCCTTTCTCCTGGTGCATCCTTCCCAGTAGCCACAAGCACCGACTGTGCAGGAGTTGGGACGGTTCTGCGGCATGGAAACGTCAACGGCTTCTGTGCAGTTGTGTTCGCTCTGATGGAATTTCTCTTAGGGACGTTCCAGCCTTGACCCTGTCCGGCCCTGCCTTAGCATCCGCAAGACGTTACGAACGAATGAAAGCGATTCTGGCTCTTGAGGACGGCAGCGTTTACGAAGGCAGCGGGTTCGGTGCCCGCGGTTCCGCCTGTGGTGAGGTGTGTTTTAACACCTCGATGACTGGCTATCAGGAGATCCTGACCGACCCCTCCTATAAGGGGCAGATCGTAACGATGACCTATCCGCTGATCGGGAACTATGGTGTCAATTCGGTAGATGTGGAGTCATGGAAGCCACATGCCTCCGGTTTTGTCATTCGTGAACTGTCACCGGTGGTCAGTAGTTGGCGCGCGGACCAAAGTCTGCAGGACTACCTGGCGGAGAAGGGGATCCCAGGGATACAAGGCATCGACACACGCAGTTTGGTGAAGCGTTTGCGCGTTCGGGGAGCGATGAACGGCTTCATTTCAACTGAGGACGTTTCCCGAGAAGAGGCGATGCACCGGGCCAAAACGTGGCCTGGGCTGGTCGGCGTGGATTATGTGAAGGAGGTCACTCATCCCGAGCCCTTCCTCTGGGACGAGAAGGACCAGGATAGCGCTGCCTTTAAGTTGGTCCAGAGTCGTCAGCCGACTCGAGCAGATGCCCGTGCCTTTCGTGAGCCTCTGCCGCCGGCTGATATTCCGATCGTGGCCTTCGATTTTGGGATTAAATACAATATTCTCCGGCGTCTGCGTCAGCATGGCTTTAGGGTTCAGGTGGTGCCAGCGACCACCACCGCTCAAGAAGCCCTGGCCTACAAGCCGGCAGGGATTTTTCTCTCGAATGGTCCTGGAGACCCGTCCGTGCTAGGCTACGCTGTGCGGGCGGCTGTGGAGTTGGTCCAATCGGGCGTGCCTATTTTCGGCATTTGTTTGGGGCATCAAATCCTGGGTCAGGCCTTTGGCGGTAAGACTTTTAAGCTAAAGTTTGGCCATCGTGGGGGGAATCAGCCCGTGAAGGATCTGGAGTCTGGACGGGTGGAGATCACGTCGCAGAACCATGGATTTGCTGTTGATTCGGCCTCCCTCCCATCCGATGTGGCGGTGAATCGTGTGAATCTCAACGATCAAACCGTTGAAGGGCTGCGCCACAAGTCTAAACCCGTCTTTTCGGTTCAGTATCATCCTGAGGCCTCGCCCGGACCGCATGATTCTAACCCGCTCTTCGCCGAATTTCGGCGTTTGATCCAGGGGAGAAGTTGAACGCTGAGCCGTTATGGGGCGGGCCACCTTTCGTGAGGTTGGCACCGCATAAGAGTCCAATCCATCTGAGGTAGATGTCGTGTCCGGCGGTAGGTTGTCATGGTGTTTGGTCGTTTCTTGTCCGTTATACGTTTGACTCAGATCGAGTCCCCAACATAATCGCAGTCATTACCTAGCTATGGCGAGGCTTGTCCTATTAAGCGAAGGCTACACCGGTCGAACGTTCGACATTAAGGTGGAGCAGACGACTGTCGGTCGCACGTCCGACAATGCGATTGAGATCCCAGACGGCTCCGTGTCCAGTCACCATGGGGAGTTCCTATTGCGTGGCCAGGAGGTACTGTTTCGTGATTTGGGATCTACGAATGGAAGCTGGCTAGGGAACGATAAGATTAGCGAAGTGACTTTGAAGCACGGCCAAGTGTTGCGCTTGGGGCAGATCGAGATGCGCTTCGAGTCGGAGCCTCCTGCCGGTAAAGCGGGGGCCAAGCATTCCACTCACACCGCTGTGATTCCCGGCGGCATCAATCGTGAGCAACTGTCCAATCCGGGTACCAGCGGGCCAGGTAAGACTTCCGAGTTCAAGAAGAAGAGCAACAACTCAACCACGGTTTTCTTGATCGTCATTGGCGTTGTGGTCGTTTTGCTCATCGGCCTCATGGCCATGCTGGTCATGAAGTGATCAGCGCCTTCTGAGTAGGACGTCCCACTTAGAACGTCATTCCAGAGAGCGCCTCTGGGGCCTCGATGGGTGCCAGAGTTTTCTCGCTGGCTTCCTTCTTGAGGTCAGCCCTTCAGCCAGCGGGCGGCCTCAACAGCAGAATAGGTAATGATCAGGTCGGCACCCGCACGCCGGATGCTCAGCAGCGCTTCCAGGGTGGCTGCACGTTCGTCCAACCAGCCTTTGCTAGCCGCTGCTTTGATCATGGAAAATTCCCCACTGACGGCATAGGCGGCGGTCGGATAGCCAAAGGTGCTCTTCACGCGGTGAATCACATCGAGATAGGCCAGAGCGGGTTTCACGAGGAGAATGTCCGCGCCCTCTTGGATGTCCAACGCCGCTTCCCGTAGTCCCTCGTTCGTGTTGGCGGGATCCATCTGATAGCTCCGACGGTCTCCAAACTGCGGAGCGGACTCGGCTGCTTCCCGGAAGGGGCCGTAGAAGGCGGAGGCGAATTTGACGGCGTAGGACATGATGGGCAGGTCTTGGAAGCCTTCGGCGTCGAGCGAGCGGCGAATGGCGGCCACACGACCATCCATCATGTCGCTGGGAGCAATCACATCGGCTCCCGCTTCAGCGTGGCTGACAGCGGTTTTTGCCAGCAAGGTGAGCGAGGGATCATTGGCCACCGCCGGCCCGCGGGGCCCCTCATGCACAAGGCCGCAATGGCCATGGCTCATGTACTCGCAGAGGCATACATCCGTTACTACCAGGAGGTCCGGTAGTGCTTTCTTGAGGGCACGCACTGCCTGCTGCACGATACCCTTGGGAGAATAGGCACCCCGGGCGCGGATGTCCTTGTGGGGTGGAATTCCGAAGAGAATGACCGCAGGTACACCAGCCTCCACTGCTTGGGTGGCCTCCTTGATGAGTTCGTCGATCGAGAGTTGGAAAACCCCTGGCATGGAAAGGATAGGTCGGCGCTCTTTCTTTCCTGGCCTTACAAACAGGGGAAGGATCAGTTGACGTGCACTCAGGCTGGTCTCGGCTACCATGAGGCGCAGCGTGGCCGAATAGCGCAGGCGTCGGGGACGGGACAGCGGGAACGGGGCGGATGCCGCAAAGTTCATGGCTCACGATAGGCTAAGCCCCCTCCTTCGCGCCAGATCACCCGTAAAAAAAGTGAGCCCGGGAAAACCTCGGGCTCACTTTGCAGCAGGCTGCGGATGGAACGTAATGACTGAAGTGTCAGCGGCTCTTTAGCAGGTCGCGGATCTCGGAGAGGAGCTTCTCCTCGTTTGTGGGGCCGGGGGGCGGGGCGGGCTTTGTCTCCTCTTGCTTCCGGAGTTTGGTGATGGCTTTTACCATCATGAAGATACAGAACGCCAGGATGGTGAAATTGATCACGGCCGTGATGAAGCTGCCGTAGGCCAGCACGGCACCCGCTTTCTTGGCATCTACCAGGTTCTTGTCCGTCTGCCCGGAAAGAGAGAGGAACATGTTGCTGAAATCAACATTGCCCACCGCACGTCCGACCACTGGCATGATCAAATCTTCGATCACGGAGTTTACGATCTTGCCGAAGGCACCGCCGATGATCACGCCGACGGCCATGTCGACGACGTTACCTTTGACTGCGAACGACCTGAACTCGCTGATGAATCCCATAGTTTTTTCTTTGTTTGAGGGGGGGTGATGCGGGGAGCGCAGCGTTAGAACTTGTAACCGATTCCGGCGACGAGCTTGAGATCGTTCTTCTGCCATTTTTTCTGGGTCAGAAGACCTGCCGTGAACAAGAGCGTCTTGCTGTTCCCTCGGGTGACGGTGGCACCTGCAGTGGCGGTTGTTTCCCAGGTTGGCGGCTTGACTTCGGCGTCAGCGGCCGCGCATTGGAGGGAATTGTTGAAGGTTCCGATGGCTACGAGGGCGAGAACCGCCGGAGCAACGTTTTTTCTTAATTGATTCAGCATTTGAGCAGATATTGCTTAGATCGAAGCCGCTCTTTCTAGCAGGGAAAACGATCGGGTCAACAGCAAACCTTAAAGCAGATTTTTGAATCCACGCGCCCCGACCGAGCTGTCCTGCGATGTCGTGCGTCTCATCTTAGCCCTGGCTGCAAGCCTAGAGTGCCATGGAGCCGACTCAGGTAAGCAGGCGACTCGATGTCCATCAGGTTGGCTCGCGCTTCCTTCAGTCGGGCGGCCAGTCCCAAGCGGTTTGCCTCGTCGCTATGGGTGTCGCGTGCAAGAAAGGACTCCAGGTGTCGAATATGGCGCTGCCAAAGACCTAGGTCGGTCACCTGTTTTGCCCGAAGCCGCTCGGCATACCAACCGCTGCTCAGGACCTCTTCTTTGGAAAAGAGCTTCCGAATTTCCGGGTCGCTGAGCAGCCGACCTTCGTAATGCCCATGACGCATGATGTGCAGCAGGGCTTTCAGTGGCGGACACGCTAGATCAACTCCGCTATCGTCGAAGTAAAGCTCCGAGACCCGCCGTTGGGTTTCGATGATGTTGTCCAGCCCTTCCGCGAAGATGGCGAGATCTTGGAGCTCCGGCTGAAGCATACGTTGGTCGAACACCACATGAGGGTGGTTGAACACACGTCCAAAAAAGCTCTTCACGAAACGTGTGGTGATGCGATATCCCAGCCGACTGAATTCGAGCTTCCGTCCTTCAAATTCTAGGTCGGGGCAGGGCGTTAGATAGCCATTCTCGCAGAGAAACCTCACGTCGCGCTCCTGAGGTGTCATGCGGCACCAGACCTCCGGTATGAGAAGGCTGATGTCATGATCCACCCGCGAGTGAGGACCGACGCAACCCGCTGCAGTGACGAACCCATCCGAGCCGCACAGCACGCTTGAGATCAGCGCGGCGTTGAGGTCGATGATGGGATGCAGTGCGTTAAAGGGGCCTTTGGTCAAGGCTCCCTCCGAGCCGGCCCCGGTCGTGCTGGGGGATTTGCCGGTCATGCTGCAAATGTATTCCATGAAGAGCTCGGGAACCTCCATGTAGTGGATGGGACTGTAGACGGCAAGAGCCTTGATGTTTGCTGAGCTATCCGGCCCGTTGTTGCGGCGACCCGGCAAGACCGACTGCATTGGGTTATGGACCGGTTGGTCCACCGGAATCCTGCGTAGCAAACGGGTGGCAATGTCTGCCAGATAGTTGGGGCGTGGGTCCGCCAGGTCAGGCCGTGGTTGCAGGTAGCGAGGGTTTTTGGAGGGCTTTCCATCCACGATGCGTGGGTGCGAGTTGCAGACGAAAAACGTGCCAGGCGCAGCCGCGGCCGCTTTGCGGATGAGTTGCTGCATCGGCTCAGTGTATCTGGCGAACCCTATGGAATCATCAATCAGTTCCTGCGCTTGCGTCGGCTTGAGGGGCTCATAGTTCGAAAAAAAGTTTTGATCCTGGCTGAAGTCGATCTCGGTCTGACGATCGTAGCCGGGGTGGATGGCATCGTCGGGCCGTTGGAACAGTCGAGACTCGCAATTCTGGATAAACTTTACCGAAGGCCCCGCCTCCGGGAACTCCCCGCTCAGGTGATTCACAGCCGAGCGTGGCACGACCACGGATGCTGAGATATCGTCTTCCACTTGCAGTTTTCTTGCGGGAACAAAGTCCTTCCGAAGTCCGAAAACTCGCCACGCGCCGTCCTGCTCATATCCAACCCGGAGATAGCTGGTTAGTAGCTTGCGATTGTCGAGCTTGAGCTCGTTCCCCGGCACTCCGTTGATGATGTCGACTCCGAAATGATCGCGCCACTGATTGCCCCACTCCGGCTTGTAGAAGCGCTTGACGACGAAGACCAGCTCCTTGATGTGCTGGGGAACGCTGGCCAGCCAGTCGTTGTAGCTCGAGGTATATTCCCGCAGGGAGGGGGTGAGTAGCTTGATCACCGATCCGAGTGAACGCTCTGGGCTGAGGATCGGCCGACTGTCCGCCTTGCCTGCTGCTTTCTTGAAGCGATTCCCAAAATCCCGATGCATCAGCTCTTCTACCCGGTCAAAGTCCTTCTTGAAGTGGGTAACGAAGACCGGCCCTTGCAGGATCGCGTCGGTGATGGGCTTGGAAATTTCCGATTTTCCCCCTCCAGATACGGTGCAAGGTTTGTGGCAGAGCATTCCCTCCGCGACGGTGCCGACCAGTCGCCAGTTGCGCGTGCCCGCCACACGCTCCATATGCACCTTGTAGCCGGACGGCCTGACATAGGTTTTGCCTTGCAGGAGCTTGATCGTTTGGGTGCCTCCATCCTGAGGCCAGGAGACGGTCTGCTTGTGCAAATCGAAGTGCACGTCCTCGGAAACGTAGACGATGTCTGGATAGAGGAGATCCACCGCATAGCCTTCCGGTTTAACGTCCATGAGGCTTCCGTACATCTTCACCATCTCGGCGAAAGAATGGTCGAGCCGACGTACATGGAGGTTGCCGCTGAACTCCTCCCCGAGGTCGTAGCTGGCATAGACCATCGCCCCGCCCGCGTGTTCCTCCTCGCACAGGCCGAACAGGTTTGCGGCGAAGCTTATCTGAGTCTTCACCTCCTTCTTGCAGTAGCCGAAATAGTTGTCGGCGATCAGGGTGACCATGCCGCCCGAACCGTTGCGGCAGGTGATCTTGAAGGCGGCTCCATTGTTATAGAGCTCGTCGGGCTTGTCCCAAAACTGGCCGTCGCGGATCTGCCGCGGTGTGGCCTCGCTGCGTGGATGCATCCCTAGCTCCTTCTTCGTCAGCTTGGTCAGGTGCGGGGCCAGGATCACGCAGCCGGTGTGACCCGACCAATGCTTCACGTCGAGGGCCGCGTCGTTCTCTGGGAGGAACGGATCGCCCGCGTTCCCAAAAATGGTTTCAACGAAGTCCAGATTGCTGACCAGATTTCCCGGAACCAGGAACCGTATCTCCATGTGCTTGGCAGAGGTGAATCCTGGAACGGATGGGCAGATCAGCGGCCTCAGAAGAAGAGATACAAAGCATTCTGCCTGCTGCTTCTGGGAGGAGGTAAAGGGTAATCGCAGGAGACGCTTGGGTGGGGTCAGGGCGTGACGCAAGAGATGGGAAAAGACGGACTTGGCCACTGAGATTTTGTCCGACGGGATTGGCAAACCTCCTTCCGTAACGTGGAACACTCCTTGGGTGGTCCGGCGGTCGCTTTGTGGATTGTGCAAGACGCCCTGCTGAACTCGATAGGAACGGACGATGTCGGAAACGAACTCATTTTTGTCAGGGGGAAGCGAAAGCGCTCGCGCCAGCCCTGGGCGGTCGAGGATGAAGGTCCGATGCGGCAAACGCGGCACATTGCCCGTCTCCTTCAGTTCCTCGCCCAGGAAATCCTGTATCCGTTGATCTACCGGGGGTAGATATTTTGACAACAGGCGGTCCGTCTCCCGCTGATGTGCCAGGAGCGCATTCGCCATCTCCTGGAAGGCGACGTCATCGCCCGCTGTGACCGTCGGGCAGCCCATGAACGCGAGCTTCAGGTTGATGTACTGAACCAGTTTCTCGTCAGAACGGATTGCTGATCCTGTTCCAAGTGCTCGATTGGATTTCGTTGTCATCAGGTTGTTGTCGCGGGGAGAGCGTGCCTGACATGGATCCTCAGTCCTGCACGGGACGTGGATCCAATGAGGAACGGGTAAAGGTTGGACCCGCGCTCACCGCGCGGCCCCATCTTCTAGCTTCGGAGCCCCGCCAGCGCAATACTGAAGACGCACTTCGCCTGCTCATTTTGCTGTTCGCGTGGGCTTCACGCGCCTAGTGCGCGATTCTCACTCTATCCCATGCGCCTTTGTCTGGTGCCATCCTTCTGCTCTGTGTGGGGAGTTGGGGCCTCCCCGGTGGAGCTCCCGATTCAGAATTGGGCTCGTTGGCCGAAAGAATCTTAATATAATGAGGTGAACTCATGCGGGTGTTGAAGTTTGTTTTTGATGGGGGCAATGGGTGTAAGCTTCTGGCACTTTTGTTGCTGACAACATGGCATGTTCCACGTGATCACAATGTGATGACATCCTACGGCGAATGATGAGGGATCTGTTATGGCCCGTACCTTTTCCAACCCGACCGTGACGCGTGCTCTGGATGCGGTGATGTTCATGGCTCCCGTCGGCTTCCCTGCCACCCTATTCAAACGAGAATTGGAGGATCGGCTCTTAGAGGAGTGTCAGTTCAATGTGGGGATGGTTCCTGATCGGCCCTTAGGGGCCATTCAGGTGACTCGTTGGGAGTATACTCGGTTTTCTCTTTCCCTGAAGTCTCGCGGAGCTTCCTGAGGTCCGAGCCCTCGTGTAGCGGTCCAAAGTTCTGACTTTGAATGGTTTCCTTTTCTCCTCGAAGGGTGAGAGCTCCCGTTTCGCTGGTCCTCAGTACCCATCGACCTGGCGTTTGAAAGCGCACCATCTGGCTTTCGACTGCGCGGCGTGTTTTCGGGCTCGTGTCGTCGATCAGGATGAGGCACGCCGGGTTTATTGCTGTCAGGAGCGGTGGAACGAGGGCACGGTCTTTTGCTGGAATGCCGGCGATAAGGATCTCCGCCTTTAGGTCCGAGCCTGAGCGCAACAAGGCTTCTTGGCCTGCCAGATTCAGAGGGGGCAACCAAAGCAAGGTCCGCTTGCCCCAAGTTCCCTTCATGATCAGCGGGGTGTCATCCGCTGAACGGCTGTTGTGCCCAGGGGGCGGGTGCAACATCACCCATGGCCCGGCGTGAACCCCAGCGAAGAGGCGTTGGATATCTTTCCTCTGGGTGGTGGCCTCCTTCAGCCAACTCTGAATCGCTGAGGACCGGAACCGCGCCTGAGCCAGGTAGCGCCAGGTGGCGGGGAGCTCTTCTTCAAGGACGGCCGCTCCCCCGACGGCGGACTGGATGCCTTGGCTAAGGATCAGGTGCTCGATGTGGTTGATGCCGCTGGCTTTCAGAAAAGGAAGGATCGATCGTTGGACCGCTCGCTCGCTTCCGGGATCCACCAGCCAATGGTCACCGAACCAAGCTTCCTCCACCCATAACGCCGCTCCGCCGGGCCGAGGAAGCAGATGGATTGTCTGTGTGGAGGCGTCGAGAAGCCTCAGGCCAAGCCACGCGGAGAACAACAGGGCTGTGAGCCCTCGTGCGCAATGTAAGGCCCGTCCACTGAGGTCGGCCCGGTTCATCCAGGTGATCAGGGCCAGCGCATACGCTGCCGCGCCCGTCCAACCTGGACTGGCGCAATTCCAGCAGCCCCCAGGCACGGCCGCCGCCCACTGGCTCGCGTCGACCATCAGCTTCATCCAAAACCAGCTGCTGTGGTTGAGGAGTCCGCCAACTCCAGGCAACAAATCGCCGCAGGCGAGGCTCCCTACTGAGCTGGCAAGGGCGATGGTGCTGAGGGGCACCACGACCAGATTGGCGAGGAGGCTGATGGGGTTAAATACGTGGAAGGAATGCATCACCAGCGGTAATGAGCCAAGCCAGGCGGCAAGAGCGACCGACAGACTCTGGATCAGCCCACGCATCCAACGCTCCCGCCTTCGATACCAGAGCGTTTGATGGGCTGGTGGGACGAGGAGTGTGCCTTGGAAGGCGGTTTCTGCGACGGCTTGGATGCGTGGCGCCAATGTCGCTAAGCTGAACACCACCAGAAACGAGAGCTGAAAGCCGCCCTGGAACAGCTGCTGCGGATCCCAAAGCAGTACGAGGATGGCAGCCGCTGCCAGGGAGTTGACGAGCCGTCCGGGGCGTCGCAACGCCCAGCCGATGGAAACGACCGACATCATCACTGCAGAGCGGATGGCCGACGCCTGCCAACCGGTGAGGGCCGTGTAGACCCAGACCAGGGGCAACGCAGTCACCCCAGCGGCCTCCCGTGGGATCCCCAGGAGCATCAGCGATTGGATGAACAAGCCAGCGATCAGCGCGATATGCAAACCGCTGATAGCGAACACATGCATCGTCCCGCTGCGGACAAACGGGTCTTGAAGCTCGTCTGACATCCCTTGCTTCCAGCCGAGCACCATCGCCCAGAGTAGATGAACGATTTCGTCTTCTTCAGGCAGGCCACGGACCAGAGTGGTCCGCCCCCAGCTTAGGAAACGATCGGCCCATCCATCGCGCTTGGGGGAGGTGTTTTCCAAGAGCGTCCAATCCTGCGGTGCCTCATTTTGGAGTTCAAAATAGATCCCTTTGCGGCGCAGGTAGCCTGGGTAATCAAAAAGACCCGGAAGCTCCGGCGGTGGGGGTTTGCGGAGCAACCCTTCAAGAGTCACCACATCTCCGGCTCGATAGGTGCCTTGTGGTGAACCCCAGGCCGATACCAACACGTTTCCCATCGCCGGTTGCCAACTGCCGTTGTCCCTGAGCAGTTCACTTACCTCGAGATGGCATCGGGTGCGCAGGGCAACGCGTCCGCCCGTTTGTGACCGAAGCGTTTCGGGTTTCTCCAGGAGCCTTCCTTTCAGTGTGACGAGCGTCGGTTCGTGGAGTTCCATCCGCCTTAGATCCTTGGGAGATAGCGGCTGGGTTTGCAGTTGAAGACGAGCGCTTCCACTGAGGATCAGGAGCAGGGGGAGTGCCCATCGGCTTTGGACCGGATGGAGCGCAGGCAGAAGGCAGAGGAGCGAGAGAGCCCAGGCTAGGGTGAAGGAGATCCCTGTGAGATCGCCCAGCACGATCCCGACGGCCAGGCACAGGGCGGGCACACCCACGGGGTAGGCGTGTAGAGTTGTTCTGGCGTGAGTGTTCATCTCCTTCCGTGGCTTGGGCGCATGATCCACCGACTGCGTGCATCGCTCATCGGATGGAAGCCGCTCCCTAGCGGCTCTTTGATACGCTGCTCTCCCCCAGTCTGTCAACGGAGCGGGTCAAGCGGCGCTGTTCTTTCCATTTTGGCAGGGAACCCCTGTACCCAATATGGCTCATCGCTTGCCGAGGCCTGGGATCCCTCCAGGATCCTTCCACTAAAACAGAGAACCGGTGGTGTCGTCCCGGAGGTCCTCAACCGACCGACTAT
>CAMAVD010000138.1 GCA_945861575.1 Akkermansia muciniphila
TCCGCCGGGCGCGCCAACGTGCCCCGAACCTCCGCTTCTCGGATCGCCTCCTCAGGCGATCCACCTCAGCCACTACGCTTGGCAGGCCCACTGCCATGGCCTATTTGAGCTGCCCGCGGCTGCTTGACTATGATCTCGCCACTCACAGGGGTCGCGAATAGGAATTCGCCACCCACAGGCATGTCTACCGGAGTTCTTTGAGTTCGCGTTTCAGTTCCGTGGCCAGTTCAGCCTCGGTAGGCAGGTGGAGTTTGTAGCGGCTGGTGAAAATCTTTTTCGATTGATCCGGGCCGAGGAGGTATTTCACGACGGCATCATTTTTGTCGGTGCAGAGGATGAGGCCGAGCGTCGGGTTGTCGCCCTCTGTGCGGCGTTCCTGGTCGAAAAAATTCGCGTAAAGCTGCATCTGGCCGAGATCGCTGTGGGTGAGCTTGCCGACCTTGAGATCAATCAGGACGTAGCACTTCAGAACGGTGTGGTAGAAAACGAGGTCGATATAGAAATGGTCGCCATCGAGCGTGATCCGCTCCTGCCGAGAGACGAACGCGAAGCCTTTGCCGAGTTCCAGCAGGAAAGCTTGCAGGTTGTTGATGAGGGCCTGCTCCAGGTCCGATTCCACAAGGCGATGTGATTCCGGCAGACCGAGAAACTCGATGACGACCGGGTCTTTAAAAACGTCGGTTGGCGTGGCGATTTCCTGTCCCTTGGTCGCCAACTTCATCAGGCCGGCTTTGTCCCGGCTCTTTGCAAGGCGGTCGAAAAGCAAGCTGTTGATCTGACGTTCCAGTTCCCGGGCGGACCAGTTGTTCTTGATCGACTCGATCTCGTAGAAGGCGCGGGCGTCCGGGCGGTCCGCCCGCAAGAACGTTCGATAATGGGTCCAGCAAAGATTCGGGCTCAGTCGGCCAGGTTTCCACGCTTGAGCAATCCCTGGTTTGTCCAATTCTCCACGCAGTGTGTGGAGGATCCCGGCTGAAGCGGAATTCCGACGCAGTGCCTCGGAAATGTGACCCGCTGCGTCAATAATTGGGAACGGAGTGGAATTCCGACGCGCCGCGTCGGAATTTGCCGACTCCAACAAATGAGGATAGCCCAGATAAAAAGCGCGGAACCATTCGAGATTGTCCACGGAGTAGCCGCTTCCAAAATCTGAGCGCAACTTCCTTGAGATGCCCTCAAGCAAGGATCGCCCGTAATCCGCGCGCTGAGCGCCTTGTTGTTGCTCTTCAACAAGCTCCCTCCCGACCAGCCAATTCGCCACTACCTGTGTCGTGTTGACTGTCCGGGCCACGCCTGCCCGGGCGGAATCCAGAATCGCCCGGATGCGCTGGTAAACTACTGAAAGCTCCTTTGCATGAATCCCAATATTTGGCCCGGTCTTGTTCTTCGACTTCATTGTGCCTCCTTGATGACGAGCCAGGTGACAAGTTCGAGGTCGATCTTTTTGTGGACCACCGGGCCGGCGCTTGTGACGGTTTCGATGAGCCGTAGCCGGTCCTTGGCTTTATGGTGTACGATGACATCGGGAATCCTGGCGGCGAAATCCAAGGTGACGCCGATTGCGGCCACGGCTTTTGAATTCAGGTGGACAACATCTCGCCTGCTGTTGCGGACGCCGAGGATGGCTGCACCAGGAGACAAGCGGGCGCAGAATACCTCGATGATGGCTTTGACGAGAAGCCCCCACCGATCTCTTGGGGTGCTGCGGGTGCTGCCCCGGCGCGGACCGAACATGGAGGCAATGAAGTCAGCCACAGGCGTCGCGGTGAGGAACTGTCCGAGTTCCTCCTGCCGACTTCTGGGGTTTTCCATGGCCGCAAGTTTCATGGCGTCATGCTACCAAGCTGAGTTCCGTTTCGCCAGCGAACAAGCGGGCATCGTTCGCAGAATCGGGCGTGCTTTTTTTCGCACAACCTGTGAGTGGCGAATTCCTAAATCAGCTGGCTTGTGCAGGCGTGCAACAGATTGCAGATTAGCGTTATGCAACACTGGCTGCTCATTCTGCTTCATCTGACGAGCAGCCTGGGCAAATTCCTCAAGCCGGGCGGAGCCAAGGCCCTCGTGGCCGAGAACTCTCTTCTGAGACATCAACTTGAGCTGCCCGTAGCTGCTTGAGCTTGATTATGATCTCGCCACCGACAGGCCAGTTTTCTAACCCTTCTTCGAAAGCCGCCGGGAGAGCCGCCCGATCTTTGTCACGTCCAGCAGCGCGCTTGCTGGCAATAACACGCGCCAACGGGAGAATGCGAACCGGTTGCCCTGCGAGTCGCCCGCGCCCGGATCCCTTGAACTCAACCGCAAACGAGCGAAGGCCATCAGGCTGGAAAATTGCATTGACCTGACTACCGTCGCGTAACTCATACAGGGTTCTCGCCAGAATCGTGCCGCCCTGAACTTCGATGATGGTGAGAAGGCGGACGTACTGACGTTCGGGCAGTTCGATCCAGAAATCGTAGTCGATGGTCATCAGCGGAGCGCCTTGCGCAATGCCCGCCATGGACCCAATCAGGATACAGCGGATTTTTGCTTCGCGGAGCGCCTTAAGGAAAGCGCCGAGCGGGCGGTCTGCAGGCTGATGCGGCATCGTTCATCCGGGGTTTTGGAAAAATAAAGCGCGTGTTGCCACAATTCGGCCTCGTCGATCCCACGCGCCCCACGCAGGCGCAGATAAATCCGCTCCACTGCGGCGAGTCGACTCTTGGGCATTACTGTCAGGCTTTTCACTCCAAGACTAGTACCTGAGGGGAATCCACCACGCAACGGCAAATAGGACATTTTCCTTTCAAGGAGGACGCTATCCGCAAGTTCCGGGCTGGGTGGTGCAACATCAGTCGCCTCTGAAATCGGGCTGTGGTCGGCTGCGCGCGGACACCAAAACGGACACCAAACGCCTACGTTTGGATT
Organism: Akkermansia muciniphila; assembly: GCA_945861575.1. GTDB lineage: Bacteria > Verrucomicrobiota > Verrucomicrobiia > Limisphaerales > UBA11320 > UBA11320. The sequence continues at coordinate 2,905 of CAMAVD010000138.1, forward strand.
AGAGTGGATAGTGACGGAGTACGCTTGATTGGCCAATGAAACTGGGTCAATCTGGCCCTGAAAAGTAGCGGTTCGGGACCGATTCCGACCCTGGCCTCATCACCGGGACGTCACCATGCTTCGATGCAGATCGAAGCTCCCGCGCAGCGACTTGGAAAGACTGTCGTGCAAGCTCTGAACTTCCTGATAGCGAGCGACTGCCTTGGGATTCGGACGGGCCGTTTCCTTCTGGTTGATTTTCACAAAGGCGTCGGTGATATCCTCGATCTGCAAACGCCTTCCCGCATCACGCTGCCAAGACCAGATGGCTTGCAGCGCTGCTCCGTAGGCCGCGCCTTCCGAGACCTCAAGGGTGACCACCTCCGCGTTGAAGACATCGGCCATGATCTGTCGCCAGACCGCGGATCTGGCTCCACCACCCGTCGCTCGTATCTGACGGGGCTGAACCCCCAACTCGGCGAGACGCCGAAGTCCATAGTTCATTCCAAGAGTTACGCCCTCGAGAGCGGCGCGAGCGAAATGACCCGCTTTGAAGGTGCGAGGCGAGACGCCGAAATACACACCGGTTCCGTTGGGGACATTCGGAGTTCGCTCCCCCTCCAAATAGGGCAGAAGCAACAAGCCATCCGAGCCGGCGGGCACGCGCTTTGCTTCCGCAGCATACTGCTCGTGAGTCCATCCATACTCCTGTCGGACCATCTCGCTAGCCACCGTGACATTCATGGTGCAGAGGAGCGGAAGCCAACGATTGGTGGAGTCGCAGAACGCGGCAATTTCCCCGCGCGGATCCACCACCGGCTTAGCCGAGCAGGCGTAAATGGTTCCACTGGTGCCAAAACTCGCGGTGATGACACCCGGCCGGGTATTCCCCGGACCGATGGCCCCCATCATATTGTCGCCTCCCCCTGCGCTGACCAGGACGCCGGGTTTTAGCCCCATGCTCGCGGCAGCCTTTGCAGTTAGCTTACCCGGCGATTGATCGCCCCCGATCAACGGAGGCAAAGCGTCGGACAGCCCCGGGTCGATCGCACGAATTGCCTCGGCACACCAGGTGCGTCGCCGCACGTCAAGAAGCGCGGTCCCACTGGCATCTCCAAACTCCATGACCCGCTCGCCTGTCAGAACAAAATTGAGATAATCATGCGGCAGCAAAACGGTCGCGAGACGGGCGAAATTCCTCGGCTCATGGCGTTTCAACCACAGGATCTTTCCCGCAGTGAACCCGGGAAGAACCGAATTCCCGAGGGCGGCGATGGTTTTCTTGGGACCGCCCAGTGCAGCGGTGATCAGATCGCACTCCTCGGCAGTGCTGGTGTCGCACCACAGCTTGGCAGGTCGGATGACCTCGCCCTTCTTATCGAGCGGCACGAATCCGTGCTGCTGCCCGCTGACGCCGATCGCCTGCACCTCCGAAGCGGAAGCCTTTGCTTCCTTGAGCGCAGCCTTCACCGCCTTGATCATCGCGCGCTTCCAGGTGTCGGGATGCTGCTCCTTGGCCCCGGGCGAAAGATTGGGGATAAGCCCATAGGCTGCCGTTCCCGCGCCCTCCACTTTGCCGGTGGACGCATTCACGACCAGCGCCTTGGTCGACTGGGTTCCGCTATCAATGCCGATGACGAGTGTTCGCATAGTCAATAGTGACAAGAGAATGGCCCAACAGCCCGCAGCTGTCGAGACCCTCCCTTTGTTCGACTGTCGCGGGGTCTAGGACATCAAGTCGCCTTCATCATCGATTACGAGGGGCGACGGATAGACGCGACGCCACAATGCTGAGATCCGCCCGTCCAATGATACCCCTGGCTCTCAACGCTTGACCCTGGCCGCCTTTTCAGCAGAGATGGATGGGCATGCCCTCTGTGATCGATACCGCCTCCGCGTTGCCCGTGCTCCGGACAACTCAGTCCGAGAAACCTTCGCGCCGGACACCGAGCCCCATTGCAGCCGTCGTATCCGCATTGCTGCTCGCGCTAAACCTGCCGTTCTCTACCGCCGCAGCCGAGGTCATCACTCTGACCGCTGGCAGCTCCCGCGCTCCCATCAGCCCCGGCACCAATATCCTCAACTGGATCGGACACAAACCCTACCCAGGAGTGCTGGACCCGATTTTCGCGCGCGCGCTGGTGCTGTCGGATGGCCGAACTCGCGCCGCCCTCATTGCCTGGGATCTGACCGATACCCGTGAAGGATTCGTCGCGCGCGTTCGGCGCGCCATCGAAAAGGCCACCGGGATTGCAGCGGATCATATCTTGATCGGTGCATCGCACACCCACTCCGCCCCTTGGGTACCGGCAGAAGGCGACCCGCTTCTTGAAGCCGAGCGACGCACCTTGCTCCCCGTGATGAATGGCCCCGGTTTCAAAGACTGGGGAGATTGGGTCGTGATTCAAACCGTCGATGCCGTCCGCAAGGCCGACGCAAAACGGGCGTCCGTCGTTCCCTATATCGCAAGAGCCTGGGCTGGCGATCTCGTGTTCAATCGTCGCCCAACCCGTGAGGACAGCCGAGTGGAGACGATGTTCACTCCCCCGACACCTTACGCCCTACCGCAGGGACAGCGCTTCGGGCCCATGGATCCAACCGTCACTCTCCTAGGTTTCGAGAGTGCCGACGGCCGGGCACTCGGCACGCTGTTCAACCTGCCCTGCCACCCCGTCTCGATCTATCCCCACGACCAACGCATCTCCGCAGACTGGCCGGGGCCGGTCAGCGAAAGGCTCTCCGCTCAGTTAGGTGGAGAGTCGCTTTTTCTCCAAGGCTGCGCCGGAGACATCGTCCCGATCCGTCGAAGCCTCCCCTCCCGCGATCGAATGTCCCAATTGATCGGCGACCGCGTGCTGGAAGCCTGGGCGCAACGCCACAAGCTCCCTTCCAGATCGATTCGAGTCCGTCGCACCGAGCTCGATCTACCCTTGAACTCGGTCGCGCGCCGGGACACCGGGAAGACCAGCCTGCGAAGCGAGGTTCAAGTTCTGTCGCTGGGCTCGCTGGCCCTCGTCAGCCTTCCCGGCGAACCACTCACCGCACTGAATTTGGAGATCCAGCGACGATCCCCTTTCCCACACACACTGGTCCTGGGCTATGCCAATGGTGGAGGGGTGCAGTATGTCGGTGGGATCGGCGAGAAGCGACGCGGGGGGTATGAGATGGGGGTCGCCGGGTCCGGCGAGGATCGCTGCGGGCAGATGCTAGTGGACGCCGCCCTGGCATCGATCCACAGCCTCCATGTGGAAGAGAGCCTCGCATCGACAGGCCCTGAGGACTTGGATCTCTACCTACTGATCGGGCAGTCGAACATGGCGGGTCGTGGCCCTTTGGAGCCCGCCGATGAGGTGCCCCATCCGCGATTGCTCACCGTGGAAGCCGACGGAACGTGGCGCACAGCGTTGGATCCATTGCACCACGACAAGGCCAATGCCGGAGTTGGGCTGGGTTCCTGGTTCGGCCGAGACATGGCCGACCGCCGCAGCACGGGCCTGGTGGGATTAATTCCTGCCGCAGTGGGAGGCACGCCTCTATCACGTTGGGTCAAGGGAGAAGATCTTTACCAACAAGCGCTGCGGCATGCCAGACTGGCCATGAAACGCGGAAAGCTAAAGGCCATACTCTGGCATCAAGGTGAGAACGACAGTGCCGACGAGGCCGGAGCCCGGAGCTATGCCTCACGGCTGGAAGGGATGATCCGAGATCTGCGGGCGGACCTCGGGGCAGGAGACGTCCCCTTCATCGCTGGCGAGCTCGGACGCTTCCTGATAAGCCATCCGCGCTCCGACACCCCGCATGCTGGGGTGATCAATGAGCAACTGGCCTCTCTCACTCAGCAGGTTCCCAACTTCAAGGTGGTGAGCTCCGAGCATCTCACTGTGATGCCGGACAACATCCATTTCGACAGCGCCTCCCTCCGTGAGTTCGGCGCGCGCTACGCCGAAGCCCTACGCGGTCCTTCCTTGAAGAAGTGAGGGTTGATTCAGATTCAAACGAGCGTTTTCAGAGTTGGACTCCTAGGGCGGTAGCCTGCTAGACAATCTGAATGCAATCTACGGACAGCACCAAAGCACCCGGCACGCCGATCCCGCCCGGGCTGAGGAGGTTTCTCTACGCCACTGCCACCATCAATGGCGCCGCCATTCTTATCATTGAGATCCTCGGGGCCAAACTCCTCGCACCCTATCTTGGAACCTCCCACTTTGTTTGGACCGCCCAAATCTCGGTCACACTGCTCGCTTTGGCCGTAGGCTATTATCTTGGAGGAATTCTCGTCGATCGCACTCGTGAATTGCATCACCTCTTCCTCGCCATGCTGGGAGCCGCGATCTATCTAGCGCTCACGCTCTTCATCACCGAGAAAGTCGCCTACGCCTGCCTTGGACTCGGGATACGTCTAGGATCTATCCTTTGCTCGGCGTTTCTCTTCTTCGTGCCGCTGACCTTATTGGCCATGACAGGCCCCTTCCTGATTCGGCTGCTCAGCAAATCGATCGAAGGCGTCGGCAGCCAGGCGGGCCGACTCTCGGCGGTCAGCACTCTCGGAAGTGTGGGCGGAGCGATGCTTATCGGCTACGTGCTCATCCCCCTTCTACCCAATTCCATCACCGTCCTGGTCACCTCAGCTGTCCTAGCTCTTTTGGCCCTTACCTACCGCATCGTCTTCGCACAAAAGAAAGGCTCGCTCAACACCGGCTGTTTCCTCGCCCTCGCCTCCCTCTGCGCCGGCACCTTTGCTATTAAACAAGACCTGCGAACCGACTACTACCGGCTCAAGGAGATCCATCGCTCCAACTCAAACTTCGGCATGCTCCAGGTCCTGCAGGTCAAGGATGACTCCATGACGAATTACTACTTCTGCAACGACAACCTCAGCCAGAACGTCTATTTCAAAGACACCAAGCAAAGCGGCGCTCTCTTCACCTACATGCTCCACGGTCTGGCGCGAGGCTATACCACCAATTTGCAATCCGCTCTCTGCATCGGGCTGGGAGTCGGGATTGTGCCCAGCCTACTGGCTCAGGAAGGCGTGATGGTCGAAGCCGTGGAAATCAACGACGCGGTGGTGCCAATCGCCCAGAAGTATTTCGATCTGGACCCCACCCAGTTCACGCTGCATATCGAAGACGGGCGCTCGTTTCTTAACCGCACACGTTTGCGCTATGACACCGTCATCCTCGACGCGTTTCTAGGCGATTCCTCCCCCTCGCATCTCATGACCCGCGAGGCTTTCCAGGCGATGCGTGCGGTCCTGAATCCAGGAGGAGTGGTGGTCATGAACTGTTTCGGTCACCTCGATAACCAACGTAACTTCTTTATCGCATCGCTTGAACGCACACTCGAGTCGGTTTTCAAGAAAGTGCGCATCCATAACTCAGGCGGAGGTAATGTCTTCATTGTGGCGTCCGACCGGGCCGACATGGAACTCGTCCCTCCCACCGACTTCAGCGCGGTGCATCGCTTCCTCGTGGCTCAGGTCCGCAGCTGCTACGCCAGTCAGGTCGCCACAGCTCCCGACCGTGGACGTGTCCTAACCGACGACTACAATCCGGTGGACTTCTACGATGCCAACAATCGCGAAGAGTTCCGCCGCAACATGGCCCTCGGGTTTCGCAGGAACTAGCCAGCGTTCATGAAACGCCGTCCTTCATCAACTCGTAGCCTTCCGACCTAGCAACAAAGGCGGCAGCGGTCACATCTCCCACCACGTTCACCACCGTTCGGCACATGTCCAAGAGGCGATCGACGCCTAGGATAATGCCGATCAGCTCGGGATTCACCCCTATATTCCCCAAGACCACAACCACGAAGGGGATGGACGCCGAGGGTAATCCCGCAGTGCCGATGCTACCTAGAATCGCCATTCCAGCCACGGTGAACTGCTGGGCGAGCGTCAGATCAACCCCCGCGAGCTGAGCGAGAAAGAGCACCGTGACACCCTCGTAGAGAGCGGTGCCGTTCTGGTTGGCCGTGGCACCAATCGTCAACACGAAGCTGTTGATACTCTTGGGCACCCCAATCGCTTCCTCGCTCACCTTCAGCGTCGTCGGCAAGGTCGCCACCGAGGAAGAGGTCGAAAAGGCGGTAAACATGACCGTGCGAATACGGCGGAAGAATTCGAAAGGAGAAACGCGGGCGAGAAGCTTGAGGAAGATCGAGTATACCCCGAACATATGCAGCCCCAATCCCACCAAAACCGTCACGACATACCAGCCGATCGCCGCCAGCACATCCACCCCGAAGAGGGCGAGATTGCTGAAGACTAAGCACGCGACACAATAAGGCGCGAGCTGCATGATGAGATCGATCAGCTTGGCGCAAATGCTCCCCAGGCCTTCAAGCGCTCTCAGGAAGGGTCCGGTTCGATCCTCGGGAACCAGGGTGGTTGCTATCCCCAGGAGGAGGGCGAAAAACATAAGGTGCAGCAGGTTGAGACTCTTCCCCGCCACGGACTGAATCGGATTGGTAGGAACGATGGTATCAATCACCTGCACCAGCGCTGGATCGGTGGACTTGGACTTGCCGGCGTCCGCCACCTGCTGGCTGGCGTCCTTCGCATAGCGATCTTGCAAGGCTTTGGCGGTTTCAGCCGGCACATGTTTGCCGGGGCGGATCGTGTTCACCAAAGTGATCCCAATCACCACAGATAAGGCCGAGATCACCAGACAATAGCCAAAGGACTTGAGCCCCACCCTACCCAGCTTCCGATAGTCACCGATGCCCGCCACCCCCAACACCAGCGAGGAGAAGACCAGCGGCACGACTGTCATGGCGAGCAATCGAGGGAACAGCCGACCCACCGGGTCCAAAATCTCCGTCACCGCAGAGCGGAGCCCTGGGTGCGCTCCCCCGAGGAGCACGTTCGCAAGAAGACCCGCACTGGCTCCCACAGCGAGACCAAGAAGGATTCGAGTGTGCAAAGGCCAGCGGGTCGTAGGTTTGGTTTTGGCGACGGCTGAAGACATTTTTGAAAGGCTAATGGCCCACCCGTGCGATTGCACGCGGAAAGCCTGTCTCCATTCGGCACCGATTCCTGATCGACAACCTCCCGCAGAGGGGGAAATCTCCACCCGCCCGCATGATGAAACGAACACCGATTTCTGTGAAGGTTCTGAGCCTTCTCTACTTGGTTCTCGCCGGCTACCTGTTCTGGTCTGCCTCCCGTCTCCCTGACCGCGTGGCCAGCCACTTCAATGCCGCAGGCCGACCAGACGGCTGGATGGACCGCAACACCCATCTAGGTCTCATGGCGGCCATCGGATTCGCCTTCCCCTTGCTCATGAGTGGCTTCTTCTATCTGACGCGCAAGATGCCAGCAGGATTGGTGAACATTCCCAACCGTGAATATTGGCTTGTCCCCGAGAGACGCGAGCAGGCCTTCGACCGACTCTTCGACCACTCCCTCTGGTTCGCCTGCCTGCTGGCGGGCTTCTCCGTAGGAATGCATCACCTCGTCACGCAGGCCAATCTGAATCCCCCCCCCACCCTGTCCGGATCTCAAGTGCTCACCTGTATGGGATTATTCGTGATAGGGTTGGTAACCTGGGTCATCCAATTGAACCGCCGTTTTGGTATTCCTAAGGGCGATTGACCTCTAGCTTCCCCGGCTATGGAAACTCTCTACCAACGCTTGGGGGGACATGACGGCTTGCAGGTCCTCCTGAAGCCCTTCTATAGCGACGTACGTCAGCACGTTCTGAAGCGCGATCCTCAGCCATTCTCCGGTGTCTGAGCCCGCTATTGCTCAGTCCCATAAGCCCACACCCAGGAGTCGTCAGAATCCTCCTCCCCCCGACCGATGGGCTTCCCGTGCCCCTCTTCGATTCCCTTCAAGCGCAGAGTGGAGAGGCGATAGCGTTCCTTGGGAAGACGTTGGTAGTTCAGCTCCCCCCCCTTGGTCGCGTCCTTGGGCACCTCTGAAATGTAGGTGGGAGCGAGTCCGGACAAGGATTCCGGATAGGACTGCTTAGACAGATAGTAACGCTCCAGCGCACAACTGGTCCTAAGCATGGCGAGTGTCGATGCCAGCTGGGCCGTCTTCACGCGCACATTCGCCAAGGCTGGCAGAAGCATCTGAGCGAAAATCCGATGCTGAAACAGCAGCGCGGGGGAAGGCTGGAGCGAAGCGTGCCATTCCGCAGACTGCTTCGAGTAAGCTGCAGGGTTGCTTGCCTGAGTTGAAAGGCCCGCCTCCAGCTTGAGAAGGGCATCCATCATCTTGTTGTATTCCAACTGCTCAAGCAGCAGCCAGCCAGAAGGCATCCACTTGATGGCGGAAAACCCTGCCTCAGCCTCCCCTCCGTTCGGCGGAGGACTAGCGAAGGAGTCATAGAGATCCGGTCTCCGTCGCATCAGCTCGATCAACGAGTTTCCGAAGCCCCGCTCTCCATCGAGCGCGTATTTCATCGCAGCCATCGGTTGTTCGCGCCCAAAAGTGTCCATCAACTCAACCAACTGGGAATCGTTCCAGCGGCGGTCGGCCACTCCCTCCCAAACGGGCTGCACCATGAGATTCATGATCGCGACACGGACGAGATAGGAGATCAAGGTCCTTTCGGAGCTCAGCGACTCGGCCAAACGCAGACCAAGACGCACGTCGGCATGGCTCAGCACAGTCTAAGTCTATATTGGTGAGTTCTGCAATTTCCTTTGAAACCACAGCCACTTCATCTTATCTGGGGAATTGATCGCGCTGGAAGATACTGAAACCACCAAGCGAGGGTGACAACGGCTGGACGCCTCCCTCGCCACCCAAGTAGCCCATTTTACAGAGTGGTTTCATTTGCGACCGGATCGGACGATCAACGAGCGCGCATATGGAACGTGGCGACTGGCAGGGTGCTCTCGAGTGTACAAGGTCAGGAATTCTAAGGCTGCAGACGAACTTCAATCCTGGTGCGGGCAATAAACCTACATTCGGAAATGGCCTGATCATCATCGTCGGTAGTCAACCCGTCCTCAGCATCGATAGCGCTTCTGGAAAGCTCCGAGTGCATGGCAAGCCGGGGGATCGTCTCCGTATCGAAACCACGTCAGGATTTGACTCCGCAAATCAGCAACCATGAACAGGGTTAGGAATGCCGAAACGAGGCAAACAATCTCGACGGAGGGCTTGTTCACCATTGTCGACCTTTAGGAGCATCCTGGCTCTGTCAAAGGACCAGACACTCATGATGAAGCATTCACGGACTCGTCCTATCCCGAATCTGATTGTAACATTTTGTGAGCCTGGGTGTCATGGGAGGAACATTGAACATGCAACCAGCAAAGAAACGTCGATGGAAACGGTGGGCCATTGTCCTGCTGCTGCTCGCGGCGGGCGGTGGAAGCACGGCCTACTATTTCCAAAACAAGAAGGCCCAACCCGTTGATGTACAGGTCTCCAAAGCCATTCGAAAGGACCTTGTGGAAACGGTGGTGGCCAACGGGCGCGTTCAGCCAGTTGTTCAGGTGAAGATCAGCCCGGAGGTCAGCGGCGAGATCATTGAACTGCCGGTCAAGGAAGGGCAGCCGGTCAAAAAGGGCGATCTGCTCATTCGGATTCGCCCTGACAATTATGCGGCAGCACGACGTTCGGCCGAGGCCAGCTTCCGTTCGGCCGAGGCCAGCCAGTCTCAGGCTCGCGCAACCCTGGAGAAGACCGATATCGAGCTGCAGCGGAGTGAAACGCTCTTCAAGGACAAGCTGATTCCGGACACCACTCTCCTCGAGGCACGAACCACCCGCAAGGTTGCCAAGGCTTCCTACGAAGCCTCGAGCCATCAGGTGGATGTAGCGAAGGCAAGCCTGGCGCGGGCCGAAGAGGATCTCAACAAGACCACCATCGTCTCACCCATCACGGGGACCGTGAGCAGACTCAACTCGCAACTGGGCGAACGCGTGGTCGGCACGGCCATGATGACCGGAACAGAGGTCATGGTCGTCGCGGATCTAACAGAAATGGAGGCACGGGTCGAAGTGGGGGAGATGGATGTGGTCCTCATGAAAGTGGGGCTCAAGTCAGTCCTGGAAGTGGACGCCTTCCGCGACCGAAAATTCCACGGCCTCATCACGGAAGTCGCCAACTCTTCGAAGAACCTTCTGTCCGGCTCGGGCTCGGGAGGGGGCAGCTCGCAGGACGCGACCCGGTT
>CAMAVD010000139.1 GCA_945861575.1 Akkermansia muciniphila
TTGCCTGCCTTCGTTTGGGGGCTCTGGCGCTGGATCTGGTCGTCCGCCTGCGCAGCCCAAGGTCACCGGCTACCTTCTCTGGGGATTCTGCTCGGTGTCTCGTCCTGCCTAGTCTCCACGGGCTGCTCTCCGAATCCCCCACCACACGATGGCGATCTTTCCAGCCGACTCTTTCGCCGGGTGGAACAGGTGGGCACCCGCGGCACCGCCTCAGGTGAGTTCAATAAGCCGCGATCCGTGACGGTGGATCGCAAGGACAATCTCTATGTGGTGGACATGACGGGTCGCGTGCAAAAGTTTTCGCCCGAGGGCGTCTTTCTGCTTCTATGGCAACTGCCGAAGACGGATCTTGGAAAGCCCAAAGGTATGTCCTGCGATTCGGACGGAAACATTCTCGTGGTGGAGCCCCATTATCAGAGAGTCAATCGTTTCTCCCCCGAGGGTCGCCTTCTGGGTCAGTGGGGCGAGAAGGGGACGAACGTCGGGCAGTTGACTCTGCCGCGATCGATTGCCTGTGATACGAACGGGCGAGTCTATGTCAGCGAATACACCCTCGTGGATCGCGTGCAGGCCTTCGATCCGGTTCAAGGCACTGGCCTGCTCAGTTTTGGAAGGGCTGGCTCGGCCCCCGGTGAATTCAATCGCCCCGAAGGACTCGCGATCGACAGGTCGAACACACTTTACGTAGCGGATTCCTGCAATCACCGCATTCAGGTGTTCTATGCAGATGGAACCTTCCTGCGCAGCCATGGAACCCCGGGGTCCGGCCGCGGTGAACTGAGCTATCCCTACGACATCTCTGTCGACGCCCAAGGACGGCAGTTTGTTTGCGAGTTCGGCAACAGCCGTGTTCAGGTGTTTGACGCTACGGACCAGCCCGTGGAGATCCTCGGTGGATACGGTGCCGGACTCGGGCAGTTCAGCAATCCGTGGAGTCTCGCTTTGGACTCGCGTGGCAATCTATACGTGGCGGACTCGGGCAATCATCGGGTCCAGAAATTTATCGCACGCTGAGGCCTCGAATCATGCCTTTCCAATTCACTCATCCCTCCTGGCTGCTTGCCCTCCCGGCTGGGTTGCTTTGGATTGTGCTGGTGGCCCGAGGCAGCGGTCTTGCCTTGGCCCCTTGGAAACGGAGCACGATTTTGCTGTCCCGCCTACTCCTATTGTTTGCCCTCGTCGGAGCCTTGGCGGGGCTTCAGCGGCGTCAGCCTTCTGAGGGAATGAATGTCTTCTTCCTGCTCGACCGATCCGACAGCATCCCTACCACGCTGCAGGAATCATCGCTTCGTTTTGTGAATGAGGCGGTACGTCACAAGGATCTGAAGGATCGCGCTGGCGTGCTGGTTTTTGGTTCCGATGCCGCGCTCGAAACGACGGCGAGCGCCATGGTCGATCTCCAGCGCATCAACGCAGTGATCAGCCCGGATCGAACGGATATTGCCGGGGCCATCCGCCTCGCGACGGCCGCATTCCCTGAGGAGGGGCAGAAGCGTATGGTGCTGGTGTCGGACGGAAATGAAAATATGGGGGACGCTCTGTCCGCGCTCCTGTCCGCGCGCGGACAGGGGATCACACTCGATGTGTTGCCACGCGGCGTTGAGAGGCGCTCGGACGCTTCGGTGGACCGGGTGTCGATCCCGCCGCGTTTGAAGAAGGGCCAAGTCTTCGAGCCCAAGGTTTATGTCGATTCGGCCCAGGAGCAGAAGGGGATTCTTCGCATCTTCAGGAATGATCAACTGCTGGGTGAGCAGCCGGTGGAGCTCAAAAGCGGCAAGAATGTATTCTCCTTCAGCCAGAAGTTGGATGAGACCGGGTTCTATCGCTACGACACCCAGCTCGAGATTCCTGGCGACACCTTGCCACAGAACAACCGGGGCACCTCTTTCACCGGCGTTCGTGGTGAGCCGCGTGTGCTGGTGGTTTCCTCCGCGCCCGATCAGGACGCCCCTTTGGTGGCGGCGCTTCGTGCGGCACGTCTGGAGGTGCGGCTGATCGAAGCCAGATCGCTTCCCTCGGATCTGATGGAGCTCCAAAGTTACGACTCCATTTTCCTGATCAATATCGCGGCGGGCGACCTGGGTGCCGCCACCCTTCGTGTGCTGGACTCCTTGGTGAAAGACTTCGGTGTGGGGCTGGTTTGCATTGGCGGAGATCAGTCCTTTACGGCAGGGGGGTATCGAGGAACGCCGCTTGAGACTGTGCTGCCCGTGGGCATGGATCTTGATAGCAAGAAGGTCCTGCCCAGAGGCGCTGTGGCGCTGGTGATGCACGGGATGGAGTTTAACAATGGCAATCAGGTAGCCCGTGAGTGCGCGTTGGGGGTTCTGGATGCGCTCGGCGCGCATGACGAGATGGGGGTGGTGCTCTGGGATGGGGTCGTTCGATGGCTTTTCCCACTGGCCCCTGTGGGCAACAAGAATGAGGCCGGTCGGAGCATCGCCGGAATGAACCAGGGGGATCTTCCCACTTTCGAGGAGGTCATGGCGCAGGCCTATTCTTCGCTGAAAGCGTCTACGGCCAATCTCAAACACATGATCGTGTTCAGTGACGGCGATCCGGGCCCGCCTTCCTCCAAACTGATGACACAGATTCGGGAGGCGAAAATCACCGTGAGTTGTGTGCTTATCTCAGGACACGCTGGACCGGACACTATGTCCTGGATTGCAAATCAGGGAAACGGACGCTTCTTCAATGTGCTCTCGCCTGAACAGTTGCCGCAGATCTTTCTCAAAGAAGCCGCTGTTATTCTCAAAGCAGCCATTTTCGAGGATCCCTTCAAGCCGAAGCTCGTCTCCCCGAGCGAGCTGGTGCGAGGGATTCCTGGTGCCGATTATCCCACCCTCCGGGGACATGTCTGCACCTCTACCAAACCCCGCGCGGAGACGCCTCTGGTATCTGACCAGGGGGATCCCATCCTGGCTCATTGGCAGTATGGGCTGGGTCGTGCAGTTGCCTTCACCTCGGACGCTCGATCGCGTTGGGCCAGTGATTGGGTCGGGTGGCCGCGTTACCAGCAGTTCTGGTCGCAGATCGCCCAATGGTCTTTGCGACGTCTTGAAAACAGCGACCTGAACGCTCAGGTGTCGATCGATAAAGGTGAGGGGCAGCTGGCGGTCGAAGCGGTGGATCAGCAGGGAAACTACCGTAACTTTTTGAACCTGCAAGCCGTGGTCGTGAGCCCCAAGGGGGAACGACGGACAGTTCGACTCGAACAGACCGGTGCCGGTCGCTATCAGGCCACGTTTCCCACGCGCGAGGTGGGTGCCTACGTGTTAAATGTGATGGAGGTGGACAATGGGAAGATGAAGAGTTCGCAAGTGGTGGGTGCAAGTGTTGCCTTCTCTCCAGAGTTCTCGAGCCAGAACCCCAACCTCGGACTGCTTCAGAGATTGGCCGAGTCCGGCGGCGGACGTCTGCTGAACCTCGCCAATCCCGCAGATAATCCTTTCCTGCTCAATCGCCAAATGACTTTCCGCGCAGAAGATCTCTGGCAGGAGTTGCTACGTTTCGCGGTCCTCCTGTTCTTGGTGGATGTTGCGATGCGTCGCATTTCCCTCGATCCGGAACAGTGGGTGCGTCTGCGATCAGGCATCGGACGGATACTGTTTTTTTGGAGGCCGCCGCCTGGGAAGGTGGTGTCCGACGAGTCGCTGGGTTCGCTCCTGGCTCGACGTGATCTGGTCCGCACACGCCAGACCGCCGCCGGAGTCGCGTCAGCCGTGCCTCCGCTTCCGTCCAGGTCTTCTTTGCAGGGGCCTGTGTCGCCCGCCACGGCCGGGCAGTATCCCTCCTCACAGCCGGATTCTGCGATGAGCCCACATGAGGGCAGCGCTCAGGCCAGCGGGGCGCCCGAGCTTCCTGCCGCTGCCGCTGCCGAATCTACCGCGAGTCGGCTGCTCGCTGCCAAACGGAAAGCTGTGCGCCCCCCGCACGACCCCTGAGTCCATAGATAGCCCATGCAACGCACGCCAGTGCTGAACCTAAATCGAAAAACAGTCGGGGGTCGGTCGTTGACCATGGCGGCGACGCAGGGGGTCTGATGTGAATATCGAAGCACCTTCTCCAGTCAGAGAGCGTGCTTACAATGAAACGATCCGCATGTCTTATGGTTTGGGTGCTGTCTTGCGCAGCGTGGGGAGATGTGTTCGCCGCTCAAAAAACCGACTGGCTGATCCATCCCCAACTCTATAAGGCAAGGATCGAGGTCGCCTCAAGCGGTCAAGAGCTCGAGTTGAATAATGGTCTGCTGCGACGTGTCATTCGCCTTCAACCGAATGCGGCAACGGTGTCGCTGGATAATCTGTCTACCGGAGAATCACTGCTGCGAGGCGTGAAGCCCGAGGCCTTGGTGCAAATCGACGGACGTCCGTTCGAGATTGGAGGGCTCAAGGGCCAGCCGAATTACGCATTTCTTCGCCCCGAATGGGTGGAACGCCTTCGGGCGGATCCTGCCGCCTTCCGCTTTGTGGGCTACGAGGTCGGAAAGCCCGCGAAGCGTTTGGAGTGGAAGCGCACGCGTCATGCCTCCGAGGCTGTGAAGTGGCCTCCAGCAGGCGTGGCCCTGAGGCTCGACTTTGTCGCCCCACAGCTAGAGGAACTGAAGGGCCTCCCGTCCGCCGCAGGCCGTAGTCTCCTTTGGGAGGACCGATTCTCATCCTTAGATGCATCCTGGAAGACGGTCGCTTCGCGTCGCAACGAGCGGATCAGCTTCCAGAACGAAGGGAAGGTGGGGGAGATATATTCTCTCCCTGGAGCCTACTGTTTCGTTGAACGAAGCCTCGCATCGGGAGTGTCGTTGGTGGAGGCGGTCATTGATCCTGGCACCGATTCCGACACGAGCTGGGGCCCCGGGGTGGCCTTAGTCTTTGGCAAGCGAGTCGTGAAGGTGAATCTGCGCCCGGGAGACCGCGGCGTTCATGGGCACTTCGAGCTGCGGGACCAAGGCTCGGAGAGACTGGCCCGCGTTTCCGAGTTTGCCACGACCGATGGCGGGCTGGATACCGGCCGTGCCTATCGTCTGCGGGTCATCGTGGAAACAGGCAGACTTCTGTGGGAGGTCGCTGACGCTGCCGATGAGCGGAGCACCTTCCGTCCCCTGTTTGAGGTGCCCCATGATGGAGTTGCCCCAACTCTATTGCGCGTGGGCAAGACAGATCGCAACGGTGGGGCTAGCGATGATCCGAGTCTGGGTGCGCAGTGGGGACGATGCCGCATCAGCCAGGTACGGGCCTTCAAGGGCTTCGACGCTGCCCTAGCCCGTCAGGCCATTGGGGGAGAGGCTCGAGACATCCGCGTCTCCGTTCACTATGAGCTCTACGACGGGATTCCTTGCTATAGCAAGTGGATCACGGTCTCGAATGGAACAGCCAAGAGCGTCAGGGTAGATAAATTCTCCAGCGAGGTGCTTGCTGTGGTGGAGCGAACCTCTGAGGTGGACGAACTCAGCGAGGGGCGCACCCCTCCCAACCTTCATGTAGAGACCGACATGGCCTTTGGAGGGATGACCTCTGCCGGAGCCAATCGGCGGTCCTATCGTTGGCTTTCCGACCCGGAGTTCCATACCCAGGTGAATTACGAAAAGAAAACACCCTGCCTCCTGGATGTGGGGCCAGATCTCGGACCCGCACAGGACGTGGCCCCTGGAGGGGTTTTCGAGTCATTCCGAGCGTGGATCCTGCCCTTCGACAGCACCGATCGCGAGCGTTGCGGCTTAGCCGTGAGGCGTATGTATCGGACGATTGCTCCGTGGGTCACCGAAAATCCGCTGATGATGCATCTCGTTTCCTCAAAGGGAGCAGCTGTCACCAACGCGATAGATCAATGCAAGGCGGTGGGATTTGAGATGCTCATTCTGAGTTTCGGAAGTGGATTCGACATGGAGAATCCCGCGCCAGCCACATTAGAAAAGGCCAAGAGTTGGGCAGCCTATGCTCGGAGTCAGGGAATCGAGATTGGGAGTTACTCGCTGCTGGCCTCTCGAGCCGTCGGAGGTGGAAACGATGTGGTGATGCCTCGCGGGGAGAAACCCGCCTTCGGCAATTCGCCCTGCCTACAAAGCGTGTGGGGAACAAACTATTTCCGACGGCTCTATCAATTCCATCGCGAGAGCGGTTTTTCCCTGCTGGAGCACGACGGTTCCTACCCCGGGGACGTCTGCGCCAGCGAGTCGCACCCGGGCCATCACGGCCTTGCCGACTCTCGCTGGAATCAATGGGTGGAAATTCGGTATTTCTACCGGTGGTGCCGTAAGGAAGGTTTCTACCTCAATGTGCCGGACCACTACTTCCTGGCGGGTTCGAGCAAGACGGCCATGGGCTACCGTGAGGTGAACTGGTCTCTGCCCCGGGAGCAACAGATCATTCATACCCGACAAAATATCTACGACGGTACCTGGCAGAAGCTCCCCAGCATGGGATGGATGTTCGTCCCCCTCACCGAGTATCAGGGCGGCGGGGCCGCGGCGACTATTGAGCCTTTGGATCAACATCTGGACCACTATGAGCGTATGATCGAGAGCAATCTGGCGCTCGGCGTGCAGGCGTGTTATCGAGGGCCTCGGCTCTATGACACCGACCGCACCAAGGCCATGGTCAAGGCCAAGGTCGATTGGTTCAAGGCGCATCGCGACATCCTGGAAAGCGATCTGATCCATGGTCGTCGGGCCGACGCTCGGGATCTCGACTGGATGTTACACGTGAATCCCCAGCTGAAAGAGAGAGGGCTTCTGGTGGTCTTTAACCCATTGAACGTTCCTGTCACCCGCACGCTCAGGCCCAGTCTTTATTACACAGGTGCAGAGTCATCCGTCCGAATCCGGGAGAAAGGTGGAGCTCCCAAGCGGTTCAGTCTGCAGAGGGATCATACAGTGGAGGTTCCTGTGCGGGTACCTGCTCAGGGGATGAACTGGTTTCTGATTGAATGACGGATGGACTCTTCAAACTTTGAAGTTCCTTGTACAGAGCAGCATAGTTCCAGCGGCGTCCCGTTCGGGTTTTGAGTCCGGATTTATTCAACAGGACCAAGATCTGCGTCACCTTGGTGCCTTCGCGGTGTTCGCATCACCCGATGCGAAACGAGTCGGGTCGAGGCCGTGCTCGACCAAGTCCCGAATGCAGGGGTAGAGCGCTTGCGTGCCTCGCTCACCGAGTTGGCCTTCTACACCTGTCAGAAAATGCCTCGCGTCCAGTTTGTTTGTCATGGGTTCAACGGGTTGAGAGTGAGTCCATCCAACAGTTCCCTAGCCCCGTAAAAAATTTCACATGGCACCCGATCCATTGGAGTTTCATTGCCCGCTCCTTGGACCACGGCTCATTGCCGGGATCGAACACCTGCGGCCATCCGCCCCAGCCGTGCCGGACGCCGGGGATCCGATGAAGGTCAAGCCCATGCTGTATGGGGTGTTCACCCCATTGCCACACTTCGCAAACCGCTTAACAGTCCGATTTCCTTATGATTGCGCTATTCACAACAAGCATCTCGGAGGTTGCATCAGCATGCGGCACGATGCGATTCCACATGAACGAGTCAAGTGGTCAAAAGAGATCGCCAACACGCAACGGCTGGTGGATCACTTGATTAGAGGAATCAGTGGGCGCGCGCAGGAACTCCACATCCATCCGCGGGCGTGAGGCGAACGGTTCACGAGAACGGACGGAGGGCTGCTTATACGAACATGAAGCCGAAATCCAACCCGGAACGCCGAAACATAGTACCGCCTGCCCCTGTGCGTGAGCCCGCAACCACCTCGCCTGAAAACGGTTCGTTCCCTGTCATTGCCATGGCAGCCTCGGTCGGCGGCTTGAAGGCCTTGTCCGTCATTCTCGGCGGCTTGCCGGCGGATTTCCAGGCCGCCATTGCCATTGTGATGCACCTTTCTCCCAATCATAAAAGCATCCTGGCCGAGATTCTAGACAGCCGCTGTCTCTTGGATGTCAAGCAGGCGAAGTCTGGCGACTTCCTCTGCCATTCGTGTGTTTTTGTCGCTCCCCCGAACCAGCACCTGTTTGTGGCCAAGGACGGATGCCTCAAGCTTTCCGCTTCCTCGGCGGAGAAAATACATTATGCCCGTCCATCCGCCGAACCGCTGTTTGCGTCGGTGGCTGAAGTTTACCATAAGAGAGCCATCGCCGTTGTGCTCACCGGTGGGGATGGCGATGGCTCATTCGGAGTGCAGATCATCAAAGACCAAGGCGGCATGGTCATCGCCCAGGACCGGCCCACGTCGGAGAATTTCTCCATGCCGGAGACTTCAATCCAGACCGGCGATGTGGATTTCATTCTACCGCTGGATGAGATCGGTCCCAAGTTGATCGAACTGGTGAAGGTTCACTGTGACTCAATAAAAAGCCGGACGACGGCTCATCGGAGGGAGCCTTAAGCCCCGACAACACTTGCGATTGCGGGCTGTTCCTCCGGAACCAAAGCCGCTAGGATGGAGCCCAGGAAAGCGGAAGCAGTAGTCAGTAACGAGTGAACAGCAATGAAATCGGGACAATGAGCAACAGGATGAACTTTGAAACCGCAGCCCCGAAGGGGCAGCCCATGGGAATCAGGGTCGTTTGTGTCGCACTTTCAGAGCTTGAGACATGCTCCGGGCCCACCCAGGAAGTTGCCCTGGGCTGTAATGGATCAGGCCGTGGGCCTGCAGCCACAGAGTTGGGATCTCATTTCCATCTCCGCAACTCATGAAACGTCCCGCCATTCCAAAGAAGCCGACACCTGGAGTCCGGACGACCAAAGTGCGGGGCGGTGCCGCCGAACGACCTGAGTTCAACCCCAGGCGTGCCAAACAGCCGATGATGGCTGAACTTTATCGTCGGGCCGAAGCGCGGATACGGAAGCAGCCGCAGAGTCAGAAGCCCATCACTGAGCCTCTGAAGACCGACGCCGGCACTTTGCGGCTGCTCCACGAGCTGCAGGTCCACCAGGTGGAGTTGGAGCTGCAGAACGAGGAGCTCCGCAAAGCCCGAGACGAGATGGAGGCGGGACTTGAAAAATACAGCGATCTCTACGATTTCGCGCCGATCGGCTATTTGACCCTCGACCGTGAGGGAACGATTGCCAACGCCAACCTGACTGGGGCCAGCCTGCTGGGAACCGCCCGCGCCGCGTTGATCAAGCGGCGCTTCGGCGCGTTTGTTTGCCCTGCGGAACGTTCGGATTTCTCCGCGTTTCTCCAGCAGGTCTTCAAGAGCAAAGCCCGCGTAGAATGCGACGTGGGGTTGCTGTTGAAAGGCGCCGACCCGGTGAACGTGCGGATTCGAGCCATTGTCTCCGACACCGGCCAGGCGTGCCAACTGGCGGTTTCGGATATCACCGGACACAAGCAGGCCGAGGAGAAGCTGCGCCAAAGCGAGGAACGCTATCGCACCTTGTTCAACTCAATGGACCAGGGCTATTGCATCATCGAAATGATTTTCGACCCACACCAGAAGCCGGTCGATTGGCGCTTTTTGGAAGTGAATCCATCGTTTGAGAAACAAAACGGATTGCCTGACGCCACGGGGAAACTGATCAGTGTCATGGTCCCGGACCTGGAAACATCCTGGTTTGCAATTTACGGCTAGGTCGCCTTGACGGGGAAGGCGATTCGCTTTGAGAAGAAAACGAAAACATTGGGCCAACGCTGGTTCGATCTTTATGCCTTCCGGGTCGGCGGGCCGGACTCCCGGAAAGTCGCCGTCCTGTTCAGCAACATTACCGCGCGCAAGAACACCGAGCAGGTGCTTTCGGAAAAGGCGCGACTGCTCGACCTGAGCCACGACGCCATCCTCGTGTCCGATGTGCAGGGCTGCATCCGTTACTGGAATCACGGTGCGGAAGAGCTTTATGGCTGGTCCCGCAAAGAGGCGCTGGAAAAAATCAGCCACCAGCTGCTCCACACTGAATATCTCACGCCCCTGAAGCAATTAACCGAGGAGCTTCATCGGACGGGCCGTTGGATCGGCGAACTGGTGCATCAGACACGCGATGGCCGGCGCGTCAACGTCCTCGTTCGCAAGACGCTAGACCGCGGCCGCCAGGGCCATCCCGCTTCGGTGCTGGAAACCATCACCGACATCACCGCTCGCAAACAAGCCGAGGAAGCGGAGCATCGCATTGAAGTGCTGGCGGCCAGCAACCGGAACTTGCACGGGGAAATCATGCGGCGACAGGCGCTGGAAGAATCCCTGCGAGAAAGCGAAGCGCACCAAACCCGGCTGTTGGAAGAGTCGCGCCGGATGCAGGAGAAACTGCGGCAGTTATCCCGCCAGATGCTCACGATGCAGGAGGAGGAGCGAAAGCTGATCAGCCGCGAGCTGCATGATGTGATCGCTCAGACTTTGACGGGCATCAACCTCCAGCTGGCAGCTCTGAAAGGCCAGGGCAGACCCAGCACCAAAGGGCTTGACCACAAGATCGCCGAGACGCAGTTGCTGGTGGAGGAATCAGTGGAACTCGTGCATCAATTCGCCCGCGACCTGCGCCCGCCGGTGCTGGACGATCTCGGACTTCTCCCCGCGCTGCATGCCTTCATGAAACGATTCGCGACGCGCACTGGCATCCACGCCAGTTTGAAGGCGGTGGACAATTTCAAAGAACTCGACACGGCGCACTGCACGGTGCTCTTCCGAGTCGCTCAGGAAGCGCTGAGCAATGTGGCCCGCCACGCTCAAGCCAGCCGCGTGGAGGTCAGTCTCCAAGAATCACCGGGGAGAATCTGCATGAGAATCACGGACGACGGCAAGTCCTTCGAGGTGGATCGGGACTGCAAGGCCGGAGGTGGGAAACGCCTCGGCCTGCTCGGCATGAGGGAACGGTTGGAAATGGTCGACGGCTGTTTCGCTATAGAATCCACAGTGGGCAAAGGCACCACTGTTATTGCCCACATTCCAACCGGCAAGAATTCCACACGCGCCCGGAAGCCACAGTCCGCGGAAGCCAAGACCTGACTTTTCATGAAGCGAATCACTTCCATCGGCCTTGTGGTAACGGACATGACAGAGCCCAAGCGCAACGAGGAGATGCTGCTCTCCTTCACGGATCGGCCGGCGCAGGAAGTTAAGCAAGGCTGCGTGGCACTCATGCTGACCAGTTTGGAGTTGGCTAAGCGTCTGCCGTAATCCCGAACCCTCCTACTGAACCATGAACGCAACAACGCCCCAGCCCGCCCCCAAGAAGGCCCCGGTCACCACCGCCCGGGGCAACGGCACTGCCCCCACGCCAAAACCGGCGCGCCTTACCGCGGAGGCTTCCCCCGAGGCCCGCTCGAAAATAATCCTCACGGCGATGGTGGCGTTTCGCAATGGTGATTTCACCGTGCGATTACCGGCGGATTGGGTGGGCACGGATGCGCGAACGGCGGAAGCGTTCAATCAGGTCATCGCGCAGAAGCAGCGCATTAGCGAAGAAGTCACGCGGCTGAGGGCGACGGTGGGCCAGGAGGGACGGCTCCAGCAACGTATGTCGTTGCCGGGGGCGATCGGCGGGTGGGCGACAGAGGCAGATTCCATCAACACCCTGATTGACGATCTGGTGCGGCCGACGACCGAAATCGCGAGGACCATCGGTGCGGTGGCCAAGGGCGATCTTGGGCAGTCCATGGAGCTGGAGGTGGACGGGCGGGCGCTCCGGGGCGAGTTTCTGCGCTCCGCCAAGCTGGTGAACACCATGATCGAGCAACTCTCGGTCTTCACCTCGGAAGTGACCCGCGTGGCCCGCGAGGTCGGCACCGAGGGCAAGCTCGGCGGCCAGGCACAGGTGAAGCGCGTCTCGGGGGTGTGGAAGGAACTCACCGACTCGGTGAACCAGATGGCCGGCAACCTGACCGCGCAGGTGCGCAACATCGCCGACGTGACCATCGCGGTGGCCAATGGCGATTTGTCCAAGAAGATCACCGTGGACGTGCGCGGCGAGATTTTGCAGCTCAAGGAAACCATCAACACGATGGTCGAGCAGCTCCGCTCCTTCGCCTCGGAAGTCACCCGCGTCGCCCGCGAGGTCGGCACCGAGGGCCGGCTCGGCGGTCAGGCCGCGGTGCCCGGCGTGGCCGGCACCTGGAAGGATTTGACCGACACCGTCAACGGCCTCGCCAACAACCTCACCACCCAGGTCCGCAACATCGCGGAAGTCACCACCGCCGTCGCGCGCGGCGATCTTAACCGCAAAATCACCGTGGATGTGAAGGGCGAGATCCTGGAACTGAAGAACACCATCAACACCATGGTGGACCAGCTCAACTCCTTCGCCGGCGAAGTCACGCGCGTGGCCCGCGAAGTCGGCACCGAGGGCAAGCTCGGAGGCCAGGCCGAGGTGCGCGGCGTGGCCGGCACGTGGAAGGATCTCACCGACAACGTCAACTTCATGGCTTCCAATCTCACCGACCAGGTCCGCGGCATCGTGAAGGTGGTGACCGCCGTCGCCGACGGCAACCTGCGCCAGAAGCTCACGGTTCAGGCCAAGGGCGAAGTGGCCGCGCTCGCCGACACCATCAACGGCATGACCGATACGCTGGCGACCTTCGCCGATCAGGTGACGAACGTGGCCCGCGAAGTCGGTGTGGACGGGCGGCTCGGCGGCCAGGCCAACGTCCCTGGCGCCGCCGGCACCTGGAAGGATCTCACCGGCAACGTCAACCTGCTCGCCGCCAACCTCACCACGCAGGTTCGCGCCATCGCCGAGGTCGCTACCGCCGTGACCAAGGGCGACCTCACGCGTTCCATCCAGGTGGATGCGAAAGGCGAAGTCGCCGAGTTGAAGGACAATCTCAACACGATGATTCTCAACCTGCGCGAGACCACGGAGTCCAACCGCGAGCAGGACTGGCTCAAGACGAACCTCGCGAAATTTACCAGCATGTTGCAGGGCCAGCGCGCGCTGAACACCGTAGGCCAGATGCTCCTCACCGAACTGGCGCCGCTGGTCGATGCGCAGCAGGGCACCATCTATCATCTTAGTGGT
>CAMAVD010000140.1 GCA_945861575.1 Akkermansia muciniphila
CATGCCCACGCTCAGACCAGGCTGCTCGAAAATCCTCCAGAGAATGTTGTCATGCCGATCCAGCTGTTGGGGACATCCATTGCCCAGATGGGTAAACCCGGTCGCCCCTGCCTCCACAGCTTTGGCGATCACCGAAGCCGGCGCATCGGTATGCCCAAGACTCACGCGTATTCCCATGCTCACAGCCGCACGGATCGACTCAAGGGCACCGGACCGCTCCGGGTCCACCGTGATCAGGAGTGGATCACCTGGGAGCGCCTTTCGAAGCGCCTCGATGCGCTCGGGCGACGGGTCACACATCCGCAGGGGATCATGCGCCCCATGGAACCCGGGACGCTCTGACAGAAACGGCCCCTCCACATGCCAGCCCACTATCCGGCGTCGCAGCCCAGGATGCGCATCCCGCAGACGCTTCAAATTCGCCAAACGAGCCAGCAGCTTGGACCATCGGTCGGTGATCACTGTCAGGAGAAAACGCCCACATCCGGCATCCCGCAGTCCTCGACAGGCGCGCAGAAGATCCTCCTCCGTCAGATCATCCGCTTGGAAGTCCACTCCAGCAAAACCGTTGACCTGAAGGTCCACCAGGGAGGGTGCCAGCCATCGGGACACTTCAGGTCGACTCGCCGCAGGAAGGATGCGCTGCAATCGCGCCCCGGAGATCTCCATCGAGACCGGGTTACCATCCCGAAAATCATAGGCCGTCAGCAGTTCAAGACTCATGACATCGTGGAGGCTGAAGACGGAGCGACCTCAGGGGAAACTCGCCGCTCAGGCGTCCGCCGCTGCGTCCGGTAGAGCACATCCACCACGTTGCGGAGGTATTGCTCGTCCGCCAACCCTTCACACGCCAGCGGGGGAAAAGGGGTAAGCTGCTTGAAATGATCGGCCAGCTGCCCAAACACTCGAACGCGTTCGGTGTCGTCCAGCTCCTCGCGACGCAAGAGGGCCTGCAATGCCAACGACGCGTCCGCAGGTGTAGCCTGTTGGCGCAACCTAGCCACCAGATGGGGATAACTTCGGAGAGAGTTGAACAGACCCCCCA
Organism: Akkermansia muciniphila; assembly: GCA_945861575.1. Taxonomy (GTDB): domain Bacteria; phylum Verrucomicrobiota; class Verrucomicrobiia; order Limisphaerales; family UBA11320; genus UBA11320. The sequence goes on from CAMAVD010000140.1 coordinate 1,046, forward strand.
CCACCTGGTCGATGTCAGGCTGCTCGATCTTGGGAATGCGAACCACCACGGTTCCTGCGGCAAGATCGCCGAGCCTTTGTCCTTTGGCGCTCAACAAGGCCACCGTACCGCCCAACGCGTAGCAGAGGGGAAGCATGTCGACCGCGCGAAGCAGGTTTCGCAAAAGCACCTGACTGAACTGGAGACGCAACCCTTCGGCATCCACCACGCGAAGGCCAAACGCCCGCTTGCCGATGGTCTGTCCCCTCCAGATCCACTCCGTAGCGATCCCGTAGCCAATGTTCAACATGAACATCAGAATGATACCAAAGGCCTGTGCCAGCTCGGGGCTGATGACCATGGCAACCAAGACCACCATGTTGAGCACGTACGCCACGCCAATAACCACAGCGAAATCCACCAGCCACGCCAGGAAACGGGACATCGGCCCTGCCAGGGTTTGGGAGAATATCACCCCTTCCGGTGTATGGATATGCAACGTGAGCCGACGCATGAGCAAACGCTAGCAGGCGACTGAACTTAGGACACGTAAAACTCGGCTTCACTTAAGGTTCAGCTCCTGTGCATTTCAGGCTGTGAGGGTGATTCTTGTCTGGACAATAGAAACCCTTTTGGGCTCTTCGTGCCTACGCCAGCCCGCAGCGGCTGGTAGGGCCTGCGGTGACAGGAATGGCTGCGGACGAACTTCAGTCTTGTTGCGGGCTATGAAATCTGCGGGCAGGCACCCAGGCAAACAATTCCGACATACACTTCAGGCTGACATACACTTCAGGCTTGCCGCCGCGCTTGGTTCCCCATAAATATGGATTCGTAGAAGGCATGGTGCTGGGGTCGTAGCTCAGTTGGTAGAGCGTCTCGTTCGCAATGAGAAGGTCGCAGGTTCGATCCCTGTCGGCTCCACCAGCCTCTTACTTCCGCAGGAAAATATCGAGCAGCCCGTCACAACCTCTCCTGTCGGGCATTGTTCACCACGTTCCACGTGGCCATCGACTTTTTCGTTCAGGTCGCGGGGATGTCCTTCCACCACGCCATGTGTGAAATCACTCGCCGCTGACATCTACAAATCGCCCACTGGCGTCGCAATCAATGGTCGGGACGGTGAGATTTGAACCTAATTCCTCCCTTTCGGCTCCATTCGGTCAAACGACGTCTCAGCACCGTCTCCCATTCGGCAAAACAACGCTTCGCACGAAAAACCCCAGTAAGTGGGCACCCTGCTTTGAAACTTAACCGCGAATAAACGCCAATGAACGCTAATCCAGAAGTCACAACCCAGGAGCCTTTTTCGCATTCGCGTCTATTCGCGTCCATTCGCGGTTAGCCAAGCCGCCTTCCCTTCGACCGAGCAGCAGCGCCACGTCTCGGCCCCAGTCTCCGATTCGGTCCCGGAAACCCTCCCACCTCTCTTCCTTCAGCGCTTCCACCGCCTCGACAACCTGCTTCCAATGTCCACCTCCAGCGATAGTCGCGCAACACCTGGAGCCGGGCCGCCATCAGCTCCGAGGGAACTGGGGCCCTAGCTCCACGACCCTGGCTCGCGCGGACAGCCTTCCCTAGTCCGAGCCTGCCCACTCGAACCGGGTTGAGATGGATAGAGTGACTTAGGCCGGAAACGGAGCACCAACTCCTCAAGCAACTCCAAAAAGTGAACGCGATCCCCGTCATCCCGATAGATTCGTCTTCGCTCATTTCCACGGGATGTCAGGTGATACCACCCTCCGGCATAATCAATCCCTAACGGCCTTGCCATAATCTCGATCTACACATCTCCACTGCCCATTGGCAATCACTATAAGAAGGCAGAGATCTGACCCCTAAGGACATCTGATACTGACCCCTAAGGACATCTGAACCCTAGGGACATAGAGAAGCTCGGCACATGCCTCAACCCTTGCATTCCGCCAGGAGTTGGCGCACGAAACCGAGGGCGTCCGCCTGAGTGTCCACCTCCGGTCGTCCGAACAGGAATTCGGCAACGCGCCTTGGCCCGATGCTCTCAGATTCCCGGAAATCCTCCCGCAAGTATTCCATAGCCTTTTTCGCGCTGGCGTCCCCGAGCAACGGCCGCAGTTGCGCGGCCACGTCCGCGACGCCGCGCCCGTAGTTCCGCAGCAGATAAAACAAATCGTAAGCGTCCTTGTTCTCGCCGCGAATGTGGAAGGCCAGCGCCTTGAGCACCACGAATGCTCCCGCTCCACACACACGGATGTCTCTCCGGGCGGTCTCTCCGGCGATGGTGCGCCCGTCCAGCGTCACGGTTTGACTGTTCGTGAACGCCAGATGCAAGCCGGGTGCGATGATGGCCGCCCAATCTTTCGTGAGCGGGAACAAACGTCCCGCTTGTGCCTCGGCGTTTTTCTCCGGCTCGATCAAAAAGTCCACCGTTACCGGAGGATCGCTGATACGCCAGCGTTGGCGCGTGGCCTGGCCCTCCTCGTTCTTGTCCATCTCGAATCCCGCCGTGCGCAGACGCTCCACCACGGCTTGGTAGCGTTCCTCTCCCACCAGCGCGAACGCCAGCCCCAGATCGAGGTCTAGCGTCCCCACGTGGGCCGTCACGTTCTCCGGCAGATGCTCCTGATCAATCAGCAGGGACGGCACGAGGCCGCCCACGACCACTAGTTCATCCATCAAATCGCCCAGCTTCGTGGCGAGATACAGGCACGTGGATTTCACCCGCGCGACCTGATCGGGCGCGTAACCGGCGGCAGTCGTTGGCTTCTTAGGCATGGCTGTCCTTTCTCAGAATCTTCAGGCGCAACTGCGCCGCCGCTTCCTCCGACCTTTCGGGATGGTTTTTCAGATCCAGATACACCTGCACGGGATGAACACAGCAGATGCCCTCGCGCTCCGCCGCGCCATGAAACACGCCTTCGTCATTGGGCACGACCAGCCAGACGTTTTCGCCTTTTGGCTGCTCATGGAAACCCATCTCCTCCCGCGCTTCAGCGGACGGCAACTTCGCCACATAAAGAACGGCGAGCCGATAGCCGGCAAATGGGTTCAGCAACCACGCCCCCGCCAGCCCCGTGGCCGCGTGCTTGCTCTTGTCGCGCTTCAACTGCCCGGCCAGTTGCCGCAGAACGTCCTCACTGGACCGCGCCGCCACGTGCCCGCGCACAACGTGATGCTTGGAGAAATCATACGCCTCGCGCCATGCGTCCAGCAGCGTGTCATAATCGGCGACCTTCACTACGCCGCCCGGCTCGCGCGCGACGAGACGCTCCGTTTCCAGTTGCCGGACAATCCGGCTGGTGAATCCTTCATCCAGGCCGCTTGCTTTCGCCAGTTCCCGCTGGCTGAATGCACGCTCAGGCTCGATCAACAAGCGACGCGCAATCCGCGCGCTCTTCGGCGCGAACACACTGCGCGGACGGCCTGGGCGCTTGAACTGGTTCGGCTTCCCCTCGATGTTCACCCGCAGACCCGCCCCAACCAGATGGGCATTGCCGGACAAATCCAACCAGCACACTTCCGCCTCCTTGCACAGTTTCTGCCCGACTTCGCCGATGAAGGGCGCGGCAACGAGCGGGATTAGTTTTTTGCGGGACGCTTCCACAAACCGGCGGATGGACCGGACCGCAATCGCCACCGCCGACGCCTGGCCGGATGCCTTCCACTCCACGGCAAAGTGAAAGTTCCCTGCCGACACCAGCAAATCCGCCCGGTTGTTCTCGTCGCCCGTAAGAATCGGTTCGAGCTTCACCTTGACCCGGCTTATGGGCAGGGCCAGCAACTCTGCAAGTCGGCGCGAGATATTCTCTACCATCCTCGAATTCAATTCTCGGCTCATGTTGTCCAAATACCAAAACTTGAGCACACGGTCAAGGCAGCCTATTTAAGCAAGTGTCGTCTCTCAGTGACTCCGAGCTGAGGCGGGGCTTCCAGGTTTGCTTGGCGAGACTCAGACATCCTGACCTCGTGCGGGAGCACGGAGGCAGGAGTGGAACGAAAATGATCCGAGATGGAATTGAAGATGAATCTCCTCCCCTGAACCCTGCACACTGCCCCGCAACCCGCCCCAACCCAGGGGCCCCGTCCATCCGCCCGCCTGAAAACTATCCCGTTTTCAGGGATTTCAACTCGCCAATATTTTCTCAGTCCGACCCCCCATTCTTCTGAGGTCTGAAGATCGCTCACCAGAAACGAGCTCCACAGCCGAACTCACCTCCACTAGGGATAAGTCCGACAGGCTGCTCAGCTCATCTCAACGGTTCGTCCCGGGGTCAGAAAGTGAAGCCAGCGGTTTGGAACGGGTCGACGGTATATCCCCTGGAGCGCACGCGCGTACACTCCAATCTGAACCCGATACTCCTCGGAGCGACGGGGCACCTCGTGCTCACCGACAGTGTCTGTCTTGAAGTCTACCAGCCAGATCTGATCATCAAGCACAACGGCAAGATCGATCTGTCCCTGCACAACCACCCTCTCCTCCCCGTCCAATGCGCTGTCCAGACCGTGGACGCCCAACTCCCTCAACTCCTCCACCCGGAACCGCGCGGTGAATGGCAACTCTCTATGCACACGATCACGATGAGCTCTCAAGCGCACCCCCAACTCCGACTGCCAGAAGACTTCCAGGCGCCCAAAATCCAGCAAGGACACGGCCGCCTCATCCAAAAGTCCCTGGCGCAGTAAACGCTGGCCCTCGTTGCGGAGATCCAATCCGCTTTCGGTGCGGGACAGATCCACCCACTGGAGGAAGGCGTGATGGGCGCTTCCGCGCTCCGCAGCGCTGGCAGGTGGCCCGAGCGAGGCGTCCGCCCCTGCGGAACCGACGCCGCCCTGTGTCGCTTTGCGATCCCGGATCCAACGCGCTGGCACCGACTCATCCCCGTCTTCCTGCCCTCGTCGCCGCAGAACAGACACGGTGGCTTTGGCCGGCTCGCGAGCGGCCGCTAGGCGCGGATAGACCCATTCGACTCTCCGCAAAAGGGGTTCAATCTCAATCGCCAGATCTACCACCGGCGAAGAGATCGACAAAGCCTCCATCTCGATCCCCTGTATACCGCTTGCCGACGTCAGCTCCAACGCGCTCGCTGCCCCCAACCGCCATTGACAAAGAGCAGAGCGTCCCTCCATCTCATCGCCCGACCGGATCCCCCTTAGCTCACGCAGCCAAAAGAGTCGGATCCAATCCAGGGCGGAACCCGCCCCTGCAACTTCCCACAAAGCGGCTCCCTGCCCCGCCAGGACGCCCTCCTCCTCGGAGTCCGGCACCCACTTGGTTGCCCGACCAGTTCCCACCAAAATGAGCCGATCCCGAGCTCGAGTGGCCGCCACGTAAAGCAGCCGGATCTCTTCGCCCAACGACTCCCGTTGCGCCCGTCGCCGCGCCAGCCAGTGCGCCACACTCGGATAGCGCTGACCCGATGACACCTGCCAGACTCGCGGACACAGCCCAAGGGTTTCGTCGAGCAAAACATCCCCGGAGAGATCTCCCCGGTTCCATCGTTTACCCAAGTCTGCGGCCACCACGACGGGAAACTCGAGTCCTTTGCTCTTATGCACGCTCAGCAGCCTCACCGCATCTTGCGACGCCGCGATGGAATCGCCCGGATCCAGGTCAGCCGCCTCCTGAGCTTCGACAAATCGGAGGAATCGAAAAAGTCCCTGACGCTGATAAGGATCAAACTGTCGCGCCATATCGAGCAAGCGACGGACATTCCCGATGCGGGCCTCGCCGCGAGGCAGGGCCTGCAGCAAGGTTTCATACCGGGTCTCCGCTAAAATGGCTTCCAGACAGGCCGAAAGCGAGACAAGCCGGAGGGCTGAGCGCCACTCCTGATACCCCTTCACAAACGCTCTCGCCTTTTGGAGAACAGGCTCGAAAGAAGGATCCTTCTCGATGGGCGGGGACGAAGGCGTCGAGGCCGCCTTGAGCAAGCAGCCCCAAAAGCGATCTCTCCTTTCCAAACCGCGCAGCAGGCTCAACTCGTCCACGCTGAACCCACCCAGAGGCGATCGCAGGACCGCCAGCAGCGGAAGATCCTGCAGCGGGTTGTCGAGAATGTGCAGCAGGCTGAGAATATCGAGCACCTCCTGACTTTCAAAAAAGCCCCCACGCGCAGCGAGAAGCGGCACACCTGCTTTATGAAATTCCTTGGCGTAGATCTCTACCTTACCACCGGGAGCCCGAAGGAGGATCACCATATCCGCCCACCGGACCGGACGAAACGCGGACAATCCATCATCCCAAACGGGGGTCTGCTCGCTCCTGAGCCTCGCGAGGCGCAGTGCAATCCAGCGAGCCTCCGTCTCCGTCGATGCGCGCTCCTCATCCAGCGGTAGGAGCGAAGCCGCTGTCTCCACGGACGGCACGACCGCGTCCGATAGAAGCACTCGAAGCTCGAGGCTGGGCAGGTCTGGATTGTGCGCGAGCGCGGACCTCAGCTCCGGGCTCCCGAAACGGAGCCGCGCCGCTTCATCATAGGCCACACCGCCCACACCTTCCAGCATCAGGCCGGCAAACAGAGTGTTCACGCCCGCGATGACACCTTCACAGCTCCGGAAGTTATCGCTGAGAGGGATCACCACCCCCGAAGAAGCCGGTCCACCCCAGATCTCCTGATACCGACGGAAAATCGCCGGATTCGCGAGACGGAAGCGATAGATGCTCTGCTTGGTGTCTCCCACCAGAAAGCGATTGCCACGTCCATCCTCCCGACTCACCGCCTGCAGGATGGCGTCCTGCGCACTATTCACATCCTGGACCTCATCTACGAATACGTGGCTGAACCGTTCGCGGTATTCCCTGGCAACGGGCGTCGGCTGGCCATCCGCAGCGACCAGCAGCCGCAAGGTCAACTGCTCCAAGTCGGCGAAGTCCACTCCGCCCAGCTCGCGCTTGGAACGGGCGAACGCCTCGCCGAACCCCTGGGCCAGGAAGACCAACGTAGCCATCGCCGGCCGCACCATCTCCCAATCTGCTTCCCATGCAGTAGAAGCCCCGTCCGAAACCGGAGCGAGCAAGCCGTTCAGAAACGTCACGTCGTCGAAGAACGGGAGAAGATGATCACGAACCGCTCCCTTAGATCCACGGGGCCACGGCTTCTCCTGGTCGGCGACCCAGAGGGCTCGAATTGCCTCCTGCACGCTCTGGGGCGATGCTCCTCCTCGGGCAAGGGTCTCCAGCGGAGGCAGACAGTCGGCGACATTGATGTTTCCTCGAAATCGAGCGAGATGGGGGAGCCATTCCAGAGCCCAACCAACCAACCCTTCCTGCAGGCCTCGACGCCACTCCGCCGCGTCGGGATCACTGAAGGCGGCGGCCTGACGCCGATACCAACCCGCAGGCTCCGGTAGGGTCTGGGCATAGCGATGCAACTGGAGGATCAGGCGTCGCAGCTGCGAAAGGGGATCTCCCGAGAACTGCCTCAGGAGCTGGGCGATTGAAATCGAAGCCGTGCCCTTTCCGGAGAGAAGCGGGTCGATGAGCCCATCCAAGGCCTCCTCCATCAGGGGCAGCGTCTGCGACTCATCCAAGACCACGATCTGAGGATCGAGAGCTAGCTCGTGAAAATGATCGCGAATCAGCTGAAGACAGAAGCTGTGGAGCGTCCCGATGGAGGCCGACTCTAGCAAGGCGAGTTGCTCAGCGTGATGCTCCGTCCGGCTGCGAAGCGAGGCTTCCGTCAGAGCGGCACGAAGCCGCACCTTCATCTCCGCCGCAGCGGCTTCGGTAAAGGTGACCAGCAGAAGATTTTTCACCGAGATCCCGTCCTCGATCAGCCGAAGACATCTCTCGACCAGCGTGCGCGTCTTGCCCGTGCCCGCACCGGCAGAGACCAGCACATTGCCCTCAGCCCGAATCGCCTCCTGCTGGGCTGCGGTGAATTTCGAAACAGGCGACGAGCTCATGTCTCCTCAACTCCCACTCGGGGCTTCAGCACCCTAAAACGATCCAGCCAGGGATCAAAACGGCAGATCGACCGAAAGTCACATTGTTCGCACGCGCGCTCGGTCTTGAGCTGATAGGGGGACACGCTGATCCCGCCGTCAAAGATGGCATTCCCAAAGGTCCGAACGTGCGCCACCGCCTGGCTCATCAGCGACTGAAACTCCTCCGGGGGAACGGAATCGCTGGCGCGGGCGCTGAAGCTCCCATCTTTCTTAAAGCTGAAGCTGAACTGATCGCCCTTGGACGGCCGTCGCCGATCAAACTGATCGATCCACTGCCGGTCAAACCGCCCACGATGACGGCACGCCAACCGTGCACCCTCGGGTGCGTTCTCGTCCGCCTCGCCCCGGCTGGCGGCGGCCGGGATGGACGGGTTCAGACAGATGTAAAAGGCCCCAGCCGGCATCAGGGAACGATAACCCAGGAGCTCTGCTGCATCGGGCGGACCGCAGAGCGCCGCGAGATAAACCATGAGCTGAAGCTGAAGCCCATGATCAAGTTTGACGCGGTCCAAGTCGCGGCTCGATGACTTGTAGTCCATCACCACCACCAGCCCCTCGCCTTCCGTGCCGGTCTGGGCCACATCGATGCGATCAATACGGCCACGGAGGACGAGCATCTTCCCGTCATCCAAAGGAAGCTCTAGCCCCGGAAAACCCTCCGGCCGAAATCCAAAGTCCGCCTCCACCAGCAATGGATCGAAACCATACTGATCCATCCACCCTACTAAAACCTCCATCAGCCGTGCCGTGCGATCCACCAGCACTCCACCCGCAAAGGAGGCTGCGGGTGAGGACTCAAAGAGACCGCCCCGATACCGACGCCGCAGCGACTCACCTAGAGTGCGCACCCAATCGCCCGCCTGGCGGGCAGACAGATCTCGCCATCGCTTGCCCTGAGCACCCATCTCGTCATGGAATGCCTGGAGCAGAGCGTGTTGGAAGCTTCCACGCTCCCGTGCATCCACATCGAACTCCTCTCGCTCCTTCGCCCCCAGCCCGCGCGCGACGAAGAACTTGAACGGACATGCGGCGTAATCCTCCAGCGCGCTCACGGAGGTGACCAAGCGCGTCCCATAGAGCCGCGACACAGACTCAGATGTGATCTTCGAGGGCGACTCCCGCAGTTGCGTCCAGCGTGCGCGCAAGTCCCCCAGCGACAGGCGAGACTCCAGCAGCTGGAGAAGATCCACAGACATCGGCTCCGTGGGCCACTGCTCCGGGTCCGCCGCGCGCAGCCATCCCACCGCCATCTCATGCGAATGCTCCGCCTCCGTCCAGGTCGGAGTCCGGAACGGGGTAGGCTGTAAACCTGGAAACAGGCGACGGATCTGGTCCACAAAGGGTGACGGATGGAGCACGCCGCCTTCGCCATCCGTTTGGGACCAACTGAGGACCAAGCGGTCCGACGCTCGGGTACAAGCGATGTAGCCGTAGTAGCGCTCGTGTCCCACCTGCCGGCGCGCGCCTCCGCCCAAATTCACCGCCTCCACCGCCAGACGTTCGCGCTCAGCCTCCGTCAGGATGCGCGGTGAACTGTGGCTGGCCGGAAAGACGCTGTCGTTCATTCCAAGAACCACGGCCAGCTTCAGCTCAGGATTGCGCGAGCGATCCACGGCCCCAATCAGCACTTGATCCAACGCTGGCGGGATCACACCCACTGTCAAACTGCCCAGCCCCGCCTCCAGCACAGGCAGCCACTCGCGCAGCAGCAGGCAGCGATCCTCAAAGGCACGCTCCAGATTCTCTACCCAGGATTGCATCTCCTCCCAGACGGTCCGATGCACCTGACTGGATTGCGCCCAGCGAACCTCAGCCTCCTCGGACCAACGTTCAAGTTGCTCCTCCACATCAAACGCATCCCACAATGCGCGGATGGCGGCGGCGACCTCCCGGCCAGAAGGACCTGGCTCGAGCGGGCCCGTCAGGCTTTGAACAAAGGGAGCCAAGCCCCCAGCAATACGCGCCTGGAGCTTGACCGCCTTCTCTAGATTCGAACCATCCGAACGCGCGGGGAGCGTCCCCGTCCAGTGTTCGCGCTCCCATCCGCTGGCCAGGGCAGCGTTCTCGAGCCAGTCCACGTCGCTTTCCACAATCCCGGCCAAGCCCGTCTTGAGAGCGCTGAACAGGTCGTCATGACGCCACTGAAGCGCCGCGATGCGAAGGGCGCTGCGGGTGAACTCAGGCAGCGGGTGATGACTGACTGGCTCACGCCGGTCCATGAAGATCGGAATCCCGTAGCGCGCAAAAACCCGACGAACCGGTGCATGGTAGACGTCCAGCGATCTCACGAGCACAGCGACATCACGAAAGCGGGCTCCGCCATCGCGAACAAACCGCAGAACCTCCCGGGCCGCCATCACGGCCTCAGCCTCGGGATTCTCACAAGGCACCAGAGCCAGCTCGCGCGCGAGATCCCCGCCCTCGGCATAGGTTCCCCCAGTAGAGCTGCTGGGACTGGTGGTCCATCCCCCCTCCAAGCGGCGCAGCGACGGAGAGCCATCGAAGCGCCCGGGCAAGGCACCGCGTTGCAGGATGTCGAGCTCCAGCGCAACGTTTGGCAGGCCTGAGAGCCGCTGCCAGCAGCCGCGAAAAGTCCGCGCCACCACGGACCAAGTCGAGAGCCAGGAAGGTTCCTCTTCCGGAAAAGCATCCAGACAAAAGGCGAGGGTGGCCCCTTCGGCACGCGGCAGGAGAGCCGCGAGAAGATCCAGTTCCTGAGGGGTCATCTCCGCGAAGCCATCCAGCCAGACCCAAGACAAACGCAAGGGTTGAGATCTGGAATCCTTTGGATTCGGGCTACCGAGGGCTTTCAGGCGCTCAGCGGCGAGGTCCAGAAGGCGGGAGGCATCAAGGAGTTGCTTCTCTGCCAGCCAATCCAGATACGCCTGAAGCAGCAAGGCCAGATCGGCGAGCTTGGCTCCAAGAGCCAAGGCGCTGGGAGCAAGCTGCGCGGCCAATTCCAGGAGACGCGGCGGCGAAAGTTGAGCCCTCTGGCATTCCCGGAGCAGGACACTCAGCTGCCGTGCGAAGCCAGGCAAGCGGGCGGTGGCATGGAACACACGCAGCTCCGGCTGTTTTTCCATCAGCAACGCTCGAAGAACCATCAAGCGGCCCTCCTCACCGAGGAGGGAGGGAACTTCGCCGTCCAGGTTCTCGAGCACCAACTCCGCGAGACGCTCGAAGGAGAGGATTTGCAGTCGGGCGTAACCCGCTACCTCGGGGAACGACAGAATCTGACGCTCGATCTGAAAGGTCGCCTGCTTGGGAGCGAGCATGAGCAAGGGAGGTCCTTCGGGATCGGCGAGAGCGCGTCGGATCTCCTCAAGACAGCGGGTGGTCTTCCCGCTGCCGGCAGGTCCAAGAACAAAGTGCGCGCGCATCGGGCCGATCTTGCCGAGAAGCGCCTCACGGGGAAGAACGAAGTTGCCCTCTCAATCACAGTCACGGGACCTCTGCCATGCCAGAGCAAGGCCAGGTGCCCTCATATCGGGGCGGGTTCGCAGCCCTGAGGCGCACGTCAATGGCGACCTCCACCGTCATGTTCGTCACCAGACTCACAAAGCGCGGATCATGATTGTCGTGGGTCTGAAGTCGGGCCACCAAGTCCCAGAGACCTGGGAATGAAGGGCCACTCCATGACCAAGGTGATGCAGTAGGTTATAACCACCATCCCCCAGAACCACATCCACCCATTGTTCAGATCTATTGACGATGCGTCCAAGATCGCGCCCCGGAGCAGCAGACCTCCAAACCAGGCAGAGAGATAGTTCGCAAGGATCATGGTGAAGATGCTTCTTCTCATCGGCACCGAGAATAGCCGACTCAGCAGAGCCCCTTCCCCAACACGGCTCATCGCTTGCCGAGGCCTGGGATCCCTCCAGGATCCTTCCACTAAAACAGAGAACCGGTGGTGTCGTCCCGGAGGTCCTCAACCGACCGGCTATGGGCTGTGATCCCTTCGGGATCGGGAGCG
>CAMAVD010000141.1 GCA_945861575.1 Akkermansia muciniphila
GCGGCGGGTTTGATCGTTTTGGAGGATAAGGGGTTTCCCACCCCCATTCCTCCCATCGGAGTTGAGGTTCGGCCGCGCCCTCCTTCGCATCTTCCCTGGCGTGCTTTGGAGACGGTTTCCACGCGGGCGGAGGTGCGGATCCGGGACCAGGTGGCCACGGTTTCCATGGAGCAGGAGTTCTACAATCCCAATGATCGCACCTGCGAGGGAACCTTTCTCTTCCCGGTTCCTGCCGGGGCGCATCTGGATCGCTTCGTCTTGATGATCAATGGCAAGGAGACGGATGCGGAGCTGCTGACGGCTGAGAAGGCGCGCAAGATCTATGAGGATATCGTCCGGCGTGCCGAGGATCCTGCTCTTCTCGAGTACGTGGGACGGGATTTATACAAAGTCCGGATCTACCCGATCGAAGCGAGGTCGCGAAGGCAGATCAAGCTGTCGTATTCCCAGCTGCTCAAGGAGGAATCGGGGCTGCTGAGCTGGGTCCTGCCTCTGCGTTCCACGCAGACGGTTCAGACGGGGACGGGTAGGCTGTCGGTGCGCGTTGAAATGGAGTCGAACGTTCCGATACGCTCGCTGTATTCCCCGAGCCACAAGATCGAGGTCAGGCGGCAGGGGGAGCTTAAAGCGGCCGTCACCTACGAGGGAACTGCCACCGGGGTGGACGGGGATCTCCAGCTCTATTTCTCACGGTCCCGCTCCGAGTTGGGCATGGATCTCCTGACCTTTCGTTCCGGAGAGGAGGATGGCTACTTTCTCCTGCTCGCGAATCCAGAGGTTGACGCGCCCTCCAAGCGCGTTCAGCCCAAGGACATGGTCTTCGTCCTGGATGCCTCCGGCTCCATGTCGGGACAGAAGCTGGAGCAAGCGAGAAAGGCTTTGAAGTTCTGCGTTGAAAATCTGAACGAGCAGGATCGGTTTCAGATTCTGCGATTCTCGACCGAGGTGGATCCTGCCTTCCAGAACCTGCGGATCGCCACAGCGGAGAACCGGGCCGAGGCCGCCCAGTTTGTGGAGCGCATCCGGTCTAGCGGGGGTACCGCGATCCATGACGCGCTCGTGACGGCTCTCGCGTTAAAGCCTGCCGGAACAGAGCGCCCTTTCGTGGTGGTTTTTCTCACCGATGGACTACCCACCGTGGGTGTCACGCATCCCGATGAGATCCTCAAAGCTGTCACGGGCGGACGGGTGGTTGCAGCAGATGGCTTGACGCGCATTTTCTGCTTCGGCATCGGCACGGACGTGAACACGCATCTGCTCGATCAGATCACCGAGTTCACCAAAGCCTCGAGCACCTATGTGCTCCCCACGGAAGATCTGGAGATCAAGCTCTCCTCCTTCTTCAGCCGCATCAAGGATCCCGCGCTGTCGAACGTCGAGCTCGCTTTGCCCGACGGCGTGCGGCCCAGCGGTATCCATCCCAACCCGCTTCCCGATCTCTACAAGGGACAGCAGATTTTAGTGGTGGGCCGCTACGCCGTGGGCAAGGCGGGCGACCTGGTTCTGTCAGGCCGGGTTCAGGGAGAGAAGCGTTCGTTCAAACGTGCCTCGGTCCTCCCAGACAAGGACCTGCGCAACGAGTGGCTTCCTCGGCTATGGGCCACACGGCGTGTGGGATTCCTGCTGGATGAAATCCGTTTGCGGGGTGAGAGCTCCGAACTTAAGGATGAGGTGGTGGTGCTAGCGAAGAAGTATGCCATCGTGACCCCCTACACCGCCTATCTGGTGAGTGAGGATGAGGGACGTCGAGGTGTGACTGTGCAGCGGCAATTGCTAAAGTCGTCGTCCGATGCGGTCCTGCAGGACGCCTATCGGCAGCAGTATCGCGCGCTCACCCGGGAAAAGTCCGGAGACATGGCGGTGGCGGGCGCCCGTTCCTTCAGCTATCTCAGGGAAGCGAACGCTCCGGACGCGGGCATTGCTCAGATTCAAACAGAACTCTCAGCGGTGAGTGCTCCCCCGGCAGCACCGGCCCCCTCTTCGTTGTCGCGAGTGCCTGCGCAGGCGGGGCGTGCTCGGGCATTCCAACAGCGTCAGGAGGCGGACGCCGTGGCACCTCAAGCCCGATTTGTTGGGGGAAAATCCTTCTTCCAGAAGGGGGAACAATGGGTGGATGCCGAGACGCAGGGGCTCGGGACCCAAGCGCCGGTCGCTATCCTGTTTGGCTCAGCCGAATACTTCGACCTATTGCGCGCACATCCCGAGGCACGAGCCTGGCTCTCGGTCGGACGCAACCTGCAAGTGCTCATCGCCGGAAAGCTTTACGCCATTCAGTGAGAGGAGTGTCGGATGTCGGCAATGAGCATTTCCAGACGCTGACCGTATTCGATGAAGTTCCTCTGGATCGCGGAGTCGTCCGACTTGGATTGGGCGTCGTGGAAGACCACGACCATGTGCGGTTCGATGGAGATGCCGGCATCGTAGCCCCGGGCGAAGGCGTCCCGGAGGATGTCCTTCACCCGCCCGTCGCCGTCGCCAGGCCAGTGGTAATCCGCGTCATTCTTGGAGGGATTCCATCGGGCATCCTTGATGTGGATATGGGAGGTGACGTCCCGAACCTGGGTCCAGAATTCCCAGGGATCTTGTCGAGGCCAGGGTTTCGACCCGGTGCGATCGGTATTGAAGATCGGGTTGGCGGTATCGAAGACCCAGCGAAGACCGGGCACCTCTTCGAGCAGTTGGAGTGCATGGCGTGAACTCATTCCTCCGTAGTTCATGCAGTTCTCGTGCACCGGTTGAATCCCTGCATCGAGAAAGCGGCGAGTGACCTCACGGACCCGGCGGAAGACCTCGGTCGGCGTCTCACCTTCGTCGTCGCCCGGCTTGAAGCTCATGATGCGAACAAAGCGGGCTCCCGCCTTTTGCATCCGGGGGATGCAGCGTTTGACTTCGTCGAGGGTGACCTCGAAGGGTGGATCCTGAATCCGTTTGGCCCAGTTCATGATCGTGGAGCCAAAGCAGTAGACTTGGATCCCTGCGGCTTGGAGTTTTTCCAGTGCTAGGTCGAAGGCTGGCTCGGGGATTTCGTGGAAATTGCCTTTGGCATAGCCTTCGACCTGCACGCCGCGCATTTCGACATGCGTCCATCCGAGCGTTTTCAGAGCGGAGATCTGGGCATCCAGCGTATTGCCGGCCTCATCGCTTATTCCTGTCAGGATCATGAGTGGAGCATGGGGAGAAACCGGCAACGCCTCAAGCGGAACTGAAGCTCTTGTTGGAGATTGGGTCGCGACAGCAGCGGCGTGGGGGGGGCGATTTCCCGAGGGTGGGGAAGTGTTATCCACAGATTGTCAAAATGTGGGTGTAGTGATAAACTGATCCCAGTGGAACAACTGGGATGAAACTGTCATGAGCCGCATTTCGATCGACGTTACGCCGGAAGAACACCAGAAGCTAAAGGCGCTGGCTGCCCTCAAAGGCAGGTCTATCAAGGACTATGTGATTGAGCGCACACTGGGCATGGAGAGGGACATGAGTGAGGAAGCCGCATTGAAGGAACTTGAAGTGCTTCTCGATGGGCGTATTCGTGCTGCTGAAGCCGGTGCGGTCAGTAGACGCACGGTCGGAGAGATTTTTAAAGACGCTACCCGTAAAGCAAAAGGCCGCTAGAAGATGGTCGGCTACGAATTGACCAAGGCTGCCGAGGACGACCTGCAGGGGGTTGCTGCCTATACCCTTGAAAAGTGGGGAGCGGAACAGGTTCAGCGCTACGCCGGACTTCTGGAAAAACATTTCGCCGCGATAGGGCAGGGGAACGTCACAACACGGACCTTCTTGAAACGCCGCCCTGAAATTCTGGTCACACGCTGCGAGCATCACTACGTGTTTCACCTCGTGCGTAAAAAGAAACTCCCGCTTATCCTGGCGGTATTTCATGAGAACATGGACTTGATGGTGAGGTTGCGCGCACGGGTTGGATCGTGAGCAAGTCCGTTTCAGTGGGACACGGAAGGGCCTCGTTACCTCGGCTACAAGGATCGGATGGAGAAGGGGGGAACGGGGGCTTGGAGTTCTCGCTGATGAGAGGCTTTGCTCTGCTGGGGTTTGTTGCTAGGGTCGCACGCATGTTGGCCAAGCGTGTGATTCCTTGTCTGGATGTTCATGATGGTAAGGTGACCCGCGGCGTGCAGTTCGGGCGCGCTGAGGAGGGGGGGCTGCGCACGGTGGGCGATCCTGTCGAACTGGCGGTTCGCTACAATGAGCAGGGGGCGGATGAAATGGTTTTCTTCGATATCACCGCCAGCGCTCACGGCCGCGCCTCAATGGTGGATGTCATTGGTCGCGCCGCGGACCAATGCTTTATGCCGCTCACGGTCGGAGGCGGCATCCGCACTGTAGACGACATGCACACGATGCTGAAGGCGGGGGCCGATAAAATCAGTATCAACTCGTCCGCCATCCAGACGCCCGACCTGATTCGCGCCGGCGCGGAGAAGTTCGGCAGCCAATGCATTGTGGTGTCCATCGATGCCAAGCGCACGGCTCCGGATCGATGGGAGGTTTTTGTGCGCGGGGGGCGTCAGGCCACTGGGTTGGAGGCGGTCGAGTGGGCCCGAAAAGCGGTGGAACTCGGCGCGGGTGAGATCGTGCTGAATAGCATCGATGCGGACGGAACCAAGGCCGGCTTCGACCTCGAGATCACCCGGCGGGTCAGTGAGGCGGTCGGTGTTCCTGTCGTGGCCAGTGGCGGTGCCGGCAAGCTGGATCACCTGGCGGAGGTCCTCTTGGAGGGCAAAGCCGATGCCGTGCTGGCAGCGAGCATTTTCCACTACCAAGAGTACACCGTCGCGGATGTGAAGCGTCACCTGGCGGCTCGCGGAATTCCCGTGCGCCAGACGAGCAGCCTTCAAAATCCGGCGGGCGGATTTTGACGTTGTGGGCCGCACTCCCCCGGGTTCATTGGAAGAACTGCTGCCTCGTGGCCTGGGACCATGAAAAATCCGGGCTGGGCCTACTTCAGGGTTTGAAGGAAGGCCTGGATGTCCGCCAGTTCCTGGGTGTTAAACAGGTCTCCCATAGGCGGCATGGGCGAGGCTCCGAGGGCTTCGAAGCCTTGGGCTAGAACCTTGTTCGGTTCCAGGAGACTCTCTCGGATATAGCTGGCATCTTTGCGTGTTGCGATCGTGTCCAGGGCAGGTCCGATGGCGCTGCCTTGGCCTTTCACCGCATGACAGAGCACACAGCGCACCGTGTGATTGTAGAAGATTTCCTCTCCGCGCTTGGCGAGTCCGACAGCCACTCCCCCCTCAGTCTCTCCGGCAGCGACCACTTCACAGAATTTTAGGTCATCAAAAATACCCTCGCCGCGTGCCACGAACAGGATGTTGATACTGGCCTGGGTGGAGCTGCCACTATTGTAGACGGCCTCGACTCGTTTCCAATCGCCGTCGGCCCGGACGGTCTCGGTCTCCGCGCGATTGAGATGATCGTTGAAGCTGATTTTTCCTCGCAGACCCTTGCCCTTGACCCAGCCGGACAGCCGATAGTCGGTGTTCGGTTTGAGGGCAACATCCGCGTAGAGGCTCGTGTCGGCCTCGCCGCCTGAGGCGATGCAGCGGACGGCGTTGTTGCCACTGTGTGCTTTGTCTGAACCTCTCACGGTTTCCCAGAGAGCGAGGGCATTGGCTTCCGGACGCCCATAATCCCGGCGCTTCCATCCCACGGGCATGCCGTCGGTGCCTAGATCTTCCAAACCGGGGTTGGGAAGCAAATTGGGGCCGTCCTTATAGACATCCACCTGATGACGTTTGGCGAGGAGGCGGGAGACTTCCTTTAGCCAGTCATCACTGCGGTGCTCTGGTTTCCTGGACAGGCTGGTGACCACGGTTTTGATCTGCGGTGAGGTTGCAAAGGACGCGAGCTTGATGAGGGCCTCCTTGCGGGTGATGAGATCCGGGTCGCTGACTACCCCGGCGCTGAAGTAGAGCGCTTGGCCCTCTTCATCCGATGTGAGGGCGCGGACTGCGTTGCGTCGGAGTGCTGCATCGTGGGAGAGTAGGGCAGATCTGTGGCTGGCGTCGTCGAGCTGGCCCAGGCCCTGAAGGGTCCAGAGGGCATGGATGGCACCGACTCCGCCTTCCTTCGCTGCCAAGCGCTGGGTCAGGGCGGTCGTCGCGCTCGACTGACGGCCATCGACCAGAAGACGCTGGGCTGTCAGGCGCCAGAACGGATTGGGATCGTCGAGCGCACGGACCAGCTCGGCTGTGCTTCCGCCTTTCAGGGATCGGATGGCTGGCGCGGGCGCTTGATTCCAGACCACACGGTAGATGCGTCCGCGGGTGTGATCGCGGAGAGGGTTCTCATGAGCTCCGCCGACTCCGGTTTTGGCGGCGTAGCCGCCTCGCTCCACGCTGGGCGTGGGATTGTGCTGGATGATGAAGTTTTGCCAGTCCGCGAACCAGACGGCGCCATCGGGTCCTACTTCAGCAAAGACGGGCGACATCCATTCGTCGCTGCTGGCGACTAGGTTGAAGGCATCCTTGGCGATGTAGCCCGCGCCTTTCGCTTGAACATCCATGAGGGCAATAAGCTTGAGAGTGGGTTCGCAGACCATCGCCATGCCTTGGAGTCGCTTGGGCATCTGGGCGGAGTAGATGAACGCGCTTCCTGCTGCGGCCGTGTAGCCGCCGAAGACATCCACTTGGCGGCCGTTGGGTGTGATGGGGTGGGCGGCGTCCACCAGATTGATTTTTTTCGCGGTGGTGCCGCGCACGGATGCAGGATAGGCCGTGGCGGGAATCCCTCCATAGAAGAGGGGCGCTCCGTTTGCGGTGCCACCGAACTGATCGCCTGCTTCGTTGGCGCTATGGCCCCACGAGTTGTTGGAGAACTGATGGAGAAACTCCAGGGCCGAGCCGTCGGCCTTGAATCGATAGGTGCCCATGGCGAACTGCTTTTTCACGCCGCCCACCTCGCCACTGAATCCAGAGTAGCCCACGCATCCATAGAGCCAGTTGTCATGCCCCCAGTGCAGATTGTTGGCCTGTGCGTGGGTGTCTCCAATACCCCAGCCCGTGAGAAGCTCCTGGCGCACATCCGCACGGTCGTCGCCGTCGGTGTCTTTCAGGAAGAGGAAACGTGGAGGTTGGGACACGATCACACCTCCATTTGCAAAGACCAGGCTCGTCGGGATGTTGAGCTTATCCGCGAATACTTTGAATTGATCTGCTTTGCCATCGCCGTCGGTGTCTTCACAGATGGTGATGCGGTCGTTGCCTTCGCCCGTCGCTTGGACAGCGTGGGGATAGTCGCGCGTCTCCGCCACCCAGCAGCGGCCCCTCTCATCCCAGGCGAGGGCGATGGGCTTGCCGATATTGGGCTCGGAGGCAAAGAGCTCGAGTCGCAGGTCTGCGGGCACCTGGGTGCGTTCCCGGCTGCCTTTTATGCTGAGGGGCTGCTGATAGGTGATCGCCTGCGGACGTCTTTCGTAGTTGGCCACGTGAGGGCTGACCACGCGATGCTCCGGGTCGCGTTGGGTCAGGAAGGCCTGCCAGTCCGTGCGGCGTGCATCGCCGATGGTCCAGAGAATGGCATTGCGAAGCATTCTCTGGAAGTTGGTATTGCCCCAGGTACGTTCATCGTGCCCGCTGGCGGTATAGAACACGCGGCCTTTGCCTTGCTCCCTCACCCAGGTCCAAGGCTCACGGTGGGTGCCCTCGATTCGCTCGGCCAGGAGCGTGCGGCGCTCGATATTGAGCTGATCATGCACATACGTCTCGTCCCAGGTTTCATAGGGGGAGACCCCTTCGAAGATCGGATGTGACGGGCTCAGGAATGTGCTTTGGAAGACGGCGTCGCCGTGGGTTTTGAAACGTCCGCCTACGAGCGCGATGAAGCGGGGATCGTTTCCGAAGCAGGCGCTGGCGCAATGGATGGGCAGGAAACCGCGTCCCGACTCGATGAAAGAGTTCAACGCCTGAAACTGCTCGGGTTTCAGGACCTCATGATTTGCGTAGAGCATCACTGCGTCGTAAGGGCGGAGGGTCTCCTCCGTGAGGCAGTCGGTGGTGGTAAATGAATCGAAGTAAATCGCTTCCCGACCGAGGGAACGCATCAACAGCGGCAGGTAGACCCCGCTCTTGTGGAGCGGGTTTTCGTGGCCGAGAAAAAGGACGCGCACCGGTCCGGATGCTGCTTTGAGGGACAAAGTGCTGGCGGCAATCACCAGCAAATAGGCGGCGAGGCGTGGACTCATCATGCGTTTTAATTAGAGCAAGACGAGGGGATTGCCCAGTGGAAAGCAGGCGCGAGCTGCGTTCTGGCCGGGGGCCTCGTCCCCTTTCTTTAGCGACGCAGCTGTGCGATGAGGGCTAAAAAAGAGGCTTGAAAAGGGACGCGAAGACCCTATTTAATGGCAGCTCGTTGGCGTGCTTAGCTCAGTGGTAGAGCATTTCCTTCACACGGAAAGGGTCGCTGGTTCAATCCCAGCAGCGCGCTCCATCTTTTCCTTCCTTCCGACGCTGGTCGCGGCGTTTGGCGAGGGTGCTTGATATGTAGATGGCGATGAAGAACAGGGGAACTGCCAGCGCAATCATCGTCAGGATAAATGTTTTCAGCATATCAGGGCTCCTTTTATAGCCTAGCCCAGCCTTCGCGCAATAGTCATCCAGAGGGCGGATCAACGGGGAATTATGGGTAGGATGACCCGGGAGGCGTGCGGCCCAGCGTGGTGGATGGTCTGGTTGGCAGGTTTCAGGAGTGTGTCCGTTCCGAAGGGGAGTCCGCTGTTGGGATTCCGGTCGAAGCGCGGGTAGTTGCTGCTCGAGATCTCCAGCCGGATCCGGTGCCCCTTTTTGAAGACATTACTTGTCACCCCTAGCTCGATGGGGAAGGCGTAGGTCTTACCGGGCTGAAGCAGCTCCTCCTTGTGAAGGCCCTGATGGAAGCGCCCCCGCAGGATGCCGTCGCAGAGATTGAAGGCCTTTCCATCTGGGTGTACGTCGACCAGTTTGGCGGTGAAGTCGGTGTCCAGCGCGGTGGTGGCGGCGTGCAATTCCATCCGGACGGGGCCGGTAATTTCGGTGTCCTGAGCGAGTGCGGGGCCGGTATAGACCAAGACATCGTTCCGCTTTTCGATCTCGCTCTGATCCATTGGGCCGGCGCTGGCACCCACCAGATT
This sequence comes from Akkermansia muciniphila, assembly GCA_945861575.1. Classification (GTDB taxonomy): domain Bacteria; phylum Verrucomicrobiota; class Verrucomicrobiia; order Limisphaerales; family UBA11320; genus UBA11320. The sequence continues at coordinate 9,119 of CAMAVD010000141.1, forward strand.
GTTCCCACCCTCGGTCGCCACTGGATTGCTAGGATCATACACGAACGTGTCGGACGGCTCCGAGTCTCCGGCCGCTTCCTCGCTGAGGGTGCCGTCTCCTGCGGCCGTGTTCGCGCGGCCGCTGCCCCGCAGATAGTAGGAAGTCCATCGCGTGCGCTTGAGGGGCCACTCGTTCTCAGCTCTCCACTGGTTCTCTCCCATGACGAAGAGCTGGTAAGCCGGCCAGTCTTCAACGCCGGACTGCTGGCCTCGAAGCCAATACTCGAACCATTGAAACTGGAGCTCATCGATCTTCAGTGGTGCATTTGTTCCGAAATCGATCTGTCCCACCTTCTGCACTCCGACCCCGTGGGCCCAAGGTCCCATGATGACGAACTGATTGCGGCGGGCTAGCCGGTCCTTGCTGCGGGCTCGAACCTGATCCACCTGGTCGATGGTGGTCTTGGCAAAGATATCGTACCAGCCTCCGATGTTCAGGGCAGGAACGGTGACTTCTTCGTAGCGATGCTGGATCCCACGTCGAGCCCAGTAGGAGTCGGGTTTGGAGTGCTCCACCCAGTCGTTAAGATATCCAATCGGCTTGGGAAATTGATTCCCGAAGGTTTTCAACGGTAGGTGGGTATAGGCCTCTTTGAGTTTCTCAGGGGACAGGGCCGCCCCGCCGACGGCGCTCCCCCATCCCATCATCAAAGCCAGTTGGAAAGCTCCGCCCTGATAAGCGATGTCCTCGTAGACATCGGCGAAAGGAACCACGGGCACCATGCACTTGAGATGGCGACTCGCTCCCGCCGCTGACGCCCATTGCGTCCAGCCGACGTAGGAACCGCCGAAGGTGCCTAATGTTCCATCGGACCAGGGCTGGCGTCCGATCCATTCCTGAGTGTCGAAGCCATCCTGACCATCGTGGGCAAAGGGGTCCCAAGCACCCTGCGATTTTCCTCGGCCTCGACAGTCCTGCACGACCATGACGTAGCCGGCGGCCGTGTAGCGTCGGGCGTCCTTGGACTTTTCGTCCGGCTTTCCGTACGGGGAACGCATCAGAACTGCGGGGTGACGTTTCTCGTTCTTAGGTCGAAAGACATGTGTGGCCAGAAGCGTGCCGTCGCGCATGGGGACCAGGACATCCGCCTCGAACACAAAAGGCAGATCCGCCGCGCAGAGGGGCAGGAGGCTGGCCCATAAAGCTAGCAGGGCGAGGAGTGGCAGTGGCCGAACCATGCGAGTTTGAGTGGAGTGGATCATAGAGACGTTCTGGAGGTGGTGGGATCTTTTCAAGCGACGTGGTCGTTCTCAATCCTCCGGTCCGGCATGAGAGTTCGAAGGAGATGAGCTGACCCTAGCAGTGTGCGGGGTTTTGCCCAGCTGGAAGTTTCGAACATCAATCAAACCGCGAATGGACGCGAATAGACGCGAATGCGAAAAAGGCTCCTGGGTTGTGACTTCTGGATTAACGTTCATTCGCGTTCATTCGCGGTTAACGTTCAAATCCCGGCAGTGGGCCTTCGGCGGGTTTCGGTGAAGCTAAGGCAGCCGTCTCAATGCTGACCCAGCTCGTGATCCGTGACCTGCGGTTCACCGTCGCTTCACACGAGTAACCCCGCTTGACCCTCTTGATCCCGGAGGGATCACAGCCAGTAGCCGGTCGGTTGAGGACCTAAGGGACGACACCACCGGTTCTCTGTTTGAACGGACAGGATCCTGGAGGGATCCCAGACGGAGGCGAGCGATGAGCTATCTGGGTGACAGGGGTAACTGCCAAAATGAGAACGGATGCGTTATTTCCCCCTCCCCTTCTCAGAGGAGTTCGCTAGGTTATTCCGCCATGAGCAAGGCTTTCACGCGCGAGTCGGACGATGAAGGGGACGCGTTGGATATTGTTCGGCAGCCCAGCTCGCTACCGCCCGGCGTGAAGAACTACATCACGCCGCAGGGGGCTCGCCGACTTCAGGAGGAGATGCAGCATCTGGTGGAGGTGGAGAGGCCACTGTGGGCGGGGAAGGGGTCGGATGCCGTTGCTCGGCAGCGCGTGCAGAGGGTGGATCAGCAGATAGCCGCCTTGGATGCGATTCATCGTTCCCTCGTGGTGGTGGATCCGCCGCCGCCGCCCTGGGAACAGGTCAAGTTTGGCGCCGTGGTCTCGGTGAAGAATCGGAAGGGAGAGACGTTGGAGTATCGGATTGTGGGTGTAGAGGAGACCGATGTGGATCAGGGGCGGGTGAGTTGGTTGGCGCCGATTGCGCGGGCCTTGCTGAATGCGCGCGTGGGACAGACGGTGCCCTTTCGATTTCCATCCGGCGAGGAGGCGTTGGAGATCCTTTCCGTGACTTACGGCGAGTGACTGAGACTCTTCCCGAAGCCGCTGGGATCGGGTTTGGAACGGACGCGAATGCTTGAGGATTCGCCGCTGTCTTTCTGTCCCGGGAGTTTCGCCTTGGCTGGGCGAGGGCCACCTCGCTATAAGGGGTTCCATTAAAAGCGCCTACCAGACTCGAATGGAGACCGCAGGGATGCTGCACGCTGAGGTTGATATCGGGGAGACTTCCTTTCCTTTGCCGCTTTCAAGGCGCCTTCTTGCCGGCTTGCGGCGGGCCTTGGGGCTAGCGTGTGTGCTGCTGGGCTGGGAGTGTGAGCTCGGTGCCCAGGTGCGCTTCGACATGTTTCTGGGCTACGATGGGGCGGTTCCACAGGCTGCCTGGTTTCCAGTCACCTTCGAGATTCAAAACGACGGTCCACCCTTTGTGGCTACCATTGATGTGGGGGAGTCCGGGATGCAGGGAGGGATCCGACGGTCCACGTCCTTTGAGCTTCCCACGGGAACTCTTAAGCGGGTCATGCTGCCGCTCTTCAGTCCCGAGGCCTACATGCGAGAGTGGGACGCAGTGGTTCGCGATGCTTCGGGAAAGACGGTCGCTACTGCACGTCAGACCATGCGGCAAAGAGTCTTCTGGAACGGTCGGCTGGTGGGGTCCCTCGCCCCGTCTGCAGCGGCGGCCGTGGCCTTTCCAAGGATGCTTCAGGAGTCTCGGTGGACCTCCATGAGCGCGGCCCGCCTTCTTCCACATCTGTTTCCTGACAATCCTTTGGCGTTGGAAGGGTTGAGCGTGCTGCATCTGGACAGCAGCCAGGCGTTGCAGCTTAAGGCGACGCAAGTCGAGGCGCTTGTCCGCTGGGTGAACTCTGGGGGGCGATTGATTGTGACCGTGAGCCAGGGGGCTGATCTTGCGGGGGTGCCGTGGTTGCGCGCCCTCCTTCCAGGGATTCCGCAGAGCCTTGGGAGCGCGCGGGCTGGGGTGGCCTTGGAGCAGTATCTGCGGGAGGGTTGGCGCAGCATGTCCGCACGTCTACCGACCGCGGAAGGGAGGGCTTTGGGGGCATTGGCTGCGGTGGAGGCAGACACCGCATTGACGGCTGCGGACGTGCCCACTTGGCGCCTCGAGCCTCGGGCGGGAAGCCAGACGATTCTCAAACTCGACAATCAGCCGCTGGTCTTGTCCATCGGGCGTGGTTGGGGCAAGGTGATGCTTTTGGCCTTCACGCCAGAGCGGGAGCCGTTGCTCAGCTGGGTGCACGCCCCGTGGATGTGGGCCATGCTCTGTGGTTCCGCCGATCCGGGGAGCACAGAGAGGCACAATTCCGGAGGCACATTCACCGACTCCCTCTTTGGATTTCATGTGGACAGTCGTCAGATTCGGAAGATTCCCGTGGGCTGGCTGCTCCTGCTTCTAGTGGCCTATCTCGCTGTGATCGGTCCGATTGACCGCTGGTGGCTTA
>CAMAVD010000142.1 GCA_945861575.1 Akkermansia muciniphila
AATCCTCGCCCTGATCCAGGTGGTCAACGTAGCCTCTCCAGTCGAGAGCCTGAGCAATGGACGCAGTATCACCTGGTCCGTGCTGGGAGCCGCCTGGCTCCAGGTGGTGGTTGGCTTCGGCGGTGTCGTCGCTGCCATCGGCATCTGGCTCTTCAGCCGTCGTGAACTGGCGGCAGCCCAGGGAAGCAGCTGAACTGACTTATGCGGACCTTCTACAAACCCGCCCTTGTCCTGCTCGCCGCGCTGCTGATCGCAGTCGCGTCGGGATTTCAATCCGCTCTCAACACGCAGCGTCGCGACCCGGCGTTGGGCCTCAGCCAGTCTTCAGGACTCGAAAACGCACCCCCTCTGCTGGCGTTCACGACCGTCGCCCTGGGTGGATTCCGCGGTATCATTGCGAACGTTCTCTGGATCCGCGCGACACGCTTACAGGATGAAGGGAAGTTTTTCGAAATGGTGCAGCTCTCGGACTGGATCACCAAGCTCGAGCCGCACTTTGCACAGGTGTGGGTCAATCGGGCCTGGAACATGGCCTACAATATTTCTGTCCGCTTCACTTCGCCGACAGACCGGTGGCGATGGGTGAAGGCGGGGGTGGAACTTCTGCGCGATGACGGACTGCGCTACAACCCGAAGGACGCGCAGATCTACCGGGAGCTTGGATGGCTCTTTCAGCACAAGATGGGGTATTTTCTGGACGAGGCTCACCTCTATTATAAAGGGGCTTGGTTTGCCGAGATGACGGCGGCGATGGGAGCGGGTGCCACCAATCTCAGCCTGCTGGTGAACCCACCCGACGACGCCTATCGCCAGCGTGCCAAGGCGCTCAAAGAAAACTATAAGCTCGATCCGGTTGTCATGGCGGAGGTCGAGGCCAAGTATGGACAGATCGAGTGGCGTCTACCAGAAACGCATGCGATCTACTGGGGCCACCTCGGCTTGAAAAATTGTCCCGACGACAGAAAGAACCATGAGAATCTCATCACGCTCCGTCGGCTGATCTACCAGTCGCTTCATGCGCTCGTTCTCCGAGGTCGAATCGTCAACTTCACCTCCGACGGCCTGCCGCAGACGTCCCCTCGATTCGATTTGATCGAGATCACAGACCGCACCTTCGAGGAATTGAAAGCCGAGGAGAAAACCGCACGCGGTTACTCCATCATGGTAGCGCAGCGCAATTTCATGCGTGAGGTGATCTTCCAACTCTACGCCGCCAATCGAAAGGCGGACGCCGAGAAGTGGTTCAAGCGGGTCCGGGACAATTACCCTGAATTTACCGACGGCGAAACGTCCATGGAGCCCTATGCCCTCAAGCGTCTAGAGAATCTGATCCAGGAAGGTAACTATCAGAGAACCAAGCCGGTCATCATCGGTTTCCTGCAGTCGGAGATCTACGCTGAGGCCGAAGAGCGCTATGACGAGGCACTGCAATTTGCTGTGATCGCAAGCTATGTCTATGACCGCTTCACCGCGAAATACGGCGACTCCGAACGTATCAGACTTCCACCAATGACAGAGATCCGCCGAGAGGTCCTTTGCGATCTCCTCCATCCAGAACTAGGACTCTATCCCTCCATGGCTGCGAAGGTCATGACTCGTCGGAAGGTCACCTCCTACACGAATTTGTGTGACAGGGTCTTCACACTCCCGACAACGAACATGATTTTCGAGACCACCAAACGAGTGGAGGGCCTGAAGATCGATGCTCCGCAGGTGACCCCCACCCTCCCCAAGAAGTAGAGTTTCCTATCCCATCCTGCTCCTCGCATGAACGCCATGCTGCATTCCCCCTTGTACACCGCCCAGCTAAGGCACCCAGCTACCCTCTCCATAGCCACCATGCGCGCTCTGTTGTGGCTCCTCCTCATCATACCATGAAAACTCTTGAATTTTCATTAGGACACGCGGCATAAAGAGAACTTCAATGAGTGAGGTGATGACCCAGGCAGTTTCGGCGCTGAAGACGTACTTTGGATTCTCGACCTTCCGTCCACTCCAGGCGGAGATCATCCAGGATGCTTTGGATGGACACGACGTATTGGCCTTACTCCCCACAGGGGGAGGCAAGTCGCTTTGTTTTCAACTACCAGCGCTCATGTCACCCGGGCTGACGGTGGTGGTCTCCCCCCTGATCGCGCTGATGAAGGATCAGGTCGACGGGCTCGTAGCGGCCGGAGTCGCAGCCACTTTTCTCAACTCCTCCCTGGAGCCCGAGCAGGCCCGCCAGCGCATGCGCGGATTGCATCAGGGGGATTTCCGCCTGCTCTACGTGGCCCCCGAGCGGCTGCTGCTGAGTGGTTTCATCGAGGATTTACGCCGTTGGAACATCCAACGATTCGCCATTGATGAGGCCCACTGCATCAGCGAATGGGGTCATGATTTCCGCCCCGAATATCGACAGATCGCGCAGCTAAGACCGCTCTTTCCCTCGGTCCCGTTCATGGCGCTCACCGCCACAGCCACCGCCCAGGTGCGAAAGGACATTGCCGCGCAGCTTAGGTTGAAGGACGCGCGGGAGTATGTGGCTAGCTTCAATCGCCCCAACCTCACCTACCGGGTCGAGCCGAAGAGCAACGCCTATCCCCAAGTGCTGGCCTGGGTGCGCGGGAGGGCAAAAGAGGCCGGTATCGTTTACTGTCAGAGCCGTCGCAGCGTTGAATCGTTGGCGACGCGGCTTCGAGAGGACGGCATCGCCGCAGCCCCCTATCACGCCGGGCTGACCGGGGCTGAACGTTCCCAGAACCAGGAGCGGTTCCTCCGGGATGAGGTGAAGGTCATCTGCGCCACCATCGCCTTCGGCATGGGGATTCATAAGTCCAACGTTCGCTATGTGGTTCACTACGACCTGCCCAAAAATCTGGAAGGCTACTATCAGGAGACAGGACGCGCCGGTCGCGACGGGCTTCCGGGGGAATGTCTGCTGCTGTTCGGTGGCGGCGATGTCATCAAGTGCGAGCACTTCATCGCACAGAAACAGGATCCGAAGGAACAGGAGCTGGCGCGACGCCAGTTGCGTCAGATGGCCCATTACGCCGAAAGCCAGGAATGCAGGCGACACACACTCCTGGGATATTTTGGAGAAACGTATCCGGAGCCGAACTGTGGAGGCTGCGACAATTGCATCACGCCTGCCGAACAATGGGATGCAACCCTTCCCGCGCAGAAACTTCTCTCCTGTGTCTACCGAATCAAGGAACACAGCGGCTTCAGCACAGGGCTCAACCATGTGGTGGAAGTGCTGACAGGAGCCAACACCACCAAGGTTCGAGACTGCCAGCATGATTCTCTCTCCACCTATGGAATCGGCAGGGACATCGACCGAGGCGATTGGTTGCGAATCGGAAGAGAGCTGATTCGATTGGGATTTCTGACACAGGACGTTGAACGTTTCAGTATCGTTGAAATCACTCCCAACGGCCGCGAAGCGCTGCGGAGTCGGGCCAAGATCCTGCTCTCACGACGCCCGGCTCCGCTGCAAACAGCCTCGCCGAAGTTCGCCCTCCCGGAGAAGAGCAGCCTGCGTCAAGGCAGCCCCGGGCTCATCTCCTGCGACGAACGACTGTTCGAGACGCTCCGCACCCTTCGAAAGCAAATGGCTGACGAACGCGATGTGCCGGCTTACATCATCCTCTCAGATGTCAGCCTCCGCCAAATAGCACGCCACTACCCCACCACGGAATCTGAGTTGATGCAGATCAGCGGCGTAGGAGAAAAAAAGCTGCGCGACTTCGGATCGGTACTCATCGAAACTGTCGACACGTTCCTGAAATCCAACCCCAAACAAACCTTCGCAGAGGAATGGAAGGCAGCAACCGGGCGATAAAAGAAAATGAGGCTAGCTCAAAATCCGGCTGCCGGATTTTGTACTCTAGCAGGCCGGTACCCAGAAAGCCCTGGAACCAAGGAATAGCCCTGGCGGGCACCTTGCGAAACGATAGTCTAAGTCCAAGGGAGAAACTCAACACTCCGTGTTCCCGCGCGCAGCGCTCTGTAGCCCGGATTTTGGTTCGCCATGCCGGCAGCATTCGGACAGAGGACGCGTGGATGTGCCTCGTGGCATGGGACTATGTAAAATCCGGGCTAGTGGATCACCAGATCCGTGAACGGCGCAACGCGAGCCTGGAGAAAGATCCAGGCACCCAAAAGGCAGGCCAGTGCCACGCTATGCCAGAAGACGAAGCGTAGAATCTTTCCCTCCTGACCATAGAAGCGAGTGGCCGTGCTGGCGACGACAATGCTCTGAGCATCCACCATCTTGCCCATCACCCCTCCACTGCTGTTCGCAGCGCCCATCAGGATCGGACTGAGGCCGGTCTGTTCCGCAGTGATTTTTTGCAAACTCCCGAAAAGCACGTTGGACGCCGTATCCGATCCTGTGAGGGCCACTCCCAACCATCCGAGCAGAGTACCAAAGAATGGGTAGAAATAGCCGGTCTTGGCCATCACCAGGCCCAGCGTCGCATCGACACCAGAATACTTGCACAGATTACCCAACGCCAACATTCCTGCGATGGTGACCAAGCTAAAACGCACCTGCCAGAGAGTGGCCAACCAGGTCCTTCCCAGTTCGCGCACCGGGCACCCCATCAGCAGTCCAGCCACAATACCCGCAAACAGGATGGCCGTCCCCGTCGCGGTCAGAAGGTTCAACCGATACTCAGCAGCTTCCGGCTTGGCCCCCACGGGAGCCACGGGCGGCACCCTCTGCACCAACCCGTGAAGTCCCGGAGTCGCAATCTTCCACGGAGTCCATGCGTCCATCTCCCGCTTCACAGCGGGCACACTCCAGACCAGAATAGCCAACGTCAGCACGCCCCAGGGCATCAGAGCCATCCCTAGTCGGGGCGGCGTGCTACCGGACACCGTCGACTGGAGGGACACAGCGGACGGAACGGGCACGGACTCCAGGCGATGCAGCGTGCGAGGTTTCCAAAAACGGAGTAGCAGGACAGTCGCCACGATGGAACAAAATCCCGCCACTAGGTCCACAAGATACGGACCATGATAATTGGAAACCAGAAACTGCGGAATGGCGAAGGCCGCCCCTGCGGTGAGTGCCGCCGGCCAGACCTCCCACATCTTCCTCCAACCCACAAAGGCTCCGACCACCCAGAATGGGACAATCAATGAAAACGGCGGAAGCTGACGCCCCACCATCGCGGACAGCTTGTAGACATCCATACCGGTGATCTGACTCAGAGTGGTGAGGGGAATACCCAGAGATCCGAACGCCACCGGGGCCGTGTTGGCGATCAGAGCTAGACCGGAGGCGTGGAGGGGTTTGAATCCAAGCTGCATAAGAATCGCTCCTGTGATCGCCACCGGCGCGCCAAAGCCCGCCACTCCTTCGATGAAGGCCCCGAAAGAGAACGCGATCAGAATCAGCTGCACTCGAGGATCGGGGGCGATATGAGCCAACCAATTCTTTAACACCTCAAAGAGCCCACGCTGGACGGTGAGCTGATGAAGAAAGAGAACGTTGAGAATGATCCAACCGATTGGGAAAAGTCCATAGGCACCTCCGTAGAGAGTGGTCATGACAGCCATCGACACAGGCATGTGAAAGATCCCCACCCCAATGCCCAAAGCGACGGCCAACCCGAGCAGTGCTGACCAATGCACTCGGAGATGCAGCACACCGATGCATCCTAGCAAAACCACGACCGGCGCGGCGGCTGCCAGCGTGGACAGAAAGACATTCCCCAACGGGTTATAGTCCTGGAGCCAGACGGCGGGGTTCATGGGATGAAACTGTGCCAGCAGCCAGCCTGGTGTGAAAGACTCAAAGATGCCGGGCGAACACCCGATTCATGAACTGGAGGTCACCCCGAGGAAGTTGGACCCTTTACCGGAGCCAATGAGACTCACAGCGACGGTGGGGGATTGCCGGCTGGCTGAATCAGGTAAACTGTACGACGGGACGCCGTCCAACCTCGCTCCAGATTTTCCCGCGTGCACAAACGTCGCACGCTCTTTCCGGGAATCGCCGGATAAGGGCTGTCGGGATCATGGATCCAGGCGTCTCCTTGCGGGGTGAACCCCGTCAACACCACCAGATGCCCGTCATCCCTGAACGGTGCCCTACCCCGGAGGCGTCCCAGCGACACCGACAAGACCACCGGAATATCCTGAGCGATGTAGTCCTCCAGATCTCGGAGATCCCGCAAGCGGAGAGCATACGCCGCAAGCTTCGGATTCCTGCCGGCATGTGCGGTGTTAAATACCCAATTTCCCGTTCCATGCCAAACCGGATCATAAACTCCGGCCACCACCTGAGGCACATCCTGGTCAAGCGAAGGATCCTTCAAACGGTCTGCCCAATAGCGCATCACCATGGAAAGCGATGTGGGGCTGCACCAAACATTCCCACCCGGATAGGCATGCTGCGAGGTTTCGGGCAAGGTGAGGCCAAGACCCCAGGCCTTCCGGTTCGGCTCACGCGCCACAGGGACAGGATTGTTCGTATTGAGAAGTGAAATACCCAGACGGAACAGGCTCGGAAGAGTTCCGTTCGTTCCCGGCTTCATCCGCACATTCAGACGAAACTTCTCCGCAGGCACCGAGAGTCGCAGAAGATCGGTCAACACATCTCCATCCTCATCCTTCTGACCCTTCACACTTTCTCGTGCCATCACATTGGTCTGCTCCGACCAGCGCCCAAGGGAATAAAACTTTGTGTTCCGGTTGGAAAACACCCCCTGCACCTCAAATTCGATCCGCCCGCCCGCCGGGGCAGCCGCATTCCACGAGAGCAGCAACTCGTTCCAAGGAGCCGCGCTCCGAAACACAGGAGAACTGAGCACCCTTTCGCCAGCGGGGGCATGATGCCACTCATAAAACTCCCGGAACTGGCTCAGGGCGAGGAAGGAGCCGGGGATGGACACCTCGGCCGTTGAGGCGCGAGTTGGAGTCTGGACACACAGGAAAAGGGCGAGAAAAAAAGCCTTACGAAGGGGTGCGGTCACTGAACGTTTTGGGTGATCCATGACAAATACCGTTCGTAGCCGCTGTCGATGGAGAGAGCAATGATTTCCGGCGTGTCATAAGGATGATTCTCACGAATCACCGCCTCGAACTTGGAAAGCCGGGCTTTGGTCGTCTTGAAGAAGATGAGAACCTCTCGCCCTTTCTCGAGCTTTCCCTGCCACCAGTAATGGGACTCAACGCCGGGGACCAGATTCGCGCAGGCAGCGAGCTTTTTGAGAAGGACCGCCCGCACGAGATGGCGGGCGGTCTTGATATCCGGTGCGGTCACCAGGCAAATCCGGTGTCCGGTGGAGGCGCGTTTCATCGGTCGGCTCGCGGCGCAGGCCGCCATCCAGCACGATCAGATCTTCCAGATCATCTCCGCCACGGTGCGACCCGCAGGAATAAACGGAAGCACGTGCTCGCTATACGGCGTGATCACATCCAGCAAATACGGCGTCTTGGCATCCAGCATGCGCTGCATGGCAGCTCGCAGCTGGCTCTTGAACATGACCCGCTCCGCCGGCACGTTGAACGCGGACGCCATGGTGACGAAGTCCGGATACACCAGCGGCCGATTCTCGGGGTCGCCAAGATAGGTGTGACCGCGGTTGCCCTTGTAAAACTTGTCTTCCCACTGCATGACCATGCCGAGATGCTGGTTGTTCAGCACGAGCGCCTTGGCGGCGATCTTCTCGACATGCGCCGTGGCAAGCTCCTGGACATTCATCAGGAACGATCCGTCGCCGTCGATGTCCACAACCTGCTTGTCGGGGCACGCGACTTTGACGCCCATCGCAGCCGGATAGCCGAAGCCCATTGCGCCCAGGCCAGCGCTGGTGATGAACTGCCGGGGGTGCTTGAACTTGTAATGCTGGCCAGCCCACATCTGGTGTTGGCCAACCCCGGTGGTGATCAGGGCCTCACCCTTCGTGAGCTCATAGAGCAGCGCGATGGCATATTGAGGAAGGATCACCTCATTTTCACGCCCGCCCATGTGATCTTTCACGTGGTCAGACTTCAACACCTCCTCGGTCACTCGGTAGCTCAGAGGAGCGCGTTCCTTCCACTCGGCAACCTGAGCATTCCAGGCGGTGAACTTTTTCGCGATCGGCCGACGCTTCACCATTTCAGCGAGACGCTTGAGCACGTCCCGGATCTCACCCTCAATGGCGAGATGCACCTTGCGATTCTTGTTATGCTCCGAAGGATCGATATCCACGTGAACGATCGTGCCGGTCTCGCAGAACTTCTCCACCTTCCCCGTGACCCGATCGTCGAAACGAACCCCGAAAGCGAGGAGAAGATCCGCGCCTTCCTTCACCTTCACGGGGGGTTGGGAAAGATCTGTGCGGGGTTGGAACTCGCCGCTGACAGCCCAGTTTGCATACGCTGCGCCATGCATACCGAGCCAACGGAGCGAGAGCTCATGGTGCTCAGGAAACGCCCCGATGCCCATGAGTGTGGTTGTGACAGGGATGCGTGTGCGCTCGGCGAAGTCGAGCAACTCCCGGGAGGCTTCTCCGGTGATGATGCCACCACCGACATACAAGACCGGGCGCTCAGACTTCTCGATCAGCCCCATGATCTCGTTCAAGACCAGATCATCCGCTTTCTTCGGCTCCGGATACCCGGGCAGATCGATGGAGGTGGGCCAGACGGGCTGAGCTTTCGATTGCTGCAGATTTTTCGGGAAATCGATGACCACCGGGCCCGGGCGACCTGAAGTGGCGATATAGAAAGCCTCTTTCACCACCCGGGGAATGTCGTTGATGTCCGTGATCAGAAAGCTGTGCTTGACCACGGGGAGGGTCATTCCGAAGAAGTCGGTCTCCTGAAAGGCCCCTTTGCCGATCATCGCCTGAGGAACCTGGCCGGTGATGGCGACCAGCGGGACGCTGTCCATGTAGGCATCCGCGATGGCCGTGACCAGATTGGTAGCCCCCGGTCCGCTGGTGGCCATGCAAACCCCCGCTTTGCCGGTGGCGCGCGCATAGCCTTCGGCAGCGAAGGATCCACCCTGCTCATGCCGGGGGAGGATGGTACGGATCTTCTTGGACTGCGTGAGAGATTGGTGGATCTCCATACTCGCGCCACCCGGATAGGCGAAAATCACCTCGACGCCTTCGCGCTCAAGGGCTTCGACCAGGATATCGCGGCCCCACATGGCGGGCCCCACCTCTTGGCGGGTCTGTTTCGTGCTCTTCTTCTTCGCAGCGGCGCTGGCAGTTTTGCTCATAACTCGTGTCACTCTATGTTTCGGCAGATCACCCTCGTGGGCGAAAAAAAACCCACGACTGTTTTCAGCCGTGGGTTTTTGTCGAAAGGGTCCGTCACTGTCGACAAGCACCTGCGGCGTCCTGGCTTACTACTACCAGGACGTCGGCTACGGTGACTGAACGCACAGGACTCATTAATGGGAGACAAAGTAAACCTTTGGCCTGGGTCGGTCAAGCGGGTTTTCAAAGGGCGCATCGGTTCGGTTCCCTTTGCTAGATGTAGTACATACTCCGCTTGGCTGCACCGTCCTCAGCCAGTTTCTCAAAGTGAATGGAGTCGGTGAGGGCGTCCAACCCCTCCTGCACTTTTTTCCACGCTTCACGCAATTCGGGCGGGTAGAGCGGCTCGGAGGCGGCATCGGCCTCAAAAATGGGCCCGTGGATGCAGCGAAGCACCTGCCCAAGGGTGATCTCGCTCGGGAGACGGGCGAGCAAATAGCCCCCTTCCTTTCCCCGAACACTGCGCACGATGTTACGTGACTTAAGCTCGATAAGGATCTGCACCAGATAGTTGGCAGGAATCCCGTTCTCCGCAGCCAGCTCCTCCACCTTCATCACACGCCCCTTGCTGTGGTTGCGGGCGAGCGAAAGGACGGCGCGTGCAGCGTAGTCACTCTTAACGGAGAGTTTCACGCCCCGGAGATAACCAGCCCGGCCGCAGGCAAACAAGACGGAATCCTGACTGAAATTTCACGTTGCATTTTTCCATCGGAAACATGGAATGGTGACCCGTTGCGCCGGACCTAGGGCGCACGCTCGACTTGATGAAACTGAAATTAAAGACAGTGCCCGGATCGATCGTTGCCGCCCAAGGCTTCCAAGCCGCCGGCGTATTCTGCGATATCAAACGCCTGGGAACCGGCAAGGGCTCCAACAAAGGGAAGAAAAGGGACCTCACCCTGATCACTTCCAGCACTCCCGCCAGCGTGGCAGGGATGTTCACCACGAATCAAATCTGCGCGGCTCCAGTGAAAGTCTGCGCGGCCCGCGTCCGTAAGGGCATCGCCCGCGCGATCGTCGTAAACTCCGGCAACGCCAACGCGTGCACCGGGCCTCAAGGCCTGGCCGACGCTCGCGAGATGACGGCACGCGCGGCTGCCTTGCTCCGCGTTCCCGCGAACACCGTGTTCGTGGGCTCCACCGGACGTATTGGCGTGACCATGCCCATGGACAATGTGCGCGCAGGCATCGACGCCGTCCTCCCGCTGCTGGGGAGCACGCCCGTCCACGCGGATCAAGCGGCGGAAGCCATCCTCACCAGCGACACCAAGCCGAAACAAATCGCTCTCGAATTCCGATTAGGTGGGAAGACCGTCCGCATCGGCGGGATTTGCAAGGGGGCTGGCATGATCCAGCCGGGGATGTCCGCCACCGGAGCGCGTCCGGCAGCCTCCTCCCAAGGGCTGCATGCCACCATGCTGTGCTTCATCACGACCGATGCCCGCATTGAGCCTTCCGCTCTCCAGCAGGCGCTCCAGGAAGCGGTCGCTCACAGCTTCAACCGCATCACGGTCGACGGGGACATGAGCACCAATGACACGGTTCTGGTGCTCGCCAACGGACTGGCAGGCAACAGCCAACTCAAGGCGACGGAGTTTCGTTCGGGCCGCACTCGAGTCGGCGACGCCGCCGTCTTCCAAGCCGCCCTCAGCCAGGTCTGCCTCAGCCTCGCCCAGATGATCGTGCGCGACGGGGAAGGCGTGACACGCTTTGTCACCGTCCGCGTCGAAGGGGCGAAAACCTGGGCGGATGCCGACGCCGCCACACGTGCGGTCGCCAACAGCTCGCTCGTGAAAACCAGCTGGCATGGCGGGGATCCCAACTGGGGCCGCATCATCGACGCCCTCGGCTACAGCGCTGCAAAGGTGGTCGAATCGAAGGTGGACATCGGCTACAGCGCGCCCGGCAGCCGTAAGGTTCTTTGGTCGCTCAAGCGGGGAAAGCCGACCGAAGCCTCATTCCGCGATCTCTGCGCGGCGGCCGCGGCGAGAGAGTTCGACCTTCATATCCTTCTCAATCTCGGAACACACTCCGCCCTGATGTATGCGGCCGATCTCACCGAAGAATACGTCGACTTCAACAAAGGCGACGTCAGCGATCCCACCTCTCTCGGCGGCTGACCCCCTCCCTTTTTCCTGACATGCACGACCTGATTTCCAAGGCGGCCACCCTCCTGGAGGCCCTGCCCTACATACAACGCTTCAGCGGTGCCACCTTTGTAGTGAAGTACGGGGGCAGCTTCATGGACTCACCCGATCCAAGCATCCGAAACGGCGTCGCTCGCGATATCGTTTTTTTGGAAGCCGTTGAAATCAATCCCGTGGTAGTGCACGGGGGTGGCAAAGCGATCACACGCGCCATGGAAGCCGCCGGGCTCAAAGCGAATTTCATTCAAGGTCAACGTGTGACCGATGAGGCCACGGTGCGCGTGGTGGATCAGGTGCTGTCGCGTGAGATCAATCCAGAGGTAGTCGCCACCATCAACTCGCTGGGCGGCCGAGCTCGTGGTTTCGCGGGCACCGACATCTTTCGCTGCCGACGCATGACCCTCCCCGGCCCCAACGGGGAGTCCTTGGACATCGGCTATGTGGGAGAGGTTATATCGGTCAATACAGCCCCCCTGCTCGACTGCATCAGCCAAGGCATCACGCCGGTCATTAGTCCCACGGCCTTGGACGAAGACGGGCGGGTCCACAATTGCAACGCCGACGTCGCCGCCGCCCAAGCCGCCATCGCGCTGAAAGCCTGCCGACTTGTCTTCATGAGTGATGTCCCCGGTCTCATGCGCGATCCGAAAGACCCCGCCACCCTCATCAGCCATCTCGAAACCAGCGAAGTGCCTGGATTGAAGAAGGCCGGAGTGGTGGACAAGGGGATGATCCCCAAGGTGGACAGCGCCGTGGCGGCCATCCGTTCAGGAGTGCAAAAGGTGTCCTTTGTGGACGGACGCGTCCCACACAGCGTCCTGCTGGAAATCTTCACCGACGCCGGCACCGGCACGGAGGTAGTTCTTTAGGTTGAGGGCGGGTCGGGGCTTCAGGTCCTGTCCCGGTCCCCATCTGTGGATAACAAATCCCCGGCCGGACGAAGACGCTGAACGCTGAACGTTGGACGTTGGACGTTGGACGTTGGACGTTCAGGTCCCAATTATTACTTGCCTGGCTGGCCGGTGGCGGGCAGTTTTGCGCACGTGGAGAGGAGGACCAACGATTCATGAGCACACAGGTCTACGATCTTGAGGAGCGTCTGTTAGAATACTCCGCACGGATCATCCGTCTTGTAGAACGACTACCAGCCAAACGATCGAGCAGGCACGTCGCCGACCAATTGCTCCGATCAGGCACTTCTCCTTTGGCAAATCATGGTGAAGCTCAGGCTGCGGAATCGCGGGATGATTTCATTCACAAGCTGAGCATATGTCTCCAAGAACTGCGCGAATCGCGTCGTTGGCTGATTTTGATTCGTCGTGTCCCCTTGATGGAATCCTGCAGAGACTTGGATCTGGTGATCGGGGAAACCGAGGCTTTGATCAAAATGTTTGCCAAGAGCCTAATCACCACGAAATCGAGGCGTGGATCCTGAGCCATTGGACGTTGATAAAAACACGCTCAACTTCCGACTTCCAACCTTTCAAATTGACG
>CAMAVD010000143.1 GCA_945861575.1 Akkermansia muciniphila
CCCAGGGTGAGCTTCCACGCTTTATCAACCCAGCGGGCGAGATCCGGTGCCGCCGGCTGTTGTGCCGCCGGCCGAACCGCAGGTCCACCTACCCCGCCCCCGTTTCCGAGGCTTTCACCGTATTGCCACCCACTGGCGGTGGGGTTGGACTCGAGCGAAAAATCAGACGAGAGATCCGCGATCCGAGTTTTCGTGACGATGGATAGGTTCACGGCTACGAAGTCATTCTCGAGAATCTCCAGTCGAAAGGTGTCGCCGGGTGCGCTAGGAATTCCGCTGAGCGCGCCTTCGCCTTTGGCTCCCTTCGAGAAATTCAGGGGTTTGGCAGACGTCCCCATGCTATCCTCGATGCGTCCCTCGGTGAGCAGTTCCTGGTCGTTCCTCCATAACTTCCAGGTCCCGGAACGACCCTGGTGGCGAATGTTCCACAGTCCGCCTCGGATCTCCGTCACCCCGGCGGGATCCCCCGGGGGCACCTTCCATCGCACACTCGTTTCTCCATGGGTGATCACGGATCCGATCGGCGCGTCGAAGGTTGGGGTTTGGTGTTGAGGGACGTGTCGTTTAGCCCAGCCCGCGTGAGGGCCCACTCGGGCGCCGAGCCAGCCGGTCTGGCCGGGCCCGAAGTCCGGCTTGTTCCATTCTCCGGCCGCGGATCCGTCGGCGACCACTCGCGAGGCCAACTGCTGCGCTTGGCGGAAAGCAATGCGGTTGTTCAGGAACCAGAGCGCTTGGGGAGCGACGG
Source organism: Akkermansia muciniphila (assembly GCA_945861575.1). GTDB lineage: Bacteria > Verrucomicrobiota > Verrucomicrobiia > Limisphaerales > UBA11320 > UBA11320. The sequence goes on from CAMAVD010000143.1 coordinate 746, forward strand.
TGGTCACGTCCCGTGCCGGCGCGCTGATCGCGTTGACCGGCGCGTCAAAGACATCGAACACGGGAAACCTAAAATTGCGCCGGACGAGAAGATAGAGGCCGCGACGGGTGTGTTCAGCGGGATCTGCGCTGGGGATCCAGCTGCCGGGAGGCTGCTCATCCGCGTCCAAGGGAGGCACCGCAGGACGGCCCCCCATCTTAAGATTGAGAGTGCCTGCGGCGGCGTGGATGTTATCCCAAATGGCCTCCGACTCGAGTCGCCGACGGTTGGCCTTCCAAAAGTAATGGTTCGGGGAATCGATGCGGGCATTGGATTCATCCTGCGAGCGGCTTTCCGTCTGATAGGTGGCGCTGGTCATGATCAGGCGGTGCAGTTGTTTGAGGCTCCATCCTCCCTGCACCAGTCGTGTGGCAAGCCAATCCAGGAGTTCCGGATGACTGGGCGGCTCTCCCATCTTCCCGAAATCGTTCGGCGTGCCGACGATCCCGCGTCCGAAATGCCAATGCCAGACGCGGTTCACCATGACCCGAGCGGTGAGCGGATGCTTTCCGGTAGTCAGCCACAGGGCGAGCTGCTTTCGACTCCCGAACGGACCAGGGAGTTCGGTGCTGCAGTCGGTCTTGGCGCGGAGGACAGCAGGCAGATCCGCTTTTACGGATTCCCGAGGCCGACTCAGCTCGCCGCGATTCAGGATGCGGACCACCGGGACGAGCTCGGGCCGTTCGTGGCCGAGAACACTCACGGTGGGGATCTCCATCAACCCGTCGAAAGGCACTCCTTGTGCATCGTTTTGGGGGAGAGCAAGGATCGCGTTGCCGATATTGTCCAGGAGTTGCTGTTTCTGCTTCTTCTCGGCATCCGTCAGGGTGCGGCCTTTGGTGCTGGTGTCAAAGAGCTGATACGCTCGGCGTGCCTCATCCGCCGCGATGATCCTGGTGTAGTGCTGCTTGAAATCAGCCAGGCCCATTCCTGGCATGATGGGCACTTCCACTTCCTTGCTCCCCGCGAAAGCCGCCGCCAGACCATACCAATCACGCTGGCTGATGGGATCGAACTTGTGATCGTGGCAGCGCGCACATTGAAACGTGAGCCCCATGAAGGCATTGCCGGTGGTGTCCACCCAGTCGGTGAGTATTTCGTAACTCCGCCGGGGTGCGTCCATGTTGGATTCGTGAATCTGCGTGCCCAGTGCATACAGACCGGTGCCGGTCCGGGCTTCGAGGGCCTTCAGTTTCTCCGCCGCCACTTTATAGGTGCCGTCGAGAGCGAGATCATTGGGCCAGAGCTCATCGCCCGCGATTTGCTCCTGCACAAAGCGATCGTAAGGCTTGTCGCTGTTGAACGAGTTCACCACGTAGTCCCGGTAGCGCCAGGCATTGCGGTAATACATGTCCGTTTCATAGCCGCCGCTGTCGGCATACCGTGCGACATCCAGCCAATGACGGCCCCAGCGTTCCCCGTAATGTTTGGACTCCAGCAGTTCATCGATGAGCTTGGGCCACGCTTCGGGAGAGGCGTCCGTCACGAATCTCTCCACTCGCTCGGAGCTGGGCGGCAATCCCAGCAGGTCAAAGTAAGCCCGGCGAATGAGCGTCTGTTTGTCGGCGAGCGGAGCCGGGTTCAATCCCTTCTCTGAGAGCTTCGCCAGAATGAAGTGGTCGATGGCGTTGCGCACACGGTTCGTGTCCCGCACACTGGGGACCGGCGGATCGATCACCGGCTGAAGTGACCACCAGTTCGTTCCGGCCTTGGCCAGTCCCGCCTTCGCAGGCGCAGCTTGGGTTTCGGCAACCTTCGTGCGTGGATCCAGTGCTCCCTGCCTTACCCATTCCTCGAAGTCACCAATCTGCTTTGCATTCAGTTTTCCACCCGCCTTCTTCGGCGGCATCAGCAAGTCTGGGTCGGTGTAACGGATGGCCTTGATGAGGAGGCTCTTTTCGGGATCACCTGGAATAATTGCCGTACCGTTTTCTCCCCCCTTCATCCACCCTTCGCGGGTGTCCAGGTAAAGTGCCGCTTTGAGTTTTTTCGCCTCGGTGCTGTGGCATTCGTAGCACCTTTCGACCAGTACCGGACGAATGCGCGTTTCAAAAAACTCTGCCTGGTCAACGGAGGGGACCGCGTGCAGGAGTCCTGAACAAAGGCCTAGCGAGATGCTGGCAATAAGTGTCCAGAACGGCCTGGCCAATCGGTGATTCATTGTCATCAGCGGATCCAATTGAGGGTGAAGCATCTGTCGCTGCGGATCAAAGCGACTTACCCTCACCCTGTGAACGATCAATCTCAAGCTATGTCGAGGGTTGATGAGGGTCAATAGCAAAATGCTTTTTGTTGTTAAAAAGCAAAATATATCACGCTGGCGATCCTTCGCAAAAGGAAAGGCAGCGGCCCCTTTCGGCGCCGCTGCCTTCGTGAGATAAACTGGGTTTAGCGAGGAAGGAGCCGATAGAACTTTCTTTCCGTGCCGAAGGTGACGGCATGCGGACTGGCGGCGTTGGCAATCTCGGTCCACGGCCCCGTCAGATCACTTGATTCCTCGAGCGTTCCTTGACCAGCCCAAGAGACTTCCGCGCCGTCAGCCGTGAAGCCGATGCTCACGCCGGACGCCGGAGGGGCATCGAAGGCGATCACACTCAACCGGACAGAAACGAAGTCCTCCTCCAGAATCTCCAGCCGGAAGGTGTCTCCCGCCGCATACGGGATCTCGATGAGCGCGGCCACGCCGCCGCTTCCGGTCGTGAGACTCGTCGGTTCAGTCGAGGTGCCCGTAGCATCCCCGATGGTCCCCTGGGAAAGCAGGGTCACATCGTTGTGCCAAAGTTTCCAGGTTCCACTTCGCCCGAAGTGGCGGATGTTCCACAAGCCTCCCACGAGAGAGGCCACCCCCCCACGATCGGTGTCCGGAGCTTTCCAAAGAATGCTGGTGGAACCATGCGTGAGCAGACTATCGACCGGATCGTCATAAGTGGGCGTCGGGCTGCCGTTGTCGATCCGCTTGGCCCAGCCAGCGTGGGCACCGACCCGGACCCCAGCCCAACCCGGCTGCCCAGCTCCGAAGTCCGGCTGATTCCAGTTGGGAACTAAACCGCCGACGGGACCTCCTCCATTTCCCAGGGATTCGCTGTACTGCCACCCTGAGGGCGCGGGATTGGCTTCGGTGCTGAAGTCCGCCACCACGTCGTGCACTTGGCGAGTGGTGATCACCAAGTCCACAGCAACAAAGTCGCTTTGGAGGACTTCCAGGCGGAAGGTGTCGCCCGCTGCGAAGGGAATGCTTTGCAGGGCCAACTCACCTCCCGTGCCGGTGGCGAAGCTCTTGGGAGCTGCGGAGGTGCCTTGTGAGTCGTCAATCGTCCCCTCAGTGATGAGGGTCGTGTCGTTGTGCCATAGTTTCCAGGCACCGCTTCGACCGAAATGGCGAATGTTCCACAAACCGCCGCTGAGATCAGCCACGCCAGCTCGATCATTCGCGGGAGCTGTCCACAACACGCTGGTGGGTCCGTGCGTGAGAATCGCACCGACCGGGTCATCGTAGGTGGCGCTGGGATTCCCGTTGTCGATGCGTTGGGCCCAACCTGCGTGTCCCCCCACTTTCACCCCGACCCATCCGGGCTGTGAGGCGCCGAAGTCGGGTTGGTTCCAATTCGGAACGACGGGGCCGACCGGGCCGCCGCCGTTGCCCAAGGATTCGGAGTACTGCCAGCCTTGGCTGCTGGGATTGGAAGCGAGACTGAAGTCCGCGGCAAGACTGTGACGCGTGCCTTGAACCGAGGGCGGGGGCGCTTTCACGGTCAGCGTGGCTTCGTCGCTGGACACCGTGCCTTTGGAGTTGGAGACGACCACCCGATATTTTCCCTGCTCCTCGAATGAAACATTCACCAGGTTGAGATCCTGACCGGTCTGTCCGGGCAAGTTGGCCCCTTTGAACTGCCATTGATAGGCGATGGGCTGGGTTCCTGTCGCTCGTACGCTCAGGCTGGTCGATCCCCCGGCCAGAACCGTGGTGTCTTCCGGTTGGCGTGAGATCACTGGATCGGCGGGTGCCGGGTAGGTGCTGATGGCGAACTTGACGGCTACGAAATCCGCTTCGAGGATTTCCAAGCGGAAAGTGTCGCCCGGGTTGTAACGGACGGCTTTCAGTGCCCTGGGGCCGCCACTTCCTTTCTCAAGAAGCGCGGGTGAAGCTGAACTGCCCGCGCTGTCGTTGTTCACTCCCTCGGAAATGGCGAGGGTGTCGTTTTTCCAGAGTTTCCAGGTGCCGCTTCGGTTGAGGTGGCGGACATTCCATACTCCGCCGCTGAGGTCGGCGAGTCCTCCTGCACCGCCTGCCGGCGCTCGCCAGAGCAAGCTGGTGTTGCCGTGGGTAATCAGACTTCCTGCTGGATCGTCGAAGCCGGGGGTTGCGTTTCCGTTGTCAATGCGCTTGGCCCATCCGGCGTGGGCTCCCACGCGGGCTCCGGCCCAGCCGGGCTGCCCAGCGCCGAAGTCCGGCTGATTCCAGTTGGCTACCACTGGACCAACGGGCCCTCCGCCGTTGCCCAAGGATTCGGAGTACTGCCACCCACCGGCGGACGGATTCGCCTCGAGGCTGAAATCCGCCTGAACATCATGGACCTGCCGGGTGGTGATGGTCAGGTTCATCGCAACAAAGTCGTTGTTGGCGATTTCCAATCGGAAGGAGTCCCCGGCCACATAGGGAATGTTGCGCACGGCACTCGGTCCCCCGGTGCCGTTGGCCAGACTGAGGGGGGCGGAGGAACTGCCTGAATCATCATCCACTCGACCGTCCGTCAGCAATTCCGTGTCGTTCTTCCACAACTTCCACGAGCCGGCGCGGTTGAGGTGGCGGATGTTCCAGAGACCACCCACGATGTCTGCGATGCCACCGGGATCGTTCTCCGCTGCGGTCCATTTCACGCTGGTCGCTCCGTGAGTAATCACCGAGCCAGGAGGATCGTCGTAGGTGGGAGTGGGAGAGCCGTTGTCAATTCGTTTGGCCCACCCGGCATGACCTCCGGCGCGTGCTCCGAGCCACCCCGGCTGTCCGGCACCGAAATCAGGCTGGTTCCAGTTGGCGGAGGCTCCACCCGCAACGCCCCCTCCATTGGCTAAGGATTCGCTATATTGCCAGCCGCTGGCCGTAGGATTGGCGTCCAGACTAAAATCTGCCGCGAGATCGTGGCGCGCCCCGCTGATGGAATCGGCATTGGGAGTCACCTGCAGCACTGCGGGAAGACTTGTGCGAGAGCCGTTCCCATTGCTCACCTGAACCGTGTAGCTGCCGGATCGCTCGAAAGCGACTGCACCGAGGTTGAGAGTCGGTCCGGTCTCACCCGGGATTTCGACGCCCTCGTAGAACCAAACGTAGGTGAGGGGGGCGGTTCCGACTGCCGAAACACTGAACGTCACATTCTTGCCCTCGTTGACCTTCTGTCCAACCGGGTGGGTGGCGATGGCTGGATCAGGTCCGGTGGTGGAGGTGGTGATTGTGAAGCGAACTCCTTGGATGTCTCGATACGGCCCGCTCAAGCTGCCACCCGGTCCGGAGAGGGGAATGATTTCGAGCCGGAAGGTGTCTCCCGGTGAGTATGGGATTCCGCTTAGCTCGCTGGCGGTGGTGGCTTGTTCAAAACTGTTCGGAGCATCGGAGGTGCCGCGGCTGACTACTTTTTCCGCAAGCAGGAAGACGTCGTTCTTCCAGATGCGGTACTTTTGCCCTCGGCCATTCTTTTCTACGGACCAAATTCCGCCGCTGACCGTCGCAAACGTGTCGGTCTCGCCCGCCGGAGCCGTCCAAGCCACGCTGCTCGCGCCATGGGTCATCACGGATCCAGGCGGAGCATCGAGATCACCCGCCACGCCTCCGTTGTCGATCCGCTTCGCCCATCCGATGAACGGCGTGACGGGGATACCCAACCAGCCCGGTTGGCTGGGCCCGAACACACTGGGGATCCAGTCGAAGGTCACGGGACCCACCACCCCGCCTCCAGCGTCGAGGCTTTGGGCGAATTTCCAACCACGGCTGGACGGGTTCGATTGTAGGGTGAAATCCGTCGCCAGATCGTGCACGCCGACGGTTTGTGCTCCTGGTGCATCCACGTAAAGCACGCCTGGCTTGCTGGTCTTGCTGCCGTTGAGACTGGTGACCAGCACTGAATAGGCACCGGAATCGAACTCGCTCGCAGCAGCGATCGAGAGAGCGGATCCCGTTTGGTCATCGATGACCACTCCGTTCAACAGCCATTGATACGTGAGGGGCGCCGAGCCAGTGGCCGTGACGCTGAGTCCGACGGCCACGCCTCCGTTCACGATTTGGCTTTGGGGCTGCGTTTGGATGAAAGGATCGGGAGGCGTTGAGGTGGTCGTGATTGTAAATTGAACGCCGACAAAATCCTCCTCCAGAATCTCGAGTCGAAACAGGTCCCCAGGCACATAGGGAATCTCCTTGACCGCGTCCTCCCCGCCTATACCCGTTTCAAATCCGGAGGGCGCAGCGGATGTTCCTGCCTGATCGTCGTTCTGCCCCTGGCTTAACAGCGTATTGTTTAGGTACAGACGCCAGGAGCCTTTGCGCCCCAGGTGGCGGATATTCCACACGCCGCCGCTCAAGGTGGCAAAGCGGTCTGTGTCGCCAGGGGGAGACTTCCACAGAATGCTGGTGTTCCCGTGGGTGATGATCGCACCAATCGGGTCGTCGAACGTCGGAGTTTCGCTGCCGTTGTCGATCCGCTTCGCCCAGCCGGCGTGTGCGCCCACCTTGGCGCCCCTCCAGCCGGTCTGACCGGCGCCGAAGTCGGGTTGATTCCAGTCGTTGACCACTGGTCCCACAACACCGCCTCCGTTGGCAACCGACTCGCTGTATTGCCAGCCGGTGGCGGTGGGGTTTGCGTCCAGGCTAAAGTCAGCACTAGCGTCGTGTACCGCGCCCGAAAGGAGCATCGGTGCTAGGCAACTCGCCAATAGACAGGCGATTATTGCCAGTCCTTCCTTGGGGATTCTTCCTCTTGATTTCGTTTGCATAAGTTACTTTTTGTTTTTGTTTGATCACCTGAGTCGAAAAAAGCGAGTGGAGCCGCTCAATTCTTCCACTGCTCGGAACTCTTCGCCCACTTGGGTTGGAGCGCCGGTCAACCCCACCCACGGGCCGCTGACATCACTAGCCGCCTCCACCACCTGGTTGGTGAACTGAACTGACCAGCTCAGTTGGAGGGAGGGCCCTACTCGCATGGCCATCAGCCGCGGGCGCGGGACCGAGGAGAATACCTGCTGGCCTAGGTCTGTCCAATTGCCGCTGGAGATCTGTTGGCCCACCGGAATCGCGGCCGCTTTGATCACCACCGCGTTCGTCGGTGCCTGGATAGGTTCAGTGTAAGGCCGTCGCGCGATAGAAAGGCGGGGGTCGGAACCGTCCAAAGTGAAATAGGCCTGCCATCCCGGTGCGGTGGTGATGCGAATCACCTCGCTCGGGTCCATGTCCCCGCCGGGAAGCGAGACCACCGGTGCTTTGTCACGCGAGGGAAGTCCGATCGAGGCTTGCGCGAGATAGTTGGAAAGCGAGCGGCGTTGAGAGGTGAGCACCTCCTTCGCCTCCGTGGTGCTCGAGCGTACCGTCGCCCATCGAGCGAGGTCAGCGGTGCGATCCGGCGCGGTCAGCTTAAAGAGCTCATCGATCCGTGGGAATATGACGTCCAGTCGCATCACCTCGCTCAGCATTTTCCGCAGGGTGAGGAGATAGATGCGCTTCAGGGTCGGGTTGGCCGAGACACGCTGGTAGAGCTTGTTGCGTTGCCAGGCGGGGTTGTCGCCGTTGCCTCCATCCCCGTAGAGCGCTCGGAGCGGTCCTACTCGACCGAAGGTGAGCCCGGAGTCGAAGTCGTAGGCGAGCATCTTCCATCTTCCGCCTGGGCCTCCCGGCAGGAACATGTAGAAGTTGTGCCCGCTAAAATCATCGATGTTCATACAGATGTTCAGGGCCCATCTCTTGAACCATTGGTCCACATCCAGGTGCGCATCGAGCCACGGGAGCAACTCGGCATCCGTAAGGTCGTTCAGCGCATTGACGAGTTCCCGCAGCTCCGTCGGCGGCTCCAGAGGGCGCACCTTCTTGTTGTAGGCTCCCCAGTAGTCGTAGTCGGTGGTGATCTGGTTGTGGTAGAGGTCGGAGTTTTTCCACTGGTTGGCCGTTTCCACGGATCGCGCTTTATAGACCTCCCCCTCCGGATCGTAGCGATGCTTGCTGAGCCAGCTGGCGGTCGGGCTTTCAAAACCGATGTACCAACCCCAAAAAGCCCCATTGATGTGCAATCGGACTAACTCGTGCTCCAAGTTCTCCACCCCCGCCGAATCGAACACTTCGAAAGCTATCTGCTGTTCCAGCGGTACAGAGTACATGGTGTCGTAGGAATGAGTTCCTCGATAAGGCTGTTGCTTGTTAAATTTGAATTTCCGAGGACGCTTGGGGTTGTTCCGGGAACCCCGCCCGCGGTAGTTCATGCCGATATGGGGGTAGGCGATATGGTCGATGACCAGGCTGCAATCGACGGAATCCTCACTGTTTGGATCCGCATCCAGGATCGCCACGTTCTTGCTGGTGATGAATAGATGGAACAGCGTGGATCCTGTCTTGATCTCGCTATCGTAGTGGAAGTAAGCCTGGGTGGGAGACGGATCATCAGGGTAGGGGAAGGTGGTCACGCCTCCGAGGCTATCCGTTGCGGTGATTCGGTAGTGCACCAAGGTCTGGGATTTCTGAGCGGGGACAACTGCTCCATAAATCCCGTCGCCGGCGGCACCATCTCCATGTGTGCCGTCATCCACCATGTCGAACCAGATCTCGTTGGTCGCGATATTGATCGAGGTTTTGAGCTTCACTGACGTCAAGGGCACCCCGCTCTGGATACGTGCCGTGACGAGGACGCTGTTGGTTGAACTTGGCTTCTCCGGGGCGTGCGCGAGCTCTTGGACGAAGGGCGGCAAGACATCCGAGCTGACCGAGTTTTGACTGCCCGGAGTTCCCCGGCCGACGAACCCAGCCAGCGGGGGCTTGTTTACCGGTGGCGCGGTGGATTGACCAAAAGCGATCGAGATGTCATAGCCGACATAATCGTCCGTCCGATTCGGAGCCAGCGGCAGAGCGCCGAATTTGAGCACATCCCCGGCGTGGATCTCGACGACCAGGGCCGACTTGCCGCCCGTGCCGGTTTCGAACGATTGGGGAGCACGCGAGCTCACGCTGGTGTCGACGCTCAGGAGGTCCCCAGCCGAGAGTTCGGTTCCGTTCAGCTTGATATACCAGTGTTGGCTGCGACCGAGGTGGCGTAAAAGCCAAACCCCGCCCGAGAGGGTGACCCGCTGATCTGAGGGCGCGGTCCACCACACTTCGGAAGGTCCGTGGGACATGACCGCCCCGACTGGAAAGTCATACTCGACATGCGGCGCGCCGGGGAGGGAGGACGACCCGGTGCTGCGGCACCAACCCGGCGCGCCGGTGGTGCCCCCCGCAGTCCAGGCCGGTTGGGTGGAACCGAGATCGCTCGAGCGCCACCGGGTCACTCGCGCTGAGATGAGCGATCCGTTTCTCTGCCGATAACTCCAGCCATAGCTGGGATTGGCCGTGTCGCTCCAATCCTTCGAGAGATTGTGGATGCCCCCGGACGTGTGTGCGGTCCCGGCGAACCCTCCGTCCAGAAACCCCAGGGTCAGCGTGTCGGCTCCCTTCCTGAAGAGAACCCGGCAAGTGATGGTGTAACTCTCACCGATGATCAGGCCCGGGATCACGGCGGACTTCACATGGTTCGTGTCGGCATCGCCTGCTCCAGTGGCCACCATCAATAGACTCCCCTCCCCCTCGGAAGAGGTGTCGATGATCCGCTTCGAGGGAGCGTGGTTGCCTGAGAGAGTCCATCCCGCGGTGTCGGGCTCAAAAGATCCATTGGGCAATAAGTTGGCTCCGCCGGCTGCGGGATGCACTTCCACTTGATCGATCAGCCATTCTCCCGCGCCATTCAGATGCACGAACAATTGGTCCGACAGGGCGACGCCGGAGATGCTGACAGCCTGCCACGGTTGTTGAATCGCCCCACCCAGCTGTCGACGGCTGGAACGCCAATTGTCCGGAGCGCTATTGTCCCGTTTGGGGTCGATACATTCGAGTGAATAGCCTAGGTCATCCGGCGCTGCTGGCCAGGGAGGCTGATCCCCATAACGTACTGTGTCCACGATCCGTCCCAGCGTGTCGCGCAGGGTGATCCGCTCGCCGCCGTCAGAAAGCGTCCCGAGATACGGACCCATCACGCTGGTGATTCCGAATCGAGCTCGCACCGCCTCTGGATGAGCAGCCACGACGAGATACTCCCCGGCCGCAATCGTCAGGTCGACGGGCATTACGTAGCTGAAGCCGTCGGTAAATTTCCACCCCGAGACATCCACCGCGCCGCCACTGCGATTATACAGCTCAACATACTCCCCAAATTCATCGTCCCCCACCTCCTGGTAAGTTCCAGGGTGCGCTGCATCAAACTTTTCGCGCAACTCCTCCCGCTGGGGAAGATACATGATCTCATTGATCACGATGGCCCCTGCTCCGGCATGAGCGGGAGCGTTGGCTCTCCCGGGCGAATAGGGCTGGCCTGTGCCCCAATTGAGTGGATCGGCGTTGTCGCTTTCGGGAATGAAGAGTTCGAGCGAGGCACCGCCTCCGTCCGCATCCGCAGGCCATGGGGAGTGGTCCGTATACGTCACCGAATCAATGATCAGGCGAGGGTTCGAGCTGTTCTTCAGCCGGAGGGTATCCCCGGCGTTGTTGAGGCGACCCGAGAAGTTCCCCATCACGTTAGTCACCTGGTAGAAAGCCCTAGCCGCCGCCGCATCGCGGGCTACGATCAAGTACCCTTTCTCCGCCAACCTCGTTCCTGCCGGAAAATTGAAATTGATTCCCCCGTCAAGAATCCAACCACTGAGATCCACGGCACTGTCCCCACGGTTGTGCAGTTCGACATATTCCTCACCCGTGCTGTTGGGATCCGGATGATAGAGGATCTCGTTGATCACCACCTGTGAGGAAGTTGCCGCCCGCAGGCTGCTTCCGCAGAGGAGCATCAGCCAGAGCGCCACCAGACAATGGCCCGCCGACAGGAATTGACGCAAACACAGGACCGGCGCACGCCGTCGCTTTCCCGTGGCTCTCGTTGACGGGCTGCGCGCACTCATCGAAACATCTGGTCCATGGCACTTGATCGGCACGCCATATAGCTTTCTCCCTCCTCGGCTTCCTCGTTTAGAAAACAAAGCACGCTCAACGGAAAACTCAGGTAGAGGGTGAATGGCTGCAATGTAAGAGAGATGCGCTCCTTAGTCAATTAGAAACTGTACTTAAGTGATTAAAAGCAGAATCTCTAAGCGTTGCCCTGGATGCCGTGGGAACGAGGATGGGGAAGGTCTGAGTGGGTGGGAGTTCAGCGCAGAGCCTGGCGGTGAACGCCACGACCTCAGCGGTCGAACGTGATGATTAATCTGCCGTTGGCTTCACCGCGCCGCATCCGTGCCAAGGCATCATTGAGCTCCTCAAGAGGGTAGTGTCCGGCGATGGGGGGACGGATCACGCCGGCTGCGAGTAGCTTCAGCGAATCAGCCGCGTCCTGGACCGATCCGTTGCGGGAACCGATGATCTCAAGTTCTCGTTGGGCGATGTAGATGGTGTCGATGGCCGGAAACTCGGGCTCCTCGCCAATAACGACCAGTTGACCTCCACTTCGTAGGCAGCGTGAGGCGAGGTGCATGGTGGCGGCCGTTCCCACGCACTCGAACAAGGCGTGCGCGCCTTCACCGTCGTTGAGCTCGCGAATCCGATCGTGCAGGTTCGGGTCTGACAGCTGGAGAGCGAGCTCAGCTCCCTCTTTCCGAGCCAATTCCAGGCTGCCGGAGGAACGGCTGAGCGCAATCACCCGTGCGCCCGCCGAGCGCAGCAGCTGGACCAGGATCTGCCCGATGCCTCCTGCGCCGAGCACCACGACCACATCCCCAACCGCTATCCGGGCTCGTCGATAGGCGTGCAATGCGGTGATGATGGCGCAGCTCACCAACCCGCCCTGCTCGAAGGA
>CAMAVD010000144.1 GCA_945861575.1 Akkermansia muciniphila
AACGGGGCCCAGATTGCGCTCTACAAAGGGGCGGGAGGTAATGCAACCATCGTTCTGGATGCGGATTTCCAAGGCGAAGGACGCATCACAACACAAGTTCTCGAGATCACCGGAGGGAGCGATCTCTCGGAAAATTTCGATATCCGTTCTGTGGAAGCCAAGCCAGGAATGATCGTTCGTATCGACCCGGCGCACCCGGGCGAGCTTGCCCTGAGCGATCGGGCCTACGACCGCACAGTGGCGGGCGTGGTCAGCGGTGCAGGCGGTGTGAAACCCGGGATGCTGATGGGCCAACGAAACAGCAAGGCCGACGGCAAGTATCCTGTGGCTCTCACGGGACGAGTCTACTGCTACGTGGACGCCACCGAGGGAGCGATCGTTCCCGGCGATTTGATCACGACGTCCGCCACGCCCGGACATGGCATGAAGGTGGACGATCATGCACGCGCCCAGGGCGCAATCATCGGCAAAGCAATGACCGCTCTGGAGAGTGGCAAGGGGTTGGTGCTCGTCCTGGTGAGTCTCCAATAACTGGATCGAAACCTCCAAAGGCTCATTATGAAAACATTCAACTCCCTTCTCTGCCACACCGTCGCTGGACTCGCTCTGACCTTGGGATCCGTGGCCCAAGGTGCAGCCGCAGCCATTGCGATCAGCGGGCGGCCTGTCCCGAAGCTGGTGGCCTTCGACGATGCCATGGCTGAATTGATGTCTGACAATGACATTGAGGCAGGTGTCCTAGGCGTGATGCGAAATGGAACCATTGTTTACCTGCGGGGTTTCGGCTTGCTGACCACCGGGGTGAACATGCCGGAGAACGCTCTGGTCCGACTGGCCAGTTGTACCAAACCGATCACCGCGGCAGCTGTGAGAGAGAGGATCGAGAGCGGCACCTATACCTTGAACCAGAGAGCCTTCAACATCACTGGGAATGGCGGGGCGCTGAACGTTGCCGCCTTCCCTCAACTGGGTGACGCTCGCTATCGCTCCATCAGCATCTCCAATCTCCTCACCCACAGCGCGGGTTGGGACAGGACGCAGCCGGACGGAGACTTAACCTACCAAGAACGCACCGTCTCCAAGGAGATGGGCCTTCCGGGGGTTCCTGGACGCGCGAATGTGCTTCGCTGGGTTTCGGGTCATCCCCTGTATTTTGCACCCGGAACGGACGCGAGATACTCGAACGAGGGCTATCTTTCTCTCGGCTTTCTCGTCGATGACGACACCTCTGGCTACCTATCCTACCTGCGGACCCGGGTTTTTACTCCAAGCCTTTGGATCCCCTCTACAGAGGTCATCCAAGCCACGACCTACCGGTCACAGAGCAATGTCAGAGAGCCTTGGTATCGAACTCGCTTTACTTCCTTTGATGTGCAGGAACCAGGCGGAGATGCTCCGATCGTGAACGCCGCCTACGGGAGCTTCGATCTCACCGCCCGCTTGGGGCAGGGAGGCATCGTCGCATCTGCCGCCGCAATGCTGGAACTTGGAAACCGCCATCACATCCAGGTCGGCAATATCACAGGTTCCGGCCGTTTCATTGGATTGTCCATCGACGCGAACAATCCCCTCACGGTCGAGGAGAGTCACAATGGTGGGCAGCCAGGCGTGAACACCCAACTCTGGCATCGAACCGACGGAGTGGTTGCCTTTGTATTTTTCAATAAGAATGCCGGAGATGACAACCGTTCACACTACGGAGGGCAGTTGCGCACCAAACTGAACACCCTCATCGCCGGCATGTCAGACTCTGAGTGGCCGACAGCGTCCAGCGATGGTTTCTGGGTGTTGCCCCAATCAGGGGAGCCGGACACAGGCCTTGGCGGCTACCACTCGCCCTACAAGGGTTTTGCGAGCGCGGTGAATCGTGTCAGGGATCATAGTCGGGTGCGTCTCAAGCCCGGCACCACATCGTGGACCGGCCTGATCAGCAAGCGGCTGTTCTTGGACGCTCCTTTGGGCACAGCCGTCCTGGGACAGTAGTTGCCTGAAACCTCTTATCGCAGATCATCATGAAACTATTCCTCATTACACTTCTGTTGGTGGCTAACTCTTCCCCGGCTCAGTATGCGATCGACTGGTTCAGCATCGACGGTGGCGGAGGTCAGAGCGCGGGTGGCCCGTATACGCTCACTGGAACCCTTGGGCAATTGGATGCGGCCACCTCCGCCGGTCAGGCATACACCTTACAGGGTGGGTTCTGGAGCGCGTTTGCTGTGGTTCAGACAGAAGGCGCGCCGACCCTTCGCATCTACCAGGACGGAGCGAATGTCACCTTGGCCTGGCCCAGCGCGGCAGCTGGTTATCAGCTCCAGGAGGCCCTTAGCCTGTCGCCGCCGGAATGGAAGGATGTGATAGCAGTACCCGCAACCTTGCAAAGCGAGTTGCGAGTGAACCAAACACTCCAGCAAGGCACACGCTTCTATCGCCTGCGCAAACCCTAGCGTTCTGTGCGGGACGGAAGGCGTGATGAGTCGCCCCCCTCAGGGTGGGTAGGGTGACGCTCACTGCTCCGGGAGGTGCGGCTTCGGATGCGGTTCCTGAGGCGCCTCCTGGGGTTGAGGCTTGGCTTGCTTGCTGGCTTGTTGCGCCAATTTTACGACCCAGTAGGGGTTGGTGAACTTGCTGACGGAGCCGACTCGTTTGGGGTTTATCTTCAGGCGAGAATCTGCAAGCCAGCAGTCTGATGCGGCACCGAAGCAGTCAATCCGTTTTTCGAAAGCGATGCAGTTCAGAGAAACTCAACACTCTGAGTTCCCGCGCGCGGAAGATAGATTTGGAAGGTTTTTCCACAAGTGGAAACCGCCTTCTTCTTGCGCCCGGCTTAACGAACGCGGAAGTAGCGCGGACCGCCCTTAGGACTGATCTCAATTGAGAGGTGGATTCGCCCCCATGAGGCGCCTTGCTCCGTCAGATAACTCCAGGGACCGGCGAGGTCCGACGCGGTCTCAAAGAGGTAGTTCGCGCCGGGATCACCGGTCAGCTCGATCGACAGCTTGCCATCCCGATCAGCGAAAGCACCCGCGCCTAGGCGCAAGGTTGGCAGGCGGCGGAACCGGGCCGTAAGCGTGTAGCTAGTGTCGAGTGTCAGCGACACCGGGTTATCTGTTCCCAACGATTCCAGGCTCCATCCCTCGAACCATGCACCGGGGTCCGGCACGGCCCTGAGCAACACGCGCTGACCTAATTTGAAACGGTTGCCTCCTGGCTTTGGAGTTGCGACCCCAGGCCCTTCTGAGGCAATCGAGAGGAAGACAGCTGACCTGTCCCCCTATCGTTTTCCCTCCTTCCTCCCAAGGCCTTCCGAACGCTGAGATGCGCACTGCTTTCGCTGTGCTTTCCGCTTTTCATTGCGATCGACCGCTCCTAGCCTGCCGGGCAGTGAAGACTTTGATTCTTGACGGTGCTTCCACGTGTTTCAGCTCCCGCCCGGGGCAGTGCCCATCTCGGTGGCTTGCGTTGGCCCTGTCAGGGCTTTTGGCGTTCTTCATCCTTGATCTCATTGCGCAAGAGACCCCTGTGGCGTTCGTCGGTGCCCGGATCTTTCCGATTCAAGGGCCAGTGGTAGAGGAAGGGGTTTTGGTGGTGCATCATGGGAAGATTGCCTCGATCGGCGCTAAAGGCAGCGCAGTCCCAACGGGCGCCACGGTCCGAAATGTTGAAGGGAAGATGATCATGCCTGGGCTCATCGACACCCACAGTCATATCGGCAGCCCAGAAGGGGGCGACTCTTCGGCACCCATTCAGCCGGATACACGGGTGCTCGATTCCATTGATGTTCGCGACGCGAGCTTACAGAAGGCTCAAGCAGGCGGAATCACTACGGTGAACATCATGCCAGGCTCGGGCCATCTGATCAGCGGGCAGACCCTCTATCTAAAACTGCGGGATGGTTTGGTCATCAGCGAGCTGTTTATCACGAACGCGGCAGGCAAGGTGGCGGGCGGCTTGAAGATGGCGAACGGAACGAATTCGCGCCGGGACCCGCCCTTCCCCGGGACGCGTGCGAAGTCGGCCGCGCTGGTGCGGGAGAAGTTTGTGGCAGCGCAGGAGTATCGCGACAAGATTCTGAGGGCGAAGGGCGATCCGGACAAGATGCCGGCTCGTGACTTAGCCCTGGAGACTTTGGTGCAAGTCCTCGAGGGTAGCCGGGTGGTGCATCATCACACGCATCGCCATGACGATATCCTCACCGTGCTTCGCCTGCAGAAGGAATTCGGCTTCCGGGTGGTGCTTCATCATGTGAGCGATGCTTGGAAGGTGGCGAAGGAGATCGCTCTCGCGGGTGCCTCCTGCTCGATCATCGTGATCGATAGCCCAGGTGGAAAGCTGGAGGCCAAAGATTTGGACTGGAAGAACGGAGCGGCACTGGAACAGGCGGGGGCTCGGGTCGGATTTCATACCGATGACCCGGTCACGGATTCCCGACTCTTCCTGCGCTCGGCAGCCCTCTCCGTTCGTGCGGGCATGTCCCGCGAGGCTGCGCTGCGCGGCTTGACGCTTTCCGGTGCGGAGATGCTGGATCTTCAGGCGCAGGTGGGCTCGCTGGAAGCTGGCAAGGACGCCGATTTCATCGTTCTCTCAGGCGATCCTCTCAGTGTCTACACGCATGTGTTGGAAACCTGGATCGAGGGGAAGAAAGTCTTCGATCGTGTCGATCCCAAGGACCGACTCTGGTCGACCGGAGGGCTGGGTGCCGGAAGTCCGCGCGCCGCGCATCTTTGCTGCTTTGGAACCTGGGAGGAGGCGCGATGAAAGTTGTTTGGATTTCAACACTCACTCTGTGGATGGGCTGCGCGCTACACCCCAGTCTCGCGGCTGAGAATCTAGCCATTCTCGGAGAGACCGTGCACACCATGGCGGGACCCCCACACAAGGACGGGGTCGTTCTCGTTCAGGACGGTAAGATCACCTCGGTGGGAACGGCGGCCGGCATTCGTATTCCGGACGGCTTCAAGCGGCTTCAAGCTCGGGTGGTGACTCCCGGTTTGATTGACGCTCGTACGGTGGTGGGACTCTCCGGCGTTCTGAATCAAGCCCATGACCAGGAGCAGATGGAGAGGTCCGCTCCCCTGCAACCGGAATTGAGGGCCATTGATGCCTATAATTCGCGCGACACCCTGGTGGATTACGTGCGAAGCTTCGGGGTGACCACACTCCATACGGGTCATGCCCCTGGATCCTTGATCTCAGGTCAGACCATGGTGGTGAAGACCTATCCTCCCTCGCTAGACCAAGCCCTCATTCTACCCGAGTCCATGATCGCCGCCACGCTGGGTCGGGGGGCAACGAGCGGTGAGAAGGGCAAGGCACCTGGGACCCGAGCCAAAGCTATGGCGATGTTCCGTACGGAACTGTTAAAAGCGCAGGACTACATTCGAAAGCAAGCTGCGCCGGATCTCGAGAAACGGCCGGCGAGGGATCTTCATCTGGAGACACTGGGCAGGGCGTTGTCTGGAAAGCAACCGCTGCTGATTACCGTCCACCGTCATCAGGATATCCTGGCGGCGCTGCGGTTGGCCGACGAGTTCAAGCTCAAGATCGTTCTGGACGGCGTTGCGGATGCACCCCTCGTGATCGATGCGATCAAAGCCAGTGGTTACCCGGTGATTCTGCATCCCACTCAGTATCGCTCCAGCGACGAAACCGAGAATCTGAGCCTGGAGACAGCGTCGAAACTTCAGTCCGCCGGGATTCGCTTCGCGCTTCAGAGTGGCTTTGAGCCCTACGTGCCAAAGACGCGGATTGTCCTGCTGGAAGCCGGTGTCGCCGCGGCCAACGGCCTAAGCTTCGATCAGGCCCTGGCATCGATCACGATCTCCGCTGCCAGAGTGCTAGGCTTGGAGCAACGCCTAGGTTCCTTGGAGCCAGGAAAGGATGCAGACCTAGCGCTCTATGATGGCGATCCCTTTGAATACACCACCCATTGTGTCGGTGTGATCGTCTCCGGCGTCCACACGGATTCGCAACCGCGATAGCAACCAAGGGGGGCGTACGCGGTGGACGAACGGGAGGACGTGGAGGATGGGCGTTGGAAAGCGCGCCCCGCGAGGGAAAGTGCTGGTAGACCTGAGTAAGTTTGGGTGGTGGGGAAGCAACGCAAAGGTCTGCCACTTTGTATGGAGGCACGGCACAGGGCGCAGAGTCGCCAGGAGGCAGAGACTCAGAACTGCAGGAGCCGAGGTAGGAGGTCTCGGTTGGCCTTGTCCGTAATCTGTGGAAATCCTGCAGCCCTACTCCACATAACATTTCCCCAGCCCGGACGAAGAAGCGTGATCCACAGATTGGGACCGATTTACACAGATGAGGGGGGACGACAGCTGACCTGTCCCCCTATCGTTTTCCTGTTTTAGTGTAAGGATCCTGGAGGGATCCCAGTCTTCGGCAAGCGATAGCCGTCTGGGCGACAGGAGTTCCCTGCCAAAAAACCGCTGTCAGTTTCTGCTAGACCCTGGAGTAGCGGATTGCGATGTTTTCCCCGGGTCACTTAGCCCGTTCTGAGCTATTATGCCTCTGCGGCGATGTCGGCTCTTTTTGGATCATGTCAACGCGAAGCATCTCAATTCTCTGTGCCATTCTAAGCCTTCTGGGTCCTCTGCGGCTTCGTGCCGCAGACCTACCTCATCCCGACTTTGCCCGTGACGTCCGTCCCCTTCTGTCGCGTCACTGTTTCAAATGCCATGGCCCCGATGACGCCACCCGGAAGTCCGGACTGCGATTGGATCTGAGGGATGCCGCAACTCACCCCGCCAAATCCGGCGCGATCGCGCTGGTGCCTGGAAAGGTGGCCGAGAGCGAATTGGTCAAACGCCTCTTCACAGAGGACGCGGATGAGATCATGCCGCCTCCTGCCACCAAAATCATCCTAACGCCTGCCGAGAAGGAGACACTTCGGCGTTGGGTGGCGGCGGGTGCGGAATACCAGCAACACTGGGCGTTCGTGCCTCCAACCCAGCCAGCTCTTCCGAAGCTCAAAGACCGCAACTGGGCTTTAAATCCCATCGATCACTTTATTCTGGCGCGGCTCGAGCAGGAGGGGTTCCCCCCCTCGCCCCCTGCGGACGCTTACACCCTCGTGCGTCGCGTCTATCTCGACTTGATAGGCCTTCCTCCCACTCCTGAGGAGGCGGATGCCTTTGTGAATGCGTCCGGGCCAGGAGCCTACGAGCGTTTGGTGGATCGCCTGCTCGCTTCGCCTCGCTATGGCGAGCGCTGGGGAAGGCGCTGGATGGATCTGGCGCGCTATGCCGATACCAATGGTTATGAGAAGGACCGCCAGCGAACCCTCTGGCCGTGGCGGGATTGGGTGATCCAGGCCCTGAATGCGGATATGCCTTTCGACCGCTTCTCGATCGAGCAGATTGCCGGCGACATGCTTCCCGAGGCCACCCAGGATCAGAAGGTGGCCACCGGGTTTCATCGCAACACGATGCTGAACGAGGAGGGGGGAATCGATCCGCTGGAGTTTCGCTTTCATGCCATGACGGATCGTGTGGCGACTACGGGAGTCACCTGGCTGGGACTGACCGTAGGTTGCGCCCAGTGCCACACGCATAAATACGATCCGATTCCCCATAGTGAGTACTATCAGATGATGGCGTTTCTCAACAATGCGGATGAGCCTGAGATGGATTTGCCCAAGGCTGGCAGCCTGGCGCAGCATCGTGCGGATCTGGAGAAAGCAGCGAAGAAGCTGGCGGACCTGCCCAATCGTTTTCCCCTGGAGAGTGTGGTGTGGCAGACACCCAGGCCTCTGAGCGCCCAGGCTTCCAGCGGCGAGTCCCCCAAGATTTTGGAGGACGGCTCCGTGCTCTTCGCTGGAAAGAGCGCCGACAAGGACAGCTACACGTTCGAAATCGAGACCGATCTGGTGGAGATAGATACCTTACGTTTGGAGGCACTGATTGACGACGCACTTCCCAGCAAAGGCCCCGGGCGAGTGTCTCACGGGAACTTTGTCCTGTCCGAGATCACTCTAGCCGTTTCTCCCAAAGGATCGAAGGAGCCTGGGACTCCGGTGAAGTTCAGTGGTGGGAAGGCCGACGTCGAACAGAGTGAATTCCCCGCAGCCAACGCCATCGACGGCAAACCAGAGACGGGATGGGCGGTGGATGCCGCCGGCAAGAAACTCAACTCCACTCATTCAGCCACCTTCACGCTGGATCGTCCGATAGGCTTCGTCGGGGGGTCGCGGTTGGTCGTCACGCTGGATCAGAGCTATGGTGGGAAGCACACCCTGGGTCGTCCACGGATCAGCTTGGGGGCTCCTGCTCCAGATCGGCGCCCTGCGGATGTCCGAAGGAAGGAGATCCTAGCGAAGCGCTATGAGGAATGGCTGGCGCTAGGTCGAAGTGAGTCGGTGGCGTGGCAGACCCTGCGTCCCACCGAGGCCAAGTCCAATCTGCCCCTGCTCACCCCACAGTCCGACGGATCGGTCTTTGCCAGCGGCGATATCACCAAGAACGATCTCTACGAGTTGACGTTCGGCAACGACCTTGAAGGAATCACCGCGGTTCGTCTCGAGGCTCTGCCAGACGATCGATTGCCTCAGCACGGCCCTGGCATGGCCTACTACGAAGGACCGCGCGGCGATTTCTTCATGGGCGAGTTTCAGCTCATCGCTGATGGGAAGCCAGTGAAGCTTGTGCGTGCCACTGAAAGCTATGGTCGCAACAACTTCGGTTCAACGGCGACCGCGGCGCTGGCCATCGATGGTGACCCTCAGACGGGTTGGTCCACGGCCGGACGCGAAGGGCAGCGGCACGAGGCGGTCTTCAATCTCGAGCAACCTTTGGCGCAGACGCGCGAGCTGAAGTTGAAAATGATGTTCGGCCGACACTATGCATGTTCCTTGGGCCGCTTTCGAATCTCCGGGACGAGGCAGCCAGCTGGAGCCAAGGCCAGGGGATTCTCAGTGGACATCCAGGAACTGCTCCTGAAGCCGCCTGCGCTTCTCACGAGCGAGCAGCGGCAGACGCTCTTCGAAGAGTTCCTGCTGGCCGTTCCGGAACTCGCGGACGCTCGCAAGGAGATCGAGGGTCTGCGGAAGCCGCCGGTACACCCGACCACGCTCGTCATGCGCGAGCGCCCTCCAGAGAACCCTCGTCCGACCTTTCTTCATAAGCGGGGCGAGTACTTGCAGCCATCCGATCCCGTGAGTGCGGGGGTTCTCTCTGCGGTAGCCCCGTTCCCGGAAGCTTTTCCGAGAAACCGGTTGGGCTTCGCGCGCTGGCTTGTGTCCACGAACAATCCTCTCGTGGCTCGCGTCACCGTGAACCGACAGTGGCAGGCCTTCTTCGCACGCGGTTTGGTGCGAACCAGCGATGACTTCGGATATCAGGGAGAGGTGCCCTCCCATCCGGAATTGCTCGACTGGCTCGCCCTGGAGTTCTCCCGAAACGGATGGTCCATGAAGTCGCTCCACAAGTTGATCGTGATGAGCGCTACGTATCGTCAGTCGTCCCGCACCACCCCCGCGCTTCTGGCGAAAGATCCAGAGAACCGATGGCTCGCTCGAGGGCCCCATGCTCGCCTGGAAGCGGAAATCCTACGCGATGCCGCGCTCCGATCCAGTGGTTTGCTTTCCGAAAAGATGGGAGGACCTAGTGTGTATCCTCCCCAACCCGCAGGGGTGACCGAGGTTTCCTTTGGAGGATCGGCCTGGCCGACCAGCACAGGGGAGGATCGGTATCGGCGGAGTATTTACACCTTCGCCAAGCGCACAGCGCCCTTCGCCATGTTCAACACCTTCGACGCGCCTACGGGCGAGTCCTGTGTCGCCCGACGCGATGTTTCCAACACCCCCCTGCAGGCGCTGACTCTCCTCAACGATGTCTTCTTTGTTGAGGTGACTCAATCCATGGGGAAATCGCTGGCCCAGCGCGAGGGTTCCGCCGACAGCCGAATTCGTCACGTTTTCAGAAACGTGCTCACTCGGCCACCTACGGACGAGGAAGTGACGGCATTGAACACGTTTTTGAACGCCCAAAGGCAGCGCTTCAAGGGGCGAGAGGCGGACGCCCGACTGATGGCAGGTGAGGGGCAGGGGGATGCAGTCGAGCAGGCTGCCTGGACCGCGCTCGCGCGTGTGTTATTGAACCTGGACGAGATGATTACAAAAGGCTGATTTATGAACCCACTTCAAACCCATTGCCTGGATGTCACGCGTCGTCATTTCCTTGGAGACTGCGGGGTGGGTCTTGGGAAGATGGCCTTGGCAGGATTATTGACGGGGTCGTTGTCAGGCCGCGCCCTTGCCGCGGCGGGGGATGCAAGCGGGCCACTTCCAAACCGCGGAGCTCACTTCGCTGGAAAAGCGAAGCGGGTGATTCACCTGTTCATGGCGGGCGCGCCCAGCCAACTCGAGCTTTTCGATTATAAACCCGCGCTCGCGAAACTGGAGGGGAAGCCTTTGCCTCCGTCGGTCATCGGCGGTCAGCGCTACGCCTTTATTCGGCCCGACGCTGCGGTCCTCGGGCCACGATTCAAGTTTGCCCGTCACGGGCAGTCGGGCGCCGAGATTTCCGAGATGCTGCCGTATCTCTCGAAGGTGGTGGACGACATCTGCCTGGTCCGTTCCGTGAAGACCGACCAGTTCAATCACGCCCCCGCTCAGATCTTCTTCAACACTGGTTTTTCCCAGCCCGGAAGGCCCAGTCTCGGTTCCTGGGCGCTCTACGGGTTGGGAGCGGAATCGCAAAACCTTCCCGCGTTCGTAGTCATGAGCACGGCCGGGGGTCTCAGTGGGGGATCCACCCTCTGGTCCAGTGGCTTTCTCCCGACGGTTTATACAGGCGTTCGTTTTCGAAATCAGGGTCCCCCGATCTTGAATGTGAACAGTCCAGCCGGGGTGGACGCAGCCTTGCAGCGGGAGACCCTGGATGCGGTGAAGGGGCTTAATCAGCGTCGACTCGCCTCCCAGGGTGATCCGGAAATCACCACCCGCATTGCGGCCTATGAGATGGCCTTCCGGCTCCAGAGCTCCGCGCCAGAACTCATGGACCTCAAATCGGAAAGTAAGGAAACCTTGGAGCTCTACGGATGCGATCCAGACAAACCTTCCTTCGCTCGTGCCTGCCTTCTCTCCAGGCGCATGATTGAGCGCGGGGTCCGCTTTGTGAACATCTACCACGAGGGTTGGGACGCTCACAGCGATGTGGCGGGGAATGTGAAAAGCAATGCGGCTGCGACGGACCAGGCCAGTGCGGCGCTGGTCATCGATCTCAAGCGGAGGGGGTTGCTGGAAGATACCCTGGTGGTCTGGGGCGGGGAGTTTGGACGAACGCCTATGGTGGAGTCGAACCCGGCGCTTGGACGCAGCCAGGGGCGAGACCATCATCCTCAGGCCTACACCGTCTGGATGGCGGGAGGCGGCATCAAGGGGGGCATGAGCTACGGGGCCACCGACGATCTCGGCTTCCACGTTGCTCAGGACCCGGTGCATGTGCACGATCTGCAAGCCACCCTCCTACACTGCCTCGGATTCGACCACGAAAAGCTGACCTATCATCACGCAGGTCGCGATTTCCGTCTGACCGACGTCCATGGCCATGTTGTAAAAGCGCTCCTGAGCTGACGCGGGACCAGATCCTACGAAGCCTGGGCCGGAGAACAGAAACTCAGTGCGCAGCCCTTATGGGTTAGCGGCTGACCGAGCACGATCGATGGCAAACTCCACGAGTTCGCGCGCTTGAAAGAAGCCATCGAACATGTTGTGTCCCTGATTTTCGAGCACCTTAAGACGGATCAAGGATCCAGAACCTGCGTCCTCATAGGTCTGCACAAAGCGGCTGGAATTTTCCAGCAGCGGTACGACGGTGTCGGTATCGCCATGGACCAGCACCACGGGGATGCGCGCCTTTGCGAGTATCGAGACCCGCTCGATCGGATTGAACTCGCCGGCACGGGCTTCCAACTCGGCAGGAGTGAGTCCGTAGGCGGGGGCGGCATTTTTTAACCCAGGATAGGTTCGGAAATCGAAGACCGGATAAATCCCAATGATCCCGGCGACGCGCTCAGGATGAGCGATGGCCCAGCTGGTTACCCAAAGCCCTCCACGGCTCCTTCCAAAGAGGCAGGGCTTTTCAGCGAAGCCCCGTGATTTTGTGAGCTCCCTATGCAACGCATCGAAGACGGCGTGGCTTTTGGGGCTGCCGTATGCCTCCCCTACATCCACGCCCACGACGGCCACCCCAGCACTGACGAATTGCTCATGCATCCAACGCTCGGCCTCATCGGGAGTGCCTGACAGAGTTGGAGCATAGAAGATCCAGGGCTGGGGATGGCTCTGCTTGGGCTTTGGAGGCAGGAAGAGGAACGCGGGTCGGCCCTCGATGGTCAGGTTCTCCAAACCCGGGAGTTCCAGTCGAGGTGTCTTTGGTTTGGCGGCGGTCTGAGCGGGAGAAGCGATGGGATCCGCTTTCGCGAGATGAGTTTCCAGCCAGGGCAGAACTTTTTCCACCCATAGAGCTCCGTGGGCACGCAGACCCGGCCCGCTGAAATGGACTCCCTTTCCTCCATTCTCCCGCATGGCACCGATCAGGGAATCGCTATCCGGGCCTTCCAGTGCGACACCTGATTTCCACAGGGCTGCCTGGGCATTGCGAATTTCAGAAGAACCCGTGTCGATGGAAGTATGGTAGATCACCTGGGCCACGAACCAGGG
>CAMAVD010000145.1 GCA_945861575.1 Akkermansia muciniphila
GATGGGATTGACCATCGTCGACTCCCACGACGCGTCACATGGAACACGCTCAACAAAAATGTCTGCTGGCCTCCCTGGGGGGGCATCTGATGCTTTTCGGAGCCTTTGTGCTCGGCTCGGCGTTTCTCAGCGCACAGCCCGCCGAGGAACTGCCAAAGCTTCGATTCATTCCATCGAAGGTTATCGACGAAATGCTTGCAGGAGGTGGCGGAAATCCGAACCTCGCGCAGACGGATGCCACCCCAGCCGGTGCACCCCCGACCCCATCGGAGCCGACCCCACCTACCCCTCCCCCGCCAGCAGATCCGCAGCCCAAGCCGGCAGAGCCAACTCCCAAACCACCGGAGCCTCCCACGCCCGCTGTCCAAGAGGACAAAACACCCGAACCGCCACCACGGCCCACTCCCAAACCACCGCCTGTGAAGCGGATCAATCCTAAGGCAATCAAGTCGGAAGTCCTGACAAAGAAGCAGGAAACTCCAGAGAAAGATGTCACGGAACCGGTCAAACCTCCCAGCAAGCGACCCTTGGTAGACCTCGACCTGAATAAGATCGTCACTCGCCAAACTGAAGATCCCAAGCGCAAGGCGCGAGAGGCGGCAGAAAAGGCTCGGGTGAAGGCCCAGGAGGAAGCCGAGCACAAAGCCTCGGAAGCGGCCTACGCGAATGCCAAAGCGGCTGCGGATCGCCGCAAAGCGGCCTTCCAGTCCAGCCTTTCCAGCTTGGGCACCGGCTTTGCCAACGACAAGGGGGTCGCCATCGAAGTAGGAGGCCCCGGAGGAGAGGCCTACGCCAACTATGGGGCCGTCGTTAAGCAATACTACGACAACGCCTGGATCGTGTCTCAAAGCCTGGGCGACAGCGATGTCACCGCCGAGGTTTCGGTCACTGTTCAACGCTCCGGCGAAATCCTGAACGCGCGCATCACCCGCCGGTCGGGCTTAGCTGCCCTCGACAAGACGGTGGAAACCGCCCTGACTCGAGTTAAATTACTTCCCCGGTTTCCTGAAGGATCCCGGGATGAGCAACGCACTTTTCGAATCCGCTTCAATTTGAAAGCCAAACGATCCACCGGATGAACCCACACGCGTATTTTCACCAACTGCTAGCTGCCGCGCTACTGCTAGCGCTCCCTACCACTCTCCGCTCAGCCGAGCAGGATCTTGATATCGAACGTCTGCGCGGAGGCTCTCTCTTCGCAAAACCAATCCCGGTTTTCGTGAGCGGTTACTCCGGGGAGGCCGACACGGTGCTCAAGAACGATCTATTCTTCATGGGCATCGACTCCGTGCCGGAATCCCAAGCGCAGTATCTTCTGACGGGCAAATACGACGGAAGCCAGATCGACGGTGCATTGATGGATAAGATCAATAAGAACTACATCACCCGCCAGGCCTTCAAAGGCGGCAACGCGCGCCTCCAGGCCCATACCCTGGCGGATGCCATCGCCGTCGCCCTGGGTCGGGGTCCGGGGATCGGACGCAGCAAGATCGTCTTTAGAGCTAAACGTGGGGCGATCAGCGAGCTGTTTATCACTGACTTTGATGGTCAGAACTTACAGCAGATCACCCAGGACGGCACCATCACGGCGGCGCCTTGCTGGGCCGGACGGGATGCGCTCTACTACACCTCCTACAAGCTGGGCAATCCCGACATCTACTATCATAAACTCAGCAGCGGAGAGCGCCGTCCCGTCGCCCGACACCTCGGTCTGAATACCAGCGCGGCCGTATCCCCGGATGGACAGCATATCGCGATGATCCTGAGCAAAGGGGGTAACCCTGACCTCTATGTAAGCGATCTCAGCGGCAATAATCTTCGCCGACTCACCACGACCCCCCAGGAAGAATCTTCCCCCTGCTGGTCTCCCGACAGCCGCGAGATCTGCTACGTATCCAAGTCGAGCGGTGCCAACCGGCTCTATCGAATCTCATCCGAAGGGGGTGCCGCCCGATCTGTTCCCACCATCGGCGTGTCCAATTGCACGGAGCCCTCCTGGTCCCCGGATGGCAAATTCATTGCCTTCACCTCCCAGGCAGGCAGCTTCCGTGTTTGCGTGGTAGAAGCCAAAGGGGGGGATGCGACGATCCTCATAGAAGGCGAGGATCCCTCCTGGGCTCCAAACTCGCGGGCGATCTCCTATGTGCGGCGACAAAATGGCAACCGTGTCCTCTCTCTGCTTGACGCATACAGTAAACGCACTAAGGATGTCGCTCGCGTTTGGGAGAGCACCTCGCAACCGAGTTGGTCTCGATAGGCTCTGATCTCCACCTTTGGCATGAAAAAGAACATCACAATTTTTGCCCGGCTTTTGCCGGTTATCCTCGTCATCGCTGTCGGAACGACGGCGTGCAGTCGCAAGAGCCGATTCGGCTCAGTCCTTCCAGGCCGCACCTCAGACGTGACGGATGGCGGCATCGCCGGTCGCGGCACCCCTGGTGGAAACCGCAACATCGACAATGTTCCCCCGATTGGCGGCAATAACGGCTTGAACCCCGGCGGTATTGGTGTCAACCCGATCCCTGTGGTGCCCGAGGGTGGCCTAGGAACCGACAGTGGTAAGCGCACTGAATTTGACGGTATGGATCGCCATCCCGAGACGTTTGAAACGCAGACCGTTTATTTCGACCTGGACAAGTGGAATATTCGCCCGAGTGAGATCGAGAAAATCAAAACAGTCGCCACCCATCTCAAGGCCAATGCCTCTCATAAGCTCGAGGTGGAGGGCCACTGCGATGAGCGGGGCACCGAGGAATACAATCGATCTCTGGGCGAAAAGCGTGCCCAATCGATTCGCGAGTTCCTGGCCCGTGAAGGCGTCAGCCCCGACAATGTGCGGACGGTCAGCTATGGCGAAGACAAGCCGGCAGACCCCAGCCACAACGAGGGAGCCTGGTCCAAGAACCGCCGCGGGGTGTTCATCCTCCTGACCCCGCCGAAGACCCTGTAATCGGTAGATTTTGAAAGCCCCCGTGCGCTCCGCCGCATGGGGGCTTTTCATTTTCGCGTCACTGTTTCACCCAATGCATTCTAGGTTTACTCCCCGTCCAAGTTAGCGTAGCGTATCGCCTCTGACCGTCGGGCTGTAAGAGCGATTACTCAAGCGGCATGGCGATTTCGCTGCACGCAAATTATATGATACTCAATTGCACATTGGCATTCCTAGGTTGGCCTGAGGTCGTCGCGCTGCTGGTGGTAGTGATGCTGCTCTTCGGTGCCAAAAAACTTCCCGACCTAGCGCGTGGGCTAGGCAAAGGCATCTCGGAGTTCAAAAAATCTTCAAAGGAAGACTGAGCGGTCATCCGGTCCAGCGTGCGGGCAAAGCTACTGTTTCGCCAGCAACTGCCTTAGCTCCTGGAGCTCCACATCAAAGCCTCCAGAAAGGATCGGGAAGCGACACCAAGTCTTCGGGTCCAAGTTCTCGTCATCGAGATGGAAGGACGGCGCATAGCGCTCTCGCTTCCATTGGTTCCGACACCAGAGCCGGAAAAAACGCTCTACCCAAATCCCCATCTGATCCGCTTGATACCTCGGGAAGTGCAGCACCATCCGTCGAAAGACCTCCACCGGCATCAGCTTGTCACGAATCGCGGCTCGCTCGATCGCATCGAGGACTGGATAAGGCATGAGATCCGTTTCATCCGTTTGCTTGGAGGTAGCAGGCCGCAGCTCGGCCGTGGGGTCCTGAGTATTAACAACCGATAAGGCGGCGATGGGGCCGAACCCATCGGGCCCTTTCTTCTCCAGCCAAATCAGCCAATGCCTTAGGAAGGCCTTGTCGATCCCTGCAATCGGGCTGACTCCCCCGCTGGTGTCACCGTCCATCGTCGCATACCCCACCGCGGCCTCGGATCGATTACTTGTAGAAAGCAGCAAAGCGCCCTTCAGGTTGGCCAGAAGCCACACCCCAGGCGAGCGGACGCGCGCCTGGATGTTTTGCAGGGCAAGATCATCGCGATCCCATGTGAGCTCCCTTTGGAGCGCATTGGAGATCATCTCCAAATACCCCTCGTGAAGTGCGGTGACGTCCAACTCATGGTGCTCCGATCCCACAGCCTCCGCCACGACACGAGCTGCTGAGCGGGTCACGGGACCACTATTTCGGGTCGCTTGGTAGACCGTGACGAGCAATTGATGAACACACTCCTCAGGCGTCTTGCAGCCCTGCAGCGTACGAATGTGAGAGAGCTTCGCTAGAAAACCGTCGATACCCAGTTCGCGGATGGCGAAGTGGGTCATCAGGGAAATGAGGCAGGTGACCGCCGAAGAATCCGCCCCCCCGCTCAAGGAAACGACAAATCCATTGGACCGACTCTTCCTGAGGTAGTCAAAGAGCGCGAGCGCCACGGCACGGGCGAACTCCTCTTCTTTGATCTCAGGAGATTTCTCCCACGCGGCCTGCGAGACCGCCTGATTGCAAGGCTCGCGCTCTGGGTAAGCGAAGCCGACGCTGACCAGATCCTGAGCGCTCACGTCCAACCTGGGCTCATAGCTGGCCGTCCGAGACTGATTCATCCGGGTCGCCTCCACATCAACCGTGGCGCTGGTCACCAAGCAGTTCACGTAGGAGAATCTCGGCCCCGTCGCGACAAGCTGACCTGCGGTGGCGATCATTGCCTCGCCGTCGTAGATGGCCCGCCCCGCCTCATTGCCGAGGAGATTGGCGTAAACGTAGCTGGCGCTGAAGGCCCGGGAGCCCTCAAGGACAAAGCGCTTCCGAATTTCAATTTTGCCAAAGGCGAAGTGCGAGGCACTCGGATTGAGCACCACATCCACCCCCTTGAGGGCAAGTTGGGTACCGGGCCGATTGGCAACCCAGGCATCCTCACAAATTTCGAAACCATACTTCACCCCACCCACATCAAAGTGGAGGTCACCCAGAGGATAACTCTGATCTCCCACCGTGGTCACAGCCTGCACTCCAGCAGGCCAGGCCTTGAACCATCGGGGCTCGTAGTGGATCCCGTCACCCGCCAAAAAGCGCTTGGCAACAAAGCCGAGAATACGGCCATCCACCACCAGGCACGCTGTGTTGAAGAGCCCATTCTGATGCAAAAGAGGAAGGCCAAAGGAAACAATCAAACCCTTCGTGAAGGGCAAGCAATCCTGTAGGATCTGCAAGGCCATGCGTTGAGTCCCTGGAGCGTGGAAAGCATCCTCACAACCGTAGCCTGTAATGCAGAGCTCAGGCAAACAGAGGACGCTCGCCCCCTGAGCCCTTGCCTCAGCGATTGCTGCCAGGATATTGGCTTGATTCCCACGCCAGTCGAGCGGCGTCTGGTTCAGAACCGCAGCCGCAAGCTTGATGAGCTTCATTCAGGGCAAAAGGTAGGGTTTGGATCGCCAAACGCCACATCATTCCCATGCACAGCGTCTTGAGACCTCCCCCATGAGGCACAGACCTCGTAAGGAAGCCTGCCAGATAACAGGCGCAGGCGCAGGCGCAGGGTGACGGGAGCAGGTTGCCCCAGGGTCCAACGCCCTTGATAGGCACTGGAGAAATGCTTTGGCATGTCAGCTTCGCTTCTCGTCCGCATCAATGAAATCAATGAACGTGCGGATATCGTCGCGCTGTGCCAAACCACCTTGCTCCTTCCGAGTCTTGAGAATCGCACGAAGAGACTCATCGTCCTCTTGTCCATGATGGAGCAGGAATTGCTCAAAGGCGGCTCGATCGGCGTCTGTGGCCCGGACGTTCTTCGAGACCCAATCCGCAACTTGGCCATCGGTAATCGTGCCTCGTACCACCTCGATAAATGCCTCAGCTGACAAGCCAGCAGCCTTCAGCCACGCAGCGTCAAAACCACGCTGGCAAAAATTCCGCTGATAATCCGGGTGCAGACGGCCCGCCAAGTGCAAGCGAACCTTATCCACAAAACGAGGGAGATAGGGCCAGCCCGACATGGTTTCCTTGGGGCTTCGAGGGTAGATGACATCGGCAGACATGGGAGAAATACTCCAGGGTTGGCGGGCGGTGTCAACCCTGCCTATTTCGAACTTAGTCGGTAGAAAATGCTACGCATAGCGGTGGAAGACTCCGACCTTCACCGACCTCGCCGGGTTACGCAACAGATGCACCATGCCAGCCGCGTCTACCAAATTTGAAAATCGGCGTTCCACGTTCTGGCAGTGGACACCTTCTGATCCGCTCCGCTCCCGTGCGACCCCGCCAGGGTCGTGATGTTTGATGGGCGACAACCCCGGGTGTCCTCCTTCGCGTAAAGCTATGGAGGACAGGTCCCTTCGGTCAACCCGGGGCTACCGGCTTCGAACCCTCCGGGTTCGGGGCCGAAGAAGCCTTTGCGGCTCGAAGCTCCACTGTCCGCTGTCCGATCCCGCTCCTGATCCCGAAGGGATCACAGCCAATAGCCGGTCGGTTGAGGACCTCCGGGACGACACCACCGGTTCTCTGTTTTAGTGGAAGGATCCTGGAGGGATCCCAGGCCTCGGCAAGCGATGTGCCGTAGTGGGGACAGGAGTTCCCTGCCATCATGAGAACTGCTGACTAATCTGTGACATCGGTGGACCTTTCCGATCTTCTTCGTTACCTTCGTTACCTTCTGTAAAAACCAGGGTGTTCCTTTCGCGTCATTTCCTTTCAGGATTGAACTGGCACCGTGTTTCACCTACAGACTGGGACCCGCGACACCCTGGGGATTGCGCCACGGCCTCATTCGGAATGGAACAGACGTCCGGATAGGCGGGTCATCGATCCTGGGTAGCCCGTGTATCCGTCATGCAATGGATTCTATGTACGCTGTTAGGCGTGATTGCGCTGGGGCCCGTCCTGTGGGCACTGCGAAAGCAATCCCTGCTGGCGTCGGCGCTGGTCTTGACCGCCGCCGTCGGCCTCTCCGTCGCCGGCGTCACCTGGAGCCAACGACAGACCCGTTCCATTCAATCCAAACAGCAGCTTCTGGCCTCCATCCCCCGCGCGGACCGCAGCGAGGACTTTGTCACCTCGGACACCTGCCATTCCTGTCATCCCGGGGAACACGCCAGCTGGCATAAGACCTATCATCGCAGCATGACCCAGGTCGCGAGCCGCGAGACGGTCAAGGGGCGCTTCGACAATACCGTCCTCGAACTGATGGGAGAAACCTATCAGCTCAGTCGCACCAACGACGAATTCTGGGTCGAGATCTACGGAAAACGTTCGGCCGATGCGAAGGCGGTCGCCGCGACACCCCCCGGTGCATCCAAAGGCGAGCTCCAGTTGAAGGCGCGGATTGGCATGGTCACCGGCAGCCACCATCAACAGGTCTATTGGATTCCCACCGGACGCGGGAATATGCAGATGGTTCTGCCCTTCACCTATTTGCTCGAGGATCAGCGCTGGGTTCCCGGAAACGACACCTTCCTAAAAAGCCCGGAAGCCCCGGCGACCATGAAGGTGTGGAATGTGACTTGTGTGGAATGTCATGCCACCGCAGGGCAAGCCCGCGTCGATGCAAAAACCCGCACCATGGACACCCGTGTGGGGGAGTTGGGCATCGCCTGCGAATCCTGCCATGGGTCCGGCGTGGAGCATGTGCGCCTGAACCAAAACCCGGCGCGCCGCTACCAACTTCATCTCGCGGGGAAAGGAGATCCTTCGATCGTGAATCCAGCGCGGCTGTCGCCCAAGAGTTCTGCCCAAGTCTGTGGCCAATGCCATGGCGTTAAATGGATTCATCAAGTCCAGGAATGGCGCGCGCATGGACTGGCGTATCGCCCGGGAGAGGATTTAGAAAAGACCACGCCGATCGTGCGCGCCACGAATCTGGAATCGCAACCTTGGATCCAAGAGCAACTGAAGCGCGATCCGAAGTATCTGTCCGATCGCTTCTGGTCCGACGGCATGGTGCGAGTCTCCGGACGCGAGTATAACGGCCTCTCGGAAAGCCCCTGCTTTCAACGGGGTCCCCTCCAGTGCCTCTCCTGCCACTCCCAGCACAATTCCGATCCCAATGATCAGTTGGCGCGGCGCATGGACACCCAGGAAGCCTGCCTGCAATGCCACGAACCCCTGCGCAACAAAGTGGAGGCCCACACGCATCATCGCAGCGATTCGAGCGGATCCGAGTGCTACAACTGTCATATGCCGCACACGACCTACGGCCTGATGAAAGCCATCCGCAGCCATAAGATCGACAGTCCCAGCGTGGCCGCCAGCCAAAGCACAGGCAGGCCCAACGCCTGCAATCTGTGTCATCTGGACAAAA
This sequence comes from Akkermansia muciniphila, assembly GCA_945861575.1. GTDB lineage: Bacteria > Verrucomicrobiota > Verrucomicrobiia > Limisphaerales > UBA11320 > UBA11320. The sequence continues at coordinate 8,205 of CAMAVD010000145.1, forward strand.
CCCTGGGGTGGACGGCGGAGACCTTGAAGACCTGGTACGGAACCCAAACCCCATCGCTGAGCGAGGAGGAGAAATCCATCTCCGCCGCCCTGCTCTGGCTCTTGAAAGGCGACGCCGGACAGCGTGCGCTGGTAGCATGGAGCTTTGGATGGAAACCCGCTCAAAAGGCGTCCGGCGAATCCTGGCTGGCCGGGTTGCTCGCCCCTCTGCTTGAAGATCCCTACGCCGCGGTGCGCTACATCGCAGGCCGCTCCCTGCGAAGCCTCCCCGCGTATCGGGATTTCAATTACGACTACCTGGCGCCGGACGCAGATCGAGCCCAAGCGCGACAACGGGCGGCCACGCTCTTCGATCAATCGCCCCGAACCAAAGACGCGGTGCGCCCCACCCCTGCACTTTTCAAAGCCGACGGCACGCTCGACGCCGAAAAACTCAACGCGCTGCTGCGCCAACGCAATGACCGCCACATGGATTTGCAGGAATGAAACCGTCTCCCACACGCAACGAGTCCCCCACGCCCGCGCCCGGCGGCGCTGAAATCCGATCCTTCGCCACACAGCATGTCCGATACGGTTGGTGGGCCTTGCTCGTCTTTCTGACGCTCGGCCTGGTATTGGAGAGCCTCCACGGGTTCAAGGTGGGCGCGTATCTCAACTTGAACAATGAGACACGGCGTCTGACCTGGACCCTGGCCCATGCGCATGGGGCGCTGCTGGGAATCGTCTTGATCGTCTTCGGGCTGACGGCACGCAACTGGCCGCAATGGGATCTACGCCAGCGATCGCTCGCAGGACGCAGCCTCAAGGCCGCCACACTCTTGATTCCCGGAGGATTCTTCCTTGGCGGCCTATTCGCCAAAGGGGGCGATCCCGGCCTAGGTATCCTGCTGGTGCCGATCGGTGGCGTTTTGCTGTTCATCGGGGTCCTGCTCACCGGACTGCAGGCAGGCCGCGCTGAGTAGAGTCTACTGAATGACCACGCGATAGAATCGTCCCGTGCGGCTAAGCGGACGGGGATCGGACAAGATCAGATCTTCACCCTGTTGCCACGGCTACCGACAAAGTCGGTAGCCGTGCACGCAAACCAGAGACAGGGGATTCGTTCATTGCCACTTGCGCAGATCCGTGAGAGTGTCGACGATTCTCATGAGCGAGCCTCACTTATCCTCGTTCCTGCATCCCGGGGGCGTGATGTCCCGTCGAACGGCGATTCGGGCGGGGGCGATCAGCTTTCTCGGCCTGGGCATGAACCATGTGGCTGCCCTGCGAGCGCATGGATCTGCCACCCCAACGGCTCCCCTGCCCGGCTCCAGGGCCAAATCGGTTATCTACATCTTCCTGTCCGGGGGCCTAGCGCAGCACGAGAGCTTCGATATGAAGCCGGACGCTTCCCTAGAGATTCGAGGTGAGTTCAGCCCCATCCGAACCCGCACCCCGGGCCTTCAGATCTGCGAGCATCTTCCCCAACTCGCAAAGCGCTCCGAGAAATGGAGCTTGGTGCGCTCGCTCACCCATCCCCACAACGACCACTCGGCCGGCCATCACGTCATGCTCACCGGACGGAGCGAGCTGCCGCTTGGTTTTGACCCCAACAAGCCACGCCCCTCCGATTCACCAAGTATTGCGAGCCTGTCCGGCGCCCTGTTGCCGTCGCGAAACAATCTTCCACCGGCGATCGTGCTCCCTGAGAAGCTGGTGCACAATACCGGTCGAGTGATCCCCGGCCAATTCGCAGGCATCCTGGGCAGCGCGAGCGACCCCTGGTTCCTGGAAATGTCGCCGCATCACCCCCAGCATTATGGTGCGTTCCCCGAGTTCCTCTTCCATCATGAAACCGGGCGAGTGATGGAGAATCAACTGAGATTTCAGGCACCTCATCTCTCCTTACCCGAGGGCCTGGTGATGGACCGTGTGCTCAACCGCCTGGCACTCCGCGAGCAGTTGGAAAAGCAGGGAAGGCTTTACGATGTGTTGGCAGGCGACGCCGGCTTCGATCGCTATCGGGAAGCGGCTATTTCGCTCCTGACCAATGGAAAAGTGCACGATGCTTTCAGTTTATCGAAGGCCGATCCCAAATCCCTCGACCGCTATGGAAACAACAGCTTCGGATGGTCGCTGCTCATGGCCCGGCAACTGGTAGAGGTCGGTGTGAGCTTGGTGCAGGTGAATCTGGGAAACAACGAAACCTGGGACACGCATCAGGCAGCGTTCCCCAATCTGAAAGACCATCTCCTTCCTCCGATGGACCGTGCCGTCAGCGCCCTGATCGACGATCTGGACGCCCACGGCCTGCTCAGCGAAACCCTGATCGTCATGGCAGGCGAGTTCGGACGCACTCCGAAGATATCCACCCTTGCAGGAGCGAGGCTTCCAGGACGGGACCACTGGGGAGCGAGCCAGAGCGTCCTCCTTGCGGGCGGCGGGGTCCCGGGAGGCGCCGTGATTGGAGCGACCGACGCCATAGGTGCTTTCCCGATAGATGCCCCCCAGAAGCCGGAGAATCTCGCGGCAACAGTCTATCACGCCCTAGGCCTACCCCGCACCACCACTTGGAGTGATCAGACAGGCCGCCCTCAGGCCCTCTATGATGCCGAGCCCATCCGAGGCCTAGCAGGCTAGATTCCGTTGTTTTGATGGTGGGTTGGGCGGGATTCGAACCCGCGACCAACGGCTCCAGGAACATCAAAAGCGCAGCGGCCCCGTGATCCAGGATCTCAAGGCCTGGTTTACCGAGCTAATGGATGGCCGGAAGGTGGAACCCAACTCCGGGTTGGGGGGAGCCATCGAGTATATGCAGAAGCTGTGCATACTGCATCGGAAGACAGCCCGCAAACGATCGTAATAGCTCAGATGGGGGAGAGCGACCAAAGGTGGATTGATTTGACGGATTCAGGGGGATACAGCTCTGTACCACCGCCTACCGGCAGTCTTTGAATCGGGATCCACGATGGCAAAGAGCCATAGGGGTCAGATCTCTTTTTTCTTCCTTTAGGTCTCATTGTTCAACTTGCATTAATCGTTTTCGTACCGATTCGTGCACGTTGTGAAACACCCAATCTTTCCCTAATCGTACCATCGCCTTCTTTATAGCTCCCCCTACCGACCGGTAGTCTAAACCTCCGCACAACTCGCCCAGTTCTCCCAACTTCAAGCCGCTTTCCCTTCGACCGAGCAGCAGCGCCACGTCTCGGCCCCAGTCTCCGATTCGGTCCCGGAAACTCTCCCACCTCTCTCCCTTCACCCCTTCCACCGCCTCGACCACCTGCTTCCAATCCGGGCGCTGCTTCAACTTCCGCACCTCAGGCTGTTCCTTCTTATCTCCCCTCACGACACGGCGCATCTCGTCCACCCACTCCTTGGCTCCAAGTAAGATTCCGCCCTCCAGGGAATCCCAAGGACTCTCCCCACCCCTCTCCCCAATCTTTGTTTCAGCCTCCTGACGATAACGGCGTCGCTTTGTCCCCGGACGATCGCCACCCATCCGGCTCAACAACCACCCCGTCTCCAACCATGTAGGCGCTTTAGCCAAGCCCACATAGCCAGGGTAGGAACTCCATCGATAGTCGCGCAGCACCTTCAGCCGGGCCTCGATCCATTCCGAAGAAACAGGGCCTTGAGCTCCACGGCCCTGGCTCGCGCGGGCAGCCTTCCTAAGTCCCAGCCCAACGACTCGAACTGGGTTGAGATGGAGATAGTGGCTCAGGGCAACTCCCCAGGTATTGGGATCTACCACGATTCCCTTGAAGCGTCCCTGAAAAAGGTGCCCGGCTCGGTTATGCCGCCGATTAAACCAAACGCTGTAGGACACCTGCAGCCAGTGCATCCCGGCGCTCAGATTCGCCGCAGGGGTTTCAACCATCAAGTGATAGTGGTTATCCATCAGCACATAGGCGTGGAGCCTCCAGCGGAAACGGTGGACCAACTCCTCAAGGAACTCCAAAACATGAGCGCGATCCCCCTCATCCCGAAAGATTCGTCGTCGCTCATTTCCACGGGATGTCAGTTGATACCACCCTCCGGCATAATCAATCCTTAACGGCCTTGCCATACTCTCAATCTACAGAACTCCACTGCCCATTGGCAATCACTATAAGAAGGAAGAGATCTGACCCCGGTGAGCCCCTCTGAGCACTCCCGTCGGCCGCCGAGACGAGCGCGCCCAGATTCCCGTTGCCATCAAACGCGGCAAACCATGTCCCCGTACTCGGGGCCGCATGCTTCGTGAACGCGATCAGACCTCCCACTCCACCCGCCCCCTGCATCGAGCCACTCAAGTCCGATCCCCAGAGGAAACTCTTCTGCAGAACGTTCGCGCCATCCAAGATCGCCACCAGATTCCATCCGTCGTAGAGATACTTCTCCTGCAAGGTCAGCGTCCCACCCGTCGAGGCGTTGAAGACCTCTGGGAGAGTGACCG
>CAMAVD010000146.1 GCA_945861575.1 Akkermansia muciniphila
GGAGCTTCCGCACGGATGTTCAGCCCGTGCTGGCCAAGGCAGGCTGCAGCTCCGGAGCCTGCCATGGTGCCGGGGGCGGGCAAGGCGGTTTCAAGCTCTCGCTGCGCGGCTACGATGACGAGGGGGACTACCAGGCCATTACCCGGAGCGCGCTCGGCCGCCGCATCAATCTCCACGAACCCGGACTCAGCCTCCTTCTGCTCAAGCCCACCTCCGCCGTTCCTCACAAAGGAGGAGAGCGCTTCGGAACCAACTCGATGGAATATCGAATTCTCTCCGAGTGGATCGCCTCCGGCAGCCCGGGGCCTCGGCCGGACGACGCACGCCTGGACTCACTCGAGATCACCCCCCCCACTTCCGTGCTGCGCCCTGGGGATCAGCAACAACTGGTCGTCCGCGGACATTTCTCCAACGGCAAGGTCCGCGACATCACGCGCTGGGTGAAATTTACCGACGCGAACTCCTCGGTCACCACCGTGGATGAGTCGGGGCGCGTGAAGGTGCAAGGCTACGGAGAGGGCGCGGTGACGGCTTGGTATCTCAGCCGACTTGCCATCGCCCAGATCGTGGTCCCCTATACCAACGAAGTCTCGACCACCGTCTATGCCTCCGCTCCACGGCGCAATTTCATCGACGAGATGACGCTGTCAAAGCTCCAGGAACTCCGTCTCCCACCCTCCCCACGCTGCTCAGACGCCGAATTTATCCGTCGTGCCCACCTGGACACCATCGGAGTGCTTCCCACCGCCGAGGAGGCCAAGACCTTCCTGTCCAACACAGACCCCGCTCGCCGAGATCGGCTGATCGAAGCGCTCCTGTCGCGCACTGAGTTTGTGGATTACTGGACCTATAAGTGGAGCGATTTGCTTCTGGTGAACGGCGACCGGCTGCGTCCCCCAGCCATGTGGAGTTATCATCACTGGATCCGTGAGGCCGTCGCGGCCAACCGTCCCTGGGATGTGATGGTGCGCGAGATCGTCTCCGCCAGCGGAAGCACACTCGAGAACGGAGCCGCGAATTTCTACACGCTGCATGACGACCCTGCGGGGATGGCAGAGACCGTTACACAGGCGTTCCTGGGCATGTCGATCAACTGCGCCAAATGCCACAATCATCCCATGGAGAAGTGGACCAATGATGAATATTATGGCTTCGCAAATCTCTTCGCACGCGTTCAGGCGAAGAGCGGGCCCGGCGACGGCGAGCGGATCATCTTTGCCGCCACGCGAGGCGATATCAACCAACCCCTGCGAGGCCGTCCCCAGGCTCCGAAGCCACTCGACGCCTCACCGCTACCCCTGGAAGAAGGCGGAGACCGGCGTCAGGCCCTGGCCGAATGGCTCACCTCCCCGTCGAATCCCTACTTCTCACGCAGCATCGTAAACCGGGTTTGGGCCAACTTCTACGGAGTGGGGCTGGTCGATAAAGTTGACGATCTCCGGGTCACAAATCCAGCAAGCAACGAGAAGCTTCTCAGTGCAACCGCTCGGTTCCTAGCGGAACAACACTATGATCTCAAGGCCTTGATGCGTTTGATGCTGCAGAGTGAAACCTACCAAAGATCCAGCCAGTCTCTGCCCGGCAATGCTACCGACGAACGCTTCTACGCCAGGTACTATCCGAAACGCTTGAGTGGGGAAGTCTTGCTCGACGCTTTTTCCCAGGTCACCCAGGTACCTACCCTCTTCCAGATCGATGCGCGAAATGCCAACGGTGGCTTGGGGAAGAAATACCCACTTGGGCTCCGAGCCATCCAACTGCCCGACACCGCCAGCTTCTCGTACTTCCTCAAAGCATTCGGCCGTCCAGAACGGGAAAAAACCTGCGAGTGCGAACGCAGCTCCGAGCCCAGCATGGCCCAGGTGCTGCATATCTCCAATGGCGACACACTCAACCAAAAGCTGTCCGCCAAGGAGTCCATCCTCACTCAGCTGCTCGCGGAAGCCCACACCCCTGAGGGACTGGTCGATCAGGCGTATCTGCGAGCGCTCGGACGCTATCCCACTCCTCCCGAAAAACAGCGTCTCACCCGCGAGCTTGCGCGCACCCCGAAACCCGGCCTCCGTGAGGCGCTCGAGGACGTCTACTGGGCGCTGCTCAGCAGCAAGGAGTTCCTCTTCAATCACTGACCCCATGCCTTCACCTTCTCGCTTCTGCCTGCCGCTCCTCGCAGCGCTATTCCTCCCGCCTGGGCTCCCGGCGGCTTCAGTCTCCTACGACGCCGTTGAGGAAATCATCTCCCGACACTGCTTGGAATGCCACGAGGCCAAGGATCCTGAGGGCGGCCTCTCCATGGAGTCTCATGCCGGTCTTCTCAAAGGCGGTGAAAGCGGCCCGGCGTTCAGCGCCGGGAACAGCACCAACAGCCTGATGATCCGAGCGGTGGAAGGCCGTTGGGAAAAGGGTGGCAAGACGAAGATCATGCCGCCTGGGAAGAAGACGAAATTGTCCCCGGAACAGATCAAGACTCTGAAAGACTGGATCGATGCCGGTGCCACTCCTACCCGTTCGGCAGTCCGCAAGGAGTTGATCGTTCCGCATGTCCCACCACGGCACGCGCCCCGCAGGTCCATCCAGTCCATAGCCTCGTCTCCCGCAGACCCCCTGATCGCTGTCGGTCGCTACGCGGAGGTGGAAATCCGGTCGACCGAAAATCAAACCACACTACGAACGCTCTCGGGTCATCGCGGCAATGTCAACAGCGTGGCCTTTTCGAAGGACGGCCGCTCGCTGGTATCCGTCGCAGGTCAGCCAGGAGTCTCCGGCGAGATCCGCCTCTGGAATCCGGCAGACGGAACCTTGATCCGCTCCATTGTGGGCCATCGAGATGCGGTCTACTCGGTCGACATCTCCCCCGACGACGCTCTGATCGCCAGCGGCAGCTACGATCAGGAGATCCATCTCTGGAAGATATCGGACGGCAGCCTCGCGCGCACGCTCCATGGACACAACGGAGCCGTTTACGATCTCGCTTTCCGGCCGGACGGAAAAGTGCTCGCCAGCGCCAGTGGCGATCGCACGGTGAAGCTTTGGGACGTGGCCACCGGGAAACGGCTAGATACTCTGTCTCAGTCCGCCCGTGACCTACACTCCCTTGTTTGGAGTCCGGACGGGACCCGTCTTTTCGCCGCAGGCATCGATAATCGGATCCGCGTTTGGCAAATCAGCGCGCAAGCCACCGAGACCACAAACCCCCTCCTCGATTCCCGATTCGCCCACGAAGGAGCGATCCTGAGCCTCGCTGCCTCTGCCGATGGAAAATGGCTGGCCTCCTCCGCCTCCGACCGCACTGTAAAGCTCTGGGACCTCCAGACCTTGCTGGAGAAGCGAGCCCTTGAAGCCCAGGCCGATCTAGCCCCGGGCCTAGCCTTCGCCTCTGCGGGTAAGCAACTCGTGGTGGGCCGGCTGGACGGCAGTCTCACGCACTACGACGCCGTGCAGGGCACCGTCCAAAAACCTTCCCCGCCCGAATTGCAACGCGCGCAACCCGGAGGTGTGCGCCGTGATAGGACCACGCTCGTACGTGTCGTCGGAAAGAACCTCAGCGGAGTCACCGCGGTTCGCCCCAGTGATCCACGAATCCAGGTGAAGCAACTGGCCTCGGACGACGCCAGCTCCCTCACTCTGGAAGTGAAGGCGGATGCCGACCTCGCGCGCGGACGGCAAACCCTCACAGTCGAAGGCCCTGGCGGGACAAGCAATGCCCTCGCACTGTGGATCGATGACATCGACTCCCTGCAGGAGAAGTCAGACCAGGAGATCACCCAATCCGGCCCCCTGCCAGTCGCCTGGTGGGGAAGCCTGGAAAAGCCTGGGGACACCGACACCCTGGAGTTCGAGGCGGAAGCAGGCCACTCCCTGGTGATTGACGTTTCTGCACGGGAGCTGGGCTCCAAACTCAATCCCCGCGTGGAGCTCATCTCTCCGGACGGCTTGTTGCTCGCCGGCGAGACCGCCTTTGACGGCGGCGATCCTCTGCTGCCCGTAACGATCGCAAAGCCGGGCCGCTATCGACTGATCATCAAGGACGACTCCCTAACGGGATCTGAAGAGCACTCCTACCGCATCAGCATTGGAAGCTTTGCCTACGCCGTGGCTGCTTATCCGCCAGCCGTCTCGGTCGGTAAAACCGAAACGGTGGAGCTCGTAGGCTACAATCTGCCCAAGGGATCCCTCTTGCAGGTGACCGCTTCGGAGGCAGGAGAGATGAGCCTTGCGGTGGACACCAATGTCATCCGCACACGCAAGGCCTTAACCGTCCTCGCAGTAGAAGCAACCGTTGTGCGAGAGGTCGAGCCCAACCAGGAGACCACACAGGCAACCCTTTTGACCGTCCCCGCCGAGGCATGTGGGAGGGTCGATTCTGCCCGTGTCAAGGATCGCGATTGTTTCAGCTTCAAAAGCGGTGTCGGACGGACCTGGGTTGTGGAAACCGACGCAGCCCGGAAGGGATCTCCGATAGACACACGCATCGAAATTCTTTTCCCAGACGGACGCCCGGTCCCTCAAACCCGACTGCAGGCGGTACGCAACACCGCGATCAACTTTCGCGGAGTTGACGCCATCAATGCAGACCTGCGTCTCGACCATTACGAGGAGATGGAGCTCAACGAATTCCTCTATCTCAACGGAGATATCATGAAGTTGCTTCGCATGCCCCAGGGGCCGGACTCCGGGATGCAGATGTACAGCCTGGGAGGCAAGCGACGCGCCTATTTTGGCACAACCGCCACCGCCCACCCGCTCGACGAATCCGGATTCATCGTCGTGCCACACGCCCCTAACGAATCCCTTGTCAGCAATGGTCTGCCCTCCTTCCTTCTGAACTACGAAAACGACGACGATGGGGACCGCCGTCTCGGGAGCGACTCCCGTCTGATCTTCACCGCACCGTCCGAAGGAACCTATATCGTGCGGGTGACCGATGCCATTGGCCGAGGCGGGCCTCGGTTCAGCTACCGTCTCAGCGTGCGCGAGCCACGGCCTGGTTTCAAAGTCACGCTAGAAGGAGCCGCACCGACCGTGCGACCGGGCACGGGTCAAAACTTCACCCTGCGGGCCGAACGTTTCGACGGCTTTGAGGGCCCGATACGCGTAGGTGTCAGCGGCCTACCACCAGGCTTCACTCTTTCAGGACCTTTGGTTATCGAAGCAGGACACCTGTCGGCCTCAGGCGTTTTGAACGCCTCGGTCGATGCCCCGAAGCCGACCGACGCCAACGCAAACACCACGCAGGTAACTGCCGAAGCTGAGATCGAAGGCCGCTTCAGCATCCAAGCCGTCAACTCGTTCGGCAAAATCGCCCTGGCAGAAGGATCGCCAACACTTTCCGTGTCCCTCACAGCCTACGCGGGACAAGACACTACCGGCGCAGCGATGGGAGCACCTGCATCGCTAGAAGTTGTCATTCAACCTGGCCAAATGGTTTCGGCCTGGCTGTCCGTGCAGCGTAAGGGCCACGAGGACACCATCACTTTCGATGTGAACAATCTTCCTCATGGGGTCATCGTGGACAATCTTGGATTGAACGGCATCACCTTCCTGAAGGGGGAGAATGGTCGTCAGATCTTTCTTACCGCTTCGAAGTGGGTGAAGGCGATGGAGCGCCCCTTCTACGCGCAGGCAGCGCAAGCGGGACGCCCTGCCTCCCTGCCGGTTCTTCTTAAGGTTCGTCCCTAAAGCCATGCCCCAGTCGCTCTCAGCCTGGAAACCTGAGTTGTTTCGCTTGGGATACTTCGGAAGGTTTTGCAGAAGGGGTGGATGGAATCAGAGAGGGGATGGATCTCCATTTACCCGCAGGGTGAGGTTGGAAAACGAGTTTCGACGGTAAGGGTCGCCGACATTGCGTCCACTGTGGTGGATACCCTTGGACGGCGTGTGCGGGTGAACTAGGAAGTGCGTGAGTAAATTTGCGTCGGGGGCTACTCATCGTACATGTAGCATCCGACTCCTCCCCTCGCACGAACTCTGGGCTAACTGATCAACAACAGCCGGGGAGGCCTACCTGGAAGAGTCGCAGGAGCGCGATGGATGCAAGGGGGGACAGGGAGGCCCGGATACTGAATCGCAATACGCCAGAGGTTCCCAAGACCGAACGAAAAGGGCCGGGCGTGCGGGAGGGGATCATAATGCAGATCGTAACAGCACTCGGTCAGATACTCCTGGAACTCCTCATCATCCTCCCCACCGAAAAGCTCGAGCAGGGCGGCTCGAGTTTCGGGACTGTCGACCCGCCGTCGTGACTCTTCATTGCGCAACCCTTCGGATGCCGCCTCAGTGTAGCTGCAAAGGTAGGTATCGGTCGGAATGGGTGCGCTATCGACATGAAAGGAATAGACATCGGTGGGCACCACTTCGCTCAGCTCATCCCTGGGATAGCCATGGATACAGTCGAGGATGGGGGAGAGACCTCGAGCGCGAAGCAGCTGCTGGTCTGCAATCAGAGTCTCCACCGCCATTCGGCCTGCAGCGCTCAGCGGCAGAGCGCGAAGACGTGTGTCATGGAGGGTGGTCATCCCATCGTTCAGGCCGAGCAGTTCCACCACTTCCTCAAAATTGCCCGCCAAGTTACGCTGCCAGCACAAGGCGTTCACCTCACCCGCGAAAGGAGTCGAGACCAGTTCCTCGAAACTGTTCACCACCTGGATGCGTCGGTAGTCGGACGGCAATGTGAAAGATGACATTTGAATACAGGGCGATTGCAGGTTTGCGAAAAGAGAAAAACAGAGTTCCCAGCCCATGGCGAGAGTCTCAAAAGGTGCATCCCCGTGACCTGCCGCATTTTTTCCGAGAGTCCCGACCGGAAGCTCGTCTGTCGCACACGAGGCCTTGCCACTGCAGCACCCAGAGCCGCTTTGGTTCTCAGGACTCCCTTGAGCAAGCCAGTAAAACCGGGCATCCGATGCGATGCAGACCGTAGCGGTTCCGTGGACGACACATGTCCGCTTGAGAAGCACTCTCGCCGGAGTATCCGTTGTCCGCCACACCTCTGCTGGGCAGGGAGCCTGACACTGGGGACATCGGCTGGATGTCCGCTTGAGCAGGGCCGGAGCCAGGAGGGTGGCCACTAGCACCCACGGACTGCGCCGGTTCTCCCAAAGGACCAGAGGAGGGGTTGCCCCGTGGGCTCGGATAGGGGGAGGTGCTGGATTCTGATCGCTCATATTAGACGCATCGCCGGGTGAATCCCTTCGATGCTGACATTTCCTACATGTGCGGCCATGGCTCCAGCCAATACTGGGGAAACACAGTGAATGTCAACCCGCTTCGAACCCTCTGGGGTTCGCGGCCGAAGAAGCCGTTGCGGCTCAGAGCTCCACTGTTCGCTCCCGGTCCTGATCCCGAAGGGATCACAGCCCATAGCCGGTCGGTTGAGGACCTCCGGGACGACACCACCGGTTCTCTGTTTTAGTGGAAGGATCCTGGAGGGATCCCACGCCTCGGCACCCGATGAGCCGTATTGGGGACAGGAGTTCCCTGCCGCATGAGAACCGCTGCCCGCTTTGTGAGTTGACAGCAGATCCGAAACCTATTTGCCTGAGACTGCTCCTAAACGGGATCCGGGAGCTCTAGTTCCTGGATCTCAAGATTGGATGCACATTTTATGAACACTGAACCATTGAAAGCCAAGGCCCTGCTGACTGCGGCCTGCATGTCTATCCTCCTGGCAACCTCAGCCCGCGCGGAGGATGCCCAGGCCACAGTTCCGCTCACTCTCAAGCTCCCTCTCCACACGCTCAAGGGCACACCGGAGAATCTCCCCACGGGCGCCAACATCGAGCCCCTCTCCGACGTCGCCCCCCGTCCCGTGCAAGTGCCCAAAGGGGTCACCAACGTGTCCTCCGGCAAGCCTGTTACGAGCAGCGTGCCGCCCTTCCAGGGAGAACTAAAGCAGCTGACGGATGGCACCAAGGAGCCCGTCGACGATGATACCGTTGAATTCAAAAAAGGTACGCAATGGGTCCAGGTCGATCTGGGAAAATCATTCGCCATCCATGCCGTCGCCCTCTGGCATGACCATCGCTACGTTCAGTCCATCCGGGATGTCATCCTCCAGGTCTCTGACGATCCGGAATTCAAAGCAGGGGTCACCACGCTGTATAACAACGACAGCGACAATTCCTCCGGGTTGGGAGTCGGGACTGACCGCGAGTATTTCCAGATGGAATTTGGCCGAGTGGTCCCAGCGAAGGGCGTCAAGGCCCGTTATGTCCGCGGCTATAGCCGGGGCAGCAACCAGTCCGCGCTGAACTGCTGGCAAGAGATCGAGGTCTACGCGCTGCCGGCGCCATGAATCGCTGGAGCGCTGTGGCGCTGGTTCTAGCCGTCGCCGCAGCGCTTGCCCTGCGCGCTCCCCAGCTCGATACCCGGCCCCTTCACAACGATGAGGCGGTCAATGCCATCAAACTCAATGAGCTCTGGCAGGAGGGGCGCTACTCCTACGATCCGGATGAGTATCACGGCCCCACGCTCCACTACGCCACGCTCCCTTTCCTGTGGCTGAGTGGCGCGCGGCAGTCCGATGACCTTTCGGACTCAAGGCTCCGTCTCGCCCCTGTCGCCTTTGGCGTCGGGCTCATCTTTCTTATCTGGCTCTTCGCGGACGGGTTGGGTCGCAGCGCAGTGGTTTGGACTTCCTTCCTCATCGCTCTCTCCCCAGCGATGGTGTTCTACAGCCGCTACTTCATCCATGAAATGCTGCTGGTCTTCTTCACTGCGCTGACCCTCGGGTCGGGTTGGCGCTACTCGCAGCGGCCGAGCGCGCTCTGGGCTCTGGGCTTTGGCACAGGGTTGGGCCTGATGATCACCACCAAGGAAACCTTCGTTATCAGCCTCGCAGCGATGGGCGGCGCTGGGATCATCACTGCCTGGTGGACACTGGGCAAACGTCCGACTGTGCGGGATGTTCTGCCCTACTGGAAGACTAGCCACGCCGCCCTGGCCGCAGGTGCAGCGCTGCTGCTCTGGCTGCTCTTTTTCAGTTCCTTCCTCACGCACTTCTCCGGTTTGAAGGATTCGGTGCTCACCTATCTCCCCTGGCTCAAACGCGCGGGGGGGCACTCACCCCATATCCATCCCTGGACGTTTTACCTCGAACTCCTCGCTTGGTTTCATCCCGTGAAGGGCCCCCTTTGGAGCGAAGGTTTGATCCTGATGCTTTCGGGGCTGGGCGCGGGAGTCGCGGTGTTCGTCAAGAAAACGGCGCTCCATCGATTCTTATTCCTCTACACCCTCCTGTTGACGGCTGCCTATTCGGCTATCTCATACAAAACACCCTGGTGCCTGCTGAATTTCTATCTGGGCATGCTTCTTCTCGCGGGCGTAGGGGCTGCCTGGCTGGTGCAGGTGTTCCGAAATCAAACGGCGACTACTCTAATGGCCTTGCTCCTGGCGGCCTCGGCGTCACACCTTGGATGGCAGGCGTGGCGAGCGAGCTTCACCTACGCCACCGATCGGAGGAATCCCTACGTCTACGCTCAGACTACGCGCGATGTCATGACGCTGGTAGAACGGGCGGAGGGAATTGCAAAAGTCTCACCCGCTGGCCACGAGACCGTCATCAAAATCATTGCTCCGGAGAGCGATTACTGGCCGCTCCCCTGGTACCTGCGACGGTTCAAGCAACTTGGCTGGTATGAGAAAATCCCAGACGACCCATTCGCTCCCCTGGTGATGGTCTCCTCTAAACTCGATGCACGGCTGGACGACAAATCCAATAGGAAATGGATCATGGTGGGCCTCTCCGAGCTGCGACCAGGCAGGTTCTTCGAGCTCTACGTGGAGTTGGAACTCTGGAAAAAGTATGTGGAGACTCTCCCGAAGGATCGAGAGTGAGTGTTCCATCGCAACCCAGTTCGCGGATGTCGTGGCCGTCTGTGATGTGGACGATGGGCACGCGGAAGCCGCAGCCAAGCAGCAGGGTGCCCGGCGGCTTCACCGCAGCCTCCAAGTATCGCATCGCCTAAACCGACAACTCGGAAACCAAGCCCCCGTCCAGCGAACCCCGGACGGGGGCATTTTCTTTGCAGAGTTCTGCCTCAACTTGCATAGACGAAAAATTTGTACCAGAGAAAGTTCCAGGTAAGTCCCAGCGAAACGGCAATCGTCTTGCACGTGTTGCGCGAGACTAAGTCCTGAGTGAGTCGGTGCTCAAGCTGGAGCCTTCGAACGATCGCGAACACGATGCGCGTAGGCCACTGCCAAACATAGGTGGTCAGATAGAGGATGATATTCTGCAAAACGAACGCAGAGAATCCTGTGGTGATCAAGAAGCGGCCTGCGCGCGCGAGCCAGTCCTGTCCGTCGGACCCGAATACGATCAGCCAGTTTGCAAAAAACGACCAGACCATCGCGGAGCTAACGGAAGCGATGTTGGCCGGAATGCGCCTCCAACCCAGCGCAGGACGGGTCAGAAGGTTGAAAACCACAAAATCAATGACGGTGGTCAGGACACCCACCAGGCAGAAGAGGAAAAGCTGTTTAAGGGGCGTCATTTAAGTAGTTTAAGATCCCGTTTATCCCGAACTCGAACGGCGCAACCTTGGCGCAAGCAACTCATCCACAGCAATCATTACGTGCGGGCACCACTACAGACCGAATCTGACCCGTCAAACTGAGTTTCCCCAAAATCCGGCAGCCGGATTTTGCTTCTAGCAGGCCGACGCCCAGAAAACTCTAGAACCAAACATTAGCCATGACGGGGACCCTGCAGAACGCTGTTCGAAGTCCGAAGGCCTGCTAGGGAGGTTTTGACACGCCTCGGGCTGTCCCTAACATCCGAGACAACAATGTTCCACCTCATGACAGCGACAAACCGGTTCCTGCATGTGCTGATCCTCTGCACCCTAGCGTCCTTCGCAACGTTCGCAGCCCCGGTGCCGCTCTTCGACGGCAAGTCTTTCGAAGGCTGGGAAGGGGAGACGAACAGGGTTTGGCGCATTCGCGATGGCACGATCGTTGGCGGTTCGCTGGAGGGGAATCCGCGCAACGAATTCCTCGCCACACGGAAGTCTTACAAGAACTTTCATCTGCGCTTCGAGTACAGGCTTGTGGGCACTGAGGGCTTCGTGAACAGCGGCATGCAGTTCCGCAGCAAGCGCATCCCGAATCCGCCCCATGAAATGTCCGGCTATCAGGCGGATATCGGCGCGGGCTACTCCGGCTGTCTTTACGATGAATCGCGCCGCAACAAAATGCTCGCGATGGCAGACACAAATCTTGTCGCACGCGTCGAGAAGCCAGGCGACTGGAACCGTTACGAGGTCATGGCACGCGGCTCAGACATTCAGCTCATCCTCAACGGCCAACGAACCGCGGCGTGGGTCGAGCGCGAGAATGGAATCGATGCAGAAGGCTTAATCGCTCTGCAGATTCACGGTGCCTGCAAAGCAGAGATTTCCTATCGGAACATCACCATTGAGGAGTTACCTCCCCCCGCCGGACGCACGCAGGCTGAGGTGTTACGCCGGTTCGGCGACGGACAGCCAGCACTTCCTCCTGCGCCATTTCCCGAGACCAAGTTCCAGCTTGGCTCAAACGAGACCATCGTGCTGGTAGGCCAGGAGAACTTCGTGCGCGAGCAGAAGGCTGGAGAACTAGAGGCACAGCTCGCTTCCGCATTTGCAGAGAAGGCACCGCGCTTTCGTCCGATGGCGTGGGAGGCAGACACGGTTTACGAGCAGTGGCGCGACCTGCACTTCGGGCCCTGGGCCGGCCAGATGGAATCCACCGGCGCGACCGTTGTCATGGCGCAGTTCGGACAGATGGAGGCACTGGACGGTGTCGGACGGATCGCGGAATTTACGGCCGCCTACCATCGGCTGCTGGACCAATTCGCCGCACGCACGCGTCGGCTCGTGCTGATCTCCCCGATGCCGTTCGAGAAGCCGCTTGCCTCCCACGCGCCGGACCTCACCAAACGCAACCCTGACGTCGCTGCCTACGCGAAGGCCGTCCTCGAAGTCGCCAAGCAACGCGGAGCGGTCTTCGTGGACTTGGCCGCCGCGCTCGCCAAGCGCAGTTCGGGTCAGCGATTGACCGACGACGGAATTCATCTGACCGCGAACGGCCTGCGCGAAGTCGCCACCGCCATCACCCGCAGTCTCGGCGCCGAGCCCAGCGCATCGGCATCGCTCGATCCGGTGCGGGCCGCCATCGTGGAGAAGAACCAACTATGGTTCGATTGCTGGCGTCCGGCGAACTGGTCGTTCGTGTACGGCGACCGGATGACTCAGAAGTTCGCGCAGAGCGCCGGCACGGAACCGTCATTGCTGCACGCCCTCGAGCGGCAGAAGCCTCTAGTGGAACAGGCAGATGGGCGGATCCATTCTCTGCTTCGCAACGAGCAGCCGAAGCCACTCACGCTACCGAAGCTCCCGGTCTCGCCGGAGGAAGCGAAGGCGCTCTCGCCAGAGGAACAGCTGAAGACCTTCACCCTGGCGGAAGGCTACCGGATCAATCTCTTCGCGTCCGAGCGTGACGGCGTGGTGAAGCCGACGCAGTTTTCCTGGGACGAGAAGGGCCGCCTCTACGTCGCCTGTTCCCCGACCTATCCACAAACGCTCGCG
>CAMAVD010000147.1 GCA_945861575.1 Akkermansia muciniphila
CAGCCCTGCCACCACCTCGTCTCCCAATGCCTCCAGTCCGCGCTTCAACGTGGCTTGCGTGCGTTTGGGTCCCACCCATAGGAGCCGACGACACTCGGCATCGATTTGGTAAATCACCGTCAAGAAACGATGGGCTCCGTGCCCTTTGCCCCAATGGATCTCATCGACACCAATAGCCTCGATTCCTTCCAGTTTTCGATGCTTCAGGCCCCATTCCACAAAGGCCTAGACCCAACAGTCGTGTCACCAGCCGCCATTTGGGTCCAGGATCTTCGTCATCAGCTGACGCGCTGACACCATGGTTCGCTGAGTATGGGGTCAGGTTATGTAACGGCTTACTAAGCACCTTAAGCCGCTTGAACGTGAGGTCTAATCCTCATTGGAAGAGGCCTATTGCTCGACGTTCGATGCCCTGTTTGGAGTCGCTACAAACAGCAGTCGAGCGGAGGCCCCGGGCTCACGGACTAGGGCTCCGCCTTGATCCTTGGCCAACAACAATAGTTCATCGTCCCCGATTACAGAAAGTGACGGACTGTGCTGAGTGATGACGATCTGGTTTTCGGCCAGTGTGCCAGAATCGATGATTGCCACCGCTCCAGGCCTGGACTCAACGAGCATAGAAGACGGCAACGGTGTTGTGCTGATATGCCTAATCGCACTGTTAAGGTGCTGATCGCTATGATTGTTTTGCGGTGTGGATGTTCGCGTCAATAGCAGTGCGACGCCAACCGTGGTCGCTGCGAGCATCGCCACGACTCGCTGGTAGATTCGAAACGTTCGTTTCCTCCGCACTGCCTTGATGGTGCGATCAAGAATCTGCGCGTCGCGCGCGAAATCATCGCCTAGGATGTCATCCAACAGATCGTTTGGGTCAGGTGGTATCGGCATTTGTAAGTTGGTCTAGAATGTTAGTCTTCAGACGCTGGCGAATACGCACGAGACGTGACTCGATCGCTTTCTCCGTTGTGTTCAACTGTGCGGCAATATTCTTTACAGGCATGCGCTCAAGATACTTGAGGTCAACGATCTCGCGGTCCTCCTCCGGCAGTGCGGCGAGGCTCGATGTTAGATGCTCATTTAGTCTTGTCTCGGATTCACGTTCTGTGCATCCGCGATCCGAATGCTGCTGCTCGAAGAACCGCCCCAGCAGCATCCGGTAGTTAAGCCCCTTGCGTCTTTGATCAACGGCCGCAGAACGAGCCAGGACAGTCAGCCAAGACCAGAATGTTTCCTCCGAATCAAAGCATCGGATGTGTCGGACCACGCGGAGCATAGTCTGCTGCAAAGCGTCCTTCGCAGCCTCTTCCTGACCCGATGCCACGACGACGAGATAGCGAAACAAGCGACGCCCATAGAGTTGATAGAAATCGCGATAGGCATCCTCGTCTCCTCGCAGCATGCGAGATGTCAACTGAACGACTTCTGGCCGATGAGCTGAGCTGTAGTCAGCCATCAACGCGATGGTGTTTGAGCGTCGAGTGCATGTCGTCGAGGTCAAAGATCTCGCAATTGAGTAACTCACTTAGGGACTATTGTTTTGTAGGAATCGGGCCTGCCGTCGGTGGTGGGGTGCGAAGCGGAATCCCAATGGGCTTAAGGCCCATGAGGACATCATCGATCACCTTTAACTTAATCTCCGCCCCGACGGCGATAAGGAGTTTGGTCTCTTTATGAAACTTGAGGTTCGGATTTTGAAGTGCTCGAGCACTCTCATTTGAAGTGCCCTCGTCCATCATCTTCCAGCCGGTCTCTACAACCGTAATAATGTCGTCGACGGTCTGATGCTCGAGGAATCCGGCAAGCGGGTAGAAACGGCAAATCTGCTGCGGACTGGCCTTGGGAAACACCATAGGTTTCTCTGCCCGGAAAAACCAGATTGAATCTGGGGTTATTGGCCCCTGGGTCTTGAATGTGGCCGAGAACTGCAAAATCTCGTAGCTACCTGGGTTGCCTGAAGGAATAGGAATCGGCTTGGCGGTGGCCAACCCGAGCGCTTGGAATAGCTCTGCGACCGTGATGCTGCGCATCTTAAGCGCTGGAAGCTTCTCATCGAGACATTCGTCGGGGATGATCGCGTTGAGGGGTCCTGACTTTTTCTGGATTGCGTGCACAAGATCGCTCGGGGTTCCGCCCGGGAAATCCAAGTCAAACCTAACTAGGTTCGTCGATGCCGATTCATTTGACGATGCACTTGGTCTACGCCCGGCCAGCTGTCCAAAAGTCTGTAGGGCAGATAGCGCACAACTGAGCAGCACGATCGCGAGCGTCTTTTTCATTGGTAGTTTGTTCATTTCAATACCCAACACGCACGACCCAGCTGAATCCTTCGGACATTCTTCGAAAAATCGCCTCGAAACAGAAAGCTCTCCGCTGCTGCGCTATAAACTCAACCGCTGGCTTTCTGACCCTTACGCCTGAGCAGCTTCGAGGCGTCAGCACGCAGTCCCCCCTTAGGATCGATGAAGCGGTAGAGGGTCTGCCGCGTGATGCCCAGCTCTTTGCATAGATCACCGACCTTGGTATCGCGCTTAGCCATAGCAGCTTGGGCGAGACGCAGCTTGGCAGGCGTCATCGTATAGGGACGCCCACCGTTGCGCCCACGAGCCCGTGCAGATGCTAGGCCCGCCATTGTTCTTTCGCGGATGAGCTCACGCTCGAACTCGGCGAGCGCTGCGAAGATGCCGAAGACGAGCCGCCCGCTGGCAGTCGTGGTATCAATGTTTGCACCCTGGCCCGAGAGAACCCGAAACCCGATCTTGCGATCCATCAGGTCATGAATGGTGTTGACGAGGTGGCGGAGATTACGCCCGAGACGGTCAAGCTTCCAGACGGTCAACGTATCTCCCTCGCGAAGTGACTTGAGGCACGCTTCTAGCCCTGGCCGATCATCTTTCTTGCCCGAGGCTTGATCCTCATAGAGTCGCGAGGGCTTCACGCCAGCCGCAAGCAGCGCATCGCGCTGCAGGTCGAGCACCTGCGATCCGTCCACCTTCGACACGCGCATATAGCCGATCAGCATGTTCTCCCTCTGTCATCAATACGGTCGATTGTGTGACAGTCATTCCAATCGCAATCACGGGCCTGAAATCAATCACATAATCCGTCACTTATTCTATGAGTGACAAACACGTCTGTCAAAGATTACGTTACACGCTCGTGAAAACGCCAGACGGATGGGCGCTAACTCTGTCAGATGGGCCCCTCATCGCGGTCAAGAGTCGAGCCAACAGGTTGCCGTTCGCAGTGCTGTTGCTTTTCTTCCGTGCACACGGCCGATTTCCCCGCGCTCAGAACGAGATCAAACCCGACACGCTTGCCGATGTTGCGAGGCAGCTCGGCATTGAGTCGGCACCAGCTAAGTTTCCAGATGTCTCTGGCCGCACCATCGAGCGTCACCGCGCCGAAATTCGCACCCTGCTCGGATTTCGCGAGATGACCGTTGCAGATGGTGAGGTCATGAAGCAATGGCTCTGTGATCACGCTATTGCCGACCATCGAGACTTAGTTCACCTGGCTAGCACGGTGGAACAACGCTGTCGAGATTTAGCCATTGAACCTCCGGCTCCCGATCGCACGGAGCGCATTGTTCGCGCTGCCATCAATGCCTATGACGAACGGTTTTGTGGCGAGATTTTTGGTCGACTACTGCCGACCACACGAACCCGGCTCGATGCATTGCTGAGACCTGCGACCGTCGAGCAAAATGTTGCTGCGAACAATGAGCCTGATGGCCTTGCGTCCGCGTTGTTAATGCACCTCCGCTCCGATCCTGGCGGACCGAGCGTCAACAGCTTGCAAACCGAGTTGGCTAAGCTCTCTCTGGTCCGCAAGATCGAGCTTCCTTCCGGTCTTTTTTCTCATGCACGGGCACAAGAAGTCGAGCGCTACCGGCAGCGCGTGATGGTCGAGGCTCCGTATGAGCTGCGTCGCCACAATGAACCGTTTCGGCTCACGGCCCTTGCTGCCTTCGCAATGCTGCGAAGCCGGTCACTCACCGATGGCCTGATCGATCTGCTGATCGAGACTATCCATCGCATCGGTGCCCACGCCGAACGCAAGGTAGACCGAGAGCTGCTCGACGATCTCAAGCGTGTCACAGGCAAGCAAAACATCCTGTTCGAGTTGGCCGACGCTTCGCTGGCACACCCTGATGGTGTCGTCCGCGAGGTCGTGTTTCCAGTCGCTGGCGAGCAGACCCTGCGCGACCTGGTCAAGGAATGGAAGGCGACCGGGCCAACCTACCGGACAACGCTACGGACACTCATCCGCAACTCCTACAGCAGTCACTACCGCCGTATGGTGCCGAAGGTCCTCCAGGCTTTGGAGTTCCGCTCGAACAACGAAGGACACCGCCCAGTGATCCGTGCGCTCGAACTGGTGCGACGCCATGCGGACACCAAGCTGCGAGTTTTCCCCGTCGAGGAGGATGTGCCGTTGGACGGCGTCGTCAGTGGCATGTGGCGCGACGCTGTGAACGAGACCGACGCTCAAGGTCGCCAGCGCATCAACCGCATTACCTACGAGATTTGCGTCCTCCAAGCCTTGCGAGAAAGGTTACGCTGCAAGGAGATTTGGGTCGTTGGGGCCAATCGCTACCGTAACCCGGACGAGGACTTACCCACCGACTTTGAGGCGGAGCGCGCTCCCTATTATGCCGCGCTGAAACTGCCGATTGAGGCAGATCGTTTTATTGAAGGCGTCAAGGCAGAGATGCGCACGGAGCTTGCCACTCTCGCCGCAGGACTTCAGAAGAACGCCTATGTCCGGATTGGCGAGAGACGCGGCAAGAGCTGGATCACGTTGACCCCACTCGATGCCCAGCCAGATCCGGACAACATCATCAAGGTCAAGGCGGAGCTGCAGTCGAAATGGTCGATGACCGGTCTTCTCGATATGGTCAAAGAAAGTGATCTGCGGCTCGGCATCACCAACGCATTCAAGAGCCCTACCGTCTACGAACTCCTCGACCGCTCTGTGCTACGCCCACGCTTGCTGCTTTGCCTACATGGCCTCGGCACTAATGCCGGGTTGCAGCGCATGGCAAGCCTCGGATCGGGGGTGACCGCCAAGGATCTGGCGTATGTCCGTCATCGCTACATCAACGTGCCAGCACTGCGTGAGGCGATCGCTATTGTCGCCAATGGCACGTTGGCCGCCCGCAATCCCCTAATCTGGGGCAGCGGCACGAATGCCTGCGCGTCGGACTCCAAACATTTCGGCGCCTGGGATCAGAATCTGACGACGCAATGGCACGTTCGTTATGGCGGTCGAGGTGTCATGATCTACTGGCACGTCGAGAGGAAATCTCTGTGCATTCATTCGCAACTCAAATCCCCGTCGTCGTCCGAAGTCGCCTCGATGATCGAGGGCGTCCTGCATCATTGCACGGAGATGGATGTCAATCGCCAGTATGTCGACAGCCACGGCCAAAGCACGGTCGGTTTTGCCTTCTGTCGACTCCTAGGGTTCCAACTTCTGCCGAGGCTCAAAGACATCGGCAGCCAGAAGCTCTACCTGCCGGACTCCGGGCAACCCGACGCGTATCCGGATCTGAAACCAATTCTGACCAAGGCCATCGATTGGGAGTTGATCCGCCAGCAATACGACCCCATGGTCAAGTATGCGACGGCCCTGCGCCTAGGCACTGCAGAGACCGAAGCGATCTTGCGCCGCTTCACCCGAAATAATGTCCAGCACCCGACCTACAGGGGGCTTGCCGAACTCGGCCGGGCCGTCAAAACTATCTTCCTCGCCCGATACCTTCATAGCCTGGCCTTGCGCCGCGAAATTCACGAGGGCCTCAACACCGTCGAGCGATGGAACGGTGCCAACGATTTCGTCTATTTTGCGCGTCGCGGCGAAATGACAAGCAATCGCCGCGAGGATCACGAGATCAGCATGCTCTCGCTGCATTTGCTCCAAAACTGTATGGTTTACGTGAACACGCTCATGTTGCAAGAGGTGCTGGCTCAACCGAATTGGCAGAGACGATTGACCGAGACCGACCTCCGGGCATTGACCCCGCTAATCTGGGAGCACGTCAATCCATACGGCCGCTTTGAGCTGGATATGACCACTCGACTGCCCCTCAAGTAATCCAAATGGCGGCTGGTGACACGACTGTTGGGTCTAGGCCCACCTGGACCGCCGAATAAAAACTTGCAGGAGAAGGCGATTCAGTGCGATAATAAGGCTAGCGTCGAATGCTGACCTCCATTCATACCCTCTGTCCGTCATGGCAGGGAGACCGAGCCTCCACCCCCCAAACTCTGCCCCTGCGTGGCCTCTGGGCCTGGATGCTGGTGACGCTCGCGCTTGGCGTTCCCGCACCCAGCGCCAGCGCCGAGGTTGCGATCAGCGAGTTCATGGCCATCAACGCGAGCGGGCTGGTCGACCAGGACGGCGACCGTTCCGACTGGATCGAGCTCCACAATGCGAGCCCCGCTCCCGTGGATCTGGCGGGCTGGCATCTCACCGACACACCCGACAAGCCTGCCCTCTGGACCTTTCCCGCGGTAACCCTCCGGGCGGACGGTCACCTGGTGGTGTTCGCTTCAGGGAAGAACCGTGCTGCGAGCGGAGCTGAGCTTCACACCAACTTCAAACTGTCCGGTGATGGCGAGTATCTGGCGCTGGTGCGTCCTGACGGAGTGACGGTGGCGCACGAGTATGCGCCGCAGTTCCCGACCCAGATCCAGGATGTCTCCTACGGCATCGGAACCGGGATCGTGCAGGATGAGTTGATCCCCGAGGGCGTCCCGTGTCGCGTGCTCGTGCCACAGGATGATTCGGAGGGAACCCACTGGATTGCACGTGCCGGGTTTGATGATG
Source organism: Akkermansia muciniphila (assembly GCA_945861575.1). Lineage (GTDB taxonomy): Bacteria > Verrucomicrobiota > Verrucomicrobiia > Limisphaerales > UBA11320 > UBA11320. The sequence goes on from CAMAVD010000147.1 coordinate 6,832, forward strand.
CTTCCTGGACGAAGGCGGTCACTGGCGTGGGTTATGGGTTCGGTGTGTTGGTGACGACGGATCTTGGTAACGCCATGCGAGGCGTCAACGACAGCGCGTATGTGCGCGTGCCGTTTGTCGTGAGCGAGCCCGGGACAGTCGAGTTTCTCACCCTCGAGATGAAGTATGATGACGGGTTTGCCGCCTACCTCAACGGGGTACCAGCCGCCGTGGCGAACGTCCCTCCTGATCTGGCCTGGAATTCGAGGGCGCTGGCCGATCGCGCCGGAGCGGAGGCTGGGGTCGGGCAGAGCTTCGTCCTCCCCGATGCGCCCGGTCTGCTGGCATCCGGGACAAACCTGCTGGCGGTGCACGGCCTGAACCGTGACGCCGCCGGGGCGTCGGATGATTTTCTGGTGTTGCCGCGATTGCTGGCCAACCGGCGTGTTCCGGCCCTGCGGTTTTTCGCGGTGCCCTCGCCCGGCGCGAAAAACCCGGACGGATCGGAGAGCTACCTTGCGCCGGTGAAATTCGGCGTGAAACCGGGTTTCCACGACGGGCCTGTCACTCTGAGCCTCGCGGCGGCTCCGGTAACTGCGGAGATCCGCTACACCTTGGACGGCAGCGTGCCAACCCCGAGCAGAAGCCTGCTCTACACCAACGCGTTCACGCTCACTAACACCACCGTCGTCCGCGCGGTGGCCATGCTGGACGGCGCGCAGCCGTCGCGGGTGGCGACCGCCACGTATTTCGTGGGCGAACAGTTCACTCTGCCGGTGGTCTCCATCGCGGGGGCACCGGCTGATTTCAACGGGCCGGCCGGCCTTTATGTGGTGCCGCGAGGAACGTCAACCGAGAAACCTGTGCACATCGCGCTTTACGAGACGAACGGGGTGGAGCAGTTCGCAGTGGATGCGGGGCTCTACACCCACGGCGGCTGGACGCAAACATTGCCGCAACGGAGCCTGGCGGTGCACCTGCGCAGGATGTACGGCGCGGGGCGGCTGAACACCCGGCTCTTTCCGGAGAAGGACATCGAGAGCTTTAACTCCTTCCTGCTGCGCTCGGCTGGCACCGATTGGGGCACGTCGATGTTGAGGGATGCCCTGATGCAGAACCTCGGCGTCGGGCTGATGAACATCGACTACCAGGCGTACCGCCCGGCCGTGCTCCTGGTGAATGGGCGCTTCATGGGCATCCAGGACATCCGCGAATCGACAGGGAATCATTATCCCGAGGGAAACCACGGTGCAGACCCGGAGCGTGTGGATATGATCAAATACGTCGGCGATTACATCGCAGATGCCGGCACGGTCAAAAACTTTCTGCCGCTACGTAATTTCATGTCGAGCCGCAACTTGAACGTCGCGACCAACTACGCCCATGTCCTCAAGCAGATGGATGTCGACAACTTCATGGATTACCAGATCGTGGAGATCTTCTCGGGGAACATCGATTGGCCGCAGAACAACGTGAAGCTCTGGCGCGAGCAGAAGCCGGGGGCGCGCTGGCGGTGGCTGTTTTTCGACCTGGATTACGCGTTCGGGCTCTTCGAGAACACTCATCAAAACCGGGTGGACCAGGATTCCGTCAAACGGTGCACCACCACCGAGGAGGTGGGTTATCCGCGGGACGACGAATCTACCTTCCTCATAAGGCGCTTGTTGGGCAACACCGCCTTTCGCGACGAGTTCATCCAGCGCTTCGCCGCCCATCTGAACATCACCTTCCAGCCGGAACGGGTCATCCGGATCATGAACTTTTTCCAGGATCGCATCGCAGGGGAGATGCCAAGGCAGGTGAAGCGCTGGGGTGCCTGGCCGATCTTTGGGCCCCACACCGCCGTGGCCTCCATGGAAACGTGGAACGCCAATGTGGAGTTCATGCGCGACTTTGCCCGGCGCCGGCCTGGGTACATTCGCGATCAGCTCGCACGGCGTTTTGGCCTGGCGGGAATGTCGTCTCTCACCGTTCACCTCTCCGAGCCCGATGCCGGCGTGGTCATCCTAGCCAATGTCCCGCTCGGCGAGTTCCCGGCCAATGGACTTTATTTCAACGGCGTGCCGCTGAAGCTCCGCGCCCTGGCCGCGCCGGGTTTTCGTTTTGTGGGCTGGCGCGGTGGGTTTGCATCCGACCAGGCGGAGACGGTGCAGACCCTGTCCACCCAAACCGCGGTGACCGCGGTGTTCGAGCGCATCACGCCCGCCGCAGGAGGGGTGGTCATCAGTGAATTGATGTACCAGCCCGCGGACCCTGCGGCTTACTCCCCATTCACCGCTTCCGACCTGGAGTTCATCGAGCTGAGGAACACCAGCCAGGACCCGTTGAATCTCGGCGGATGGCGGTTTGCCCAGGGAATCAAATTCGACTTTCCTCCACTGACACTCGATCCGGGCCAGCACTTGGTGGTGGCCGCAAACATCGCAGCTTTTGCCTCGCGTTATGATACAAACGGGATGCTGCTCCTTGGCGAATACCAGGGACGCCTGAATGGTGCGGGCGACCGGGTCGCGCTGGAGGCGTCACCCTGGGGACCGGTCATGGCGACAGTTGCCTACCAGGATGAAACCCCGTGGCCGCTCACGGCTGCCGGACAAGGGTTCTCGCTGGTGGCGGTGGATCCCAATCCCTTCACGGATCTCGATCAACCCGGTCAATGGCGCGCCAGTGCCCGGCCCGGCGGCTCCCCCGGGACCGCGGATCCGGCCACCGACATTCCGCGGGTGGTCATCAATGAACTGCTGAGCCAGGCGTCGGATGGCATCGACCGCGTTGAGCTGCATAACCCGGGTCAAAGCCCGGCGGACATCGGCGGCTGGTTCCTGACCGATTCCCGCTCCGCTCCGAAAAAGTTCCGAATCCCGAACGACACCAGGATTCCGGCTGGCGGTTTTGTGACGTTCGCGGAACGCGATTTCAATCCGGTTCCGGGTGTCGGGGACAGCTTTGCATTCAGCGCGCAAGGCGAAGCGGTTTATCTTTTTTCCGGGGACGCCGCCACGAACCTCACCGGCTACAGCCACGGCTTCGAGTTTGGGGCTACTGCGCCTGGAGTATCCTTTGGGCGCCATGTGACCAGCGTTGGCCTGGAGCGGTTCCCGGCGCAGGCGAGGATGACGCTGCTCGCCACCAACAGCGGGCCGCGGATGGGTCCGGTGGTAATCAATGAGATCCTGTATGCCCCGCCGCCCGGGGAAGAGGCGTTTGTGGAGCTGAGGAACGTCACTCCCGATCCGGTGCCGCTCTTCGATCCGTTGGCTCCGACGAACACCTGGCGCGTGAAAGGGCTCGGCTACCAGTTCCCGCCCGGCACGCGACTCAACGCGCATAGCCTGTTGTTGCTGGTCGGCATCGAACCCGCCGCGTTCCGCGCCCGATACCACGTGCCCGACTCTGTCCTGGTTCTCGGCCCTTACGCCGGCAGGCTGCAACCGGACGGAGAACTTTTTGAACTGCAGCGGCCAGGCATACTCTCCGCCGGTAGCCTGCCCTACGTGACCTTGGATGAAGTTGGATTCCGTGACCGCCCCCCCTGGCCGTCCGTAGCGGCGGGCGGTGGGGCCTCGTTGCACCGGACCAACCCGCCGGGCTACGGTGATGACCCGGCTCATTGGGTGGCGGCCAATCCTTCTCCCGGCGCAGCTTACTCTCCCGGGGCTGCCCCGCCCGTCCTGCTCACCCAGCCGTTCGATCAAAGCGTGCTGGTTTCCCTCGCCGTCCAGTTCACCGCCAGCGCGAGCGGGGCCGAACCTTTCCGATACCAGTGGCAGCACCACGGGACGAACATACTTGGAGCCACCAACACGGCCCTCCTGCTTTCCCACGTCGTCCCCGCCGACGCCGGGCGCTATCGGGTGCTGGTGGTGGATGCCGCTGGTAGTGCGGCGAGTTCCAACGCCATGCTCACGGTGCTTTCCCCTCCCACCATCCTGGTTCAACCGCGCAACCAGAATGTTCGGGCTTCGTCCAATCTCACGTTTCGGGTCTGGGCGGTGAGTAGTTCGCCGCTTCGTTACCAATGGCGCTTCAACGACACCGATATTCCCGGCGCCACGAACCTGTCGATGTCCCTGACCAATGTGCAGGTTCGGAACCAGGGCCGTTACGCCGTCACGGTGTCTGACTCCGTGGGCTCTGTGCTGAGCGATCGTGTGACCTTGAACGTTTTGGTTGCCCCCGCCATCACCCATCAACCCCAATCCGTCGTCGCGGTGGAGGGAGACACGGTGAGCCTCTCCGTGGGCGTCAGCGGCAGTCCCTACCCCATCTCCTACCGCTGGCGCAGGAACGGCGCCATCCGCACCAGCTTCTTGCTGGATCAATCGGTCTCAACCCTCATCATCACCAACGTCCGGGCAGCGCAGGCCGGCGCCTACACGGTGCTCATCACCAACCTGGCCAGCGTGGGTCTCGCCGGCTTGTTGAGCAGCGGCGCCGTCCTTACGGTGCTCGCGGACGTTGATGGGGATCATCTGCCTGACAGTTACGAAACGCCGGCACGGGGTCTGGACCCGGGGAACCCGAACGACGCGTCCCTCGATTTCGATGGCGACGGTTTTACCAATCTCGAGGAATACCGCGCCGGCACCGATCCCAACGACCTTGCCAGTCATCTTCGGTTGAACCCTCTCCTGCCCAGCACCGGTTCCAACCTCTTGAGCTTCGTGGCCATGTCGAATCGGAATTACACGGTTCAGTTCAGGGAATCCCCGTCGGCCGGTCTTTGGACCCGGTTGGGCGACGTTTTCGCCGCCGCCTCCAACCGGACCGCCACCGTGCCGGATCCCTACCCCGCTTCCATCGGGCGGATCTACCGTGTCGTCACGCCGCTGCTCCCACCGCCTGCTCCCGGCCCGGTCATCCTGGTTTCTCCTCGGTCCCAGGCGGTGTATGCCGGCGCCGAGGCTGTCCTCGAGGTAGAGGCCCTCGGGAAGGCTTACGTGGATTACCAGTGGCTGTTCCAAGGCGCCCCGATCGCCGGCGCCACCAATGCGAGCCTCGCGCTGCCGAACATTCAGCCCAACGCCGCCGGCGAATACGCGGTGGCCCTCAGTGACGCCCTGGGCGCCGTTGTCAGCCAACCGGCGACTGTCCAGGTGTTGGTTCCGCCGGTGATCCTTCGTCCCCCCGCGAGCCAGGCTGCTGCCCTGGGTCAAAGGGCGACGTTCACGGTTGAGGCGACAGGGGTGACGCCCTTGACTTACCATTGGCACTTCAATGGCCGCCCGGTGCGGGGCGCCACTGGGCCCGTGTTGACCCTGGAGAACGTCACGGCTGCGGACGCTGGCAGCTATGTCGTGATGGTGAAACATCAGAGTCCGTCGGGGCCCGCGGTAGTCGTCAGCGCGCCGGCCGTGCTGCGCGTGGACCCCTAGCCCTAACTAATGCCTTTCGGAAATTCCGGAGCGAAGGGGTGAGGGCGGGGATCAGTCGAGCGGTGCGGGGCTGTTTATTTTACGGGATCGGAAGGGGTTCCGAAGGGTTTCTATCGAGCGCATTCGCAGGCCTCCGCCCTCTCCGTCACTCAAAGGCTTGGATTGCCAGGATCCCCCGCCCGGCTCTGAAACAGGCGGGGGACCCGACTCTAACGTAACCGTCCGGCGGAACCGTATCTTGCCGCCGTGGCTGCGCGGAGTTTCGCGGGTTGAACGAACGGGCCGGGTTTAGATTTTGGTAGGAGTCAGCCGCTGGGGGCGGCCACCGGGCTCTTGGGGGCGAAGGTTTCCTTCCAGCCTCT
>CAMAVD010000148.1 GCA_945861575.1 Akkermansia muciniphila
GAAAGCGAAACCCGAAAACCAAGTGCAACACCAAAAGCTTCCTTCAACAGTTCAACTCCGCCCGCGGTGGCCGTGAACGCCTCCATTCGCTCATTTTCTCCAAAAACCCTGCTGTCCTGGACTTACAGTCTTGAAAAGACGCGTCCTAGACTCTGCCCGGGATCCCTCGATAGAGATTGGGCATGGTCACTTTGCGGGTTATGATTCGTTCGGTATATTTGCGGGTGTCCGTGGGAATGAATCGGGCCTGTACCTCCAGCTCGCTGCCCGGGGAAAGGAACTCGCCTTCCTTCGGCAGATATTCCATGCGTCCAGGGACACCGGCGGACGCTTTCAATAGTCCCGTTCCCATCCGGGTCAACCGATCCACAATCACGCTGGTCTTGAAGTTCTCAGCCCACGTCAGGGGCGGCGCTTGGGGAATGAGAGGGGCCACCATCCGGGTGGCTTTGAAATACACTGCCACACGCGCAATGTTGGGTTTGACATACTCCACCCGCTCGGAGAGGGAGCCATTCTCCTCCAGGCTTCCCAGATCAAAGGTTAAAGGCCCTCGACGCAGTTTCTTGTCCAGTTCCAGCAAATGATCCCCCACTCCTGCAAAGAGACCAAATTCATCATCGTAAATCACACCCCCCAAGGAGACTTGAAGCCCGGCCGCATCGGACTCCTTCACATAAATGTTCTTGGACGCGTTGATCATGAGCGACTTGGCAATCTTGGTTCTTCCCTGATCGCCCTCAGGCAGACTCCACAATGTCTTGTTGGCTCCGGGATCTGTAAATGCAAAGGGACTGGGGACCATGAAAATCTGTCCATACAACTCCAGATCCCCCTCCCAGTCCGCCGGTGCCGCCAGCACCTCAATCCGCTCCACCGTGATCACGTAATGCCGCACGCCAGGCGTCACCCCGCCGACAGGCGCCACTCCCGCGAGCGCGGGCTCAAACGTCCTCACAAACACACTCGAGATCCCGTCCGCGACCGAGTTGAAGAACGTGCTCACATCCGTCCATGCAGTGCTGAACCACGTGCTCACATCACTCGCGGCTTGATTCACCCACGCTTCGGCCGCCGCATTTGCCTCACCCACCAATTGCCCCAGATTCTTGTAGTTTCCCCACCGATTGGCTGAAGGAATCGTGAATGCCGGAACTGCGATGCCGTTGAGCTGCAAACAGAGCGGCACCAGGTAATCCGGATAATAATCCATTTGGATGATGTTCAGTTGTTTGTTTGCCAATTCATCCCGTATCCATTGAGCCAAGACTGGATTGGTATCATTGGCATACTCCGCCAAGGTTTTGGGGTTGGTTCCTGCCACACCACCTGACTGATACCAGGCGTCATACTGGTCCGTGGTCGGTGTCACCGCCCCGAGGCGATGCAGTTGTGTGCCATTGAGAAACCCATTCACCTTGGCAAGCGTGAGTGCCTTAAAAGTGACAGGAGATTTATTGTTCGCCGTATCCCCCACCCAATCGCTGTTGCTGATGAATGTCGGATCATTCACGAAGCCAGGCCGGTTCGGAATCGCAACGCCGCTGGCATCCATGGTTTGATTGTAGAAAAGGAGGATTCTTCGCGGACTATTCGCGACTCGTAGCTGTTCGAGGGTTTTTGTAGGCGTCCAATCTAGAACCAGCCGGTCGCCGATCTTGTTCGAGATCAGGTCGCGAAGTTCCGTATGCTTGGAACCGCGCATTTTATCCACACCTCCTTCGAAATTGTTCGTGGTCCTCAGACCGACATCGTGGAAATGATCAAACCGCACATGAATGAGCTCCTCAGGATGCTCCGCAGAGAATTGGCGAACGTTCTCAAGAACAATGTCAATGGTATCGCCATACAAACTATGCACGATTCTGAAGTTGCCTTTGGGATCCACTGCCACACGCAGGTCCAGCGCACGAATGCCTCCGGCAAGCTGATCGTAAATCCGCTGAGTCTGTGTTTGAGACCACTGCTCGAAGAAAGGTCCTGCAGCCAGATAATTCTTTGCCTTCGCGGAGGTATCCGCTCCGGCAAAATCGGAGACAACTTGATACCACCTGTAATCCAAAGTCTCCCATGCGTTCACCAGGTCATAAGCGCCCGAGTCGTGCGTGCCAGGAATGACCAGTTGTCTCAAGGTTTTGGTCTTAATCTTATCCCAGTGATCGGCCATCCAATGGGAGTAGTCGGCGGCCTGAATTGCGGAGCCACTCCAAACGCACAACGCGGCAAGACCCAGACCCAGCATGCGCAAACACTGCACAGCAGTCTTACAGTTGAATGGACGGCGGAATGGAGAAATCCGGTCGGCAACACGAACGGTTCCGCGGGCTATGCTTGCTTTACTCATAATACGTAGGGTCTCTCGCAACACCAAGGTCAGCCACTTACACTCCTTTGACACGGACAATACCCGGGGCTGGCTGGCTCTCAACACCCCGTCACTGCCGCTCCCTCCCAGCCTCGGATTCATTCCAAATCCGATCGGATTCACCGTATCGCAACGCAACACCGGAATATGATCATAGTGGTTGTGCCCAGCGAGAATGGCAAGCGCAACAGTGCCCAGGACGTCCTGCTTGGCTGGCGCGTTCCGGCTGGTGTAGGACAGGGGACAGTTTTTCAACCTCACGTGAAAGACAGGGTGGTCCAGACGGCGGTGAGTTTACTGATGCTGCCGATACTGGAAGCCGCCCCAAGAGCCTGAAGAAGCTGACGGACGGGACGCGCGAGAAGCTCAATCGTAGCACGCTCGGGGAACGAAACGCCTACTTCTGCGGCACGCACAGCGGAGCGGAACTGGCTTCGATGATCCTGGCGAAAGGCAAGCGCTGGGGTATCGAGATGAAGTATCAGGATGCGCCGTCAAAACACGAAGGGGTATCAACGAGTTTCCGCGCAAACTATTTCACCCTTTCTTGCCGCTTCGCGGTAAAAGATTTCTTTCGCTGCCAGGCTGTAACAGGCGTCCTTTCGCCGCGTCACCGTGATCGTATGAAGACTACTTCTCTCATTCCACCGGTGATGAACCTCAGCGTTCATCAGCTCACTCTCGCGTTGATGGCGTTCGCCGCTTTCACGACGAGTCTTCTCGCCCAAAGTTCTGATATCGAAACCCGGCTTTCGCCGGGCTTCGTCCGCGAAAGCACCACGGCCGTCCTACAATTGACCGTCAAGAACACGGGCCCCACTCCGATCGCGAGCGCGGTCATCGCCCAACGGCTTCCCTCTGGCATATCGATGATCGGCTCCAAGGCCTCGCAGGGAGTGTGCACGCAGGATGGCAATCAGGTTCTTTGTCGGCTCGGCGCTCTGGCCTCGCAAGCCTCCGCCACCCTTTCGGTCACCGGCAAGGTCACCGTCGCGGTTCCTGCGGGAAGGGAAACCCTGGAACTGAGCATTCACTCGGCCGTCCTCGACGGCGTCAAGCAGCTGATCGTGGTGGATAATCCCATCGTCATTGTGGTGCCTCGCGATTTCGGAGACGCGCCCGATAATCCCTATCCGACTCTGCTCGCCAGCAACGGCGCACGTCACCGTGTCGGCGCGCTGTTTCTGGGCAACGCGATCGATGCGGAGCCCGACGGGCAGCCAAATCCTCCGGCCACCGGCGATGATTTGAATCTAGCCCCGGATGACGAAGACGGCATTCGAGTGATCGATCCAATGGTCGCAGGGGACACGGTTCGCATCAACGTGCGCTCCTCGGGAGCGGGGTTTCTGAGCGCATGGATCGATTACAACCGGAACGGTGCCTGGGAGACCACCGAGCAGGTGTTCAACTGCTTGCCCGTGGTTGCGGGGAACCAGCAGTTCACCACGGTCATTCCTGCCACAGCAACAGCCGGATGGAGCTACGGCCGGTTCCGCCTCGGCTCCAACTGTGTGAACAGCGTCAAGGGTTACGCGGACAGCGGGGAGGTGGAGGACTATCGATTCAAGCTCCGCCCCGCCAACATGAACAATAAGCTGCACGTGATGGATGTGGATGGAAAGCCGCACCTGATGTGGGAACATCCGGAAGGAGTGGTCGAACGCGCTGCGGCCCTGGACGGAGAGTTCACCAAGCTGCGCGGTGTCGCCAGCCCGACGCCGCTGCCCACCGGCGGCAAGATGGGATTCTTCCGCCTCGGCACCCCGGAGGGATCCATGGACTTCCCGTCCATGCTGCGCCAGGCCGATCTGGTTTTTGAAGGCACAGTGACGGACATCCAGTATCGCCAGTCTGCCAAGGACCTGCCCGACCATGTCGCCCTACCTCACACCTTTGTCAAATTTGAGGTTCATCAGGTGGTCAAGGGAAGCTATCAGAAGGCGAGCCTCTGGCTGCGCTTCGCTGGGGGGACCGCCCCGGACGGCCGAATCTTGCGGGTGTCCCATGTCCCCCTGTTTGACGTTGGGGAGCGGTCCATCCTGTTCGTCCGTCGAAACGGTCGTGCTTCCTGCCCGCTGGTGGGCGGTCATGGCGGGAGGTTCCGAATCCACGACGGGCATGTCTTCAACGCTCACGGTCGTCCGTTGCTCTGGACGCCGGAAGCCATGATTGACTGTGGGGAGGATGCCCATCTTGAGGAGGTTCATCAAAACCGCATCGGTGGTCAGCTGTTTGAACAGAACAAGGTGGTCGAGCGCGACGCCCAGGAGACCAGCACGCCATCGGAACCGGTCGTGGGCGACGCGCTTTCCAACCTCAGATTCCGAGAAATCCTTGCGACGTTTGGGCGCCATCTTGGACCCGACATCCAAGGCGCAGCGGGTGCCGAGGCTCTCGTTGGTGACCTTTCCAGCGATCCGGCCAAATCCTTCAACGTCATGAACCCCCGGGCGGTCGCCCCCCGGACGCCACGAATCGGTTCAGCTCCCGCGGTTCAGCCAGATCCGGAGGCGCTGCGGCTGAAGAGCAATGGCGGGAACCCGGTGCTCAAGTAGGCCTGCGAACGCCATCGAACCCTGTGCAAAGAAACAAAACATCAATTCAAAGCGAAACTAAAATGAACACCAAATCACTTCTTCTGGGCCTGCTCGCCGGGTTGCTCCCGCTGACAGGATTCACCTATGAATACTCATCCTTCCTCGGCACCAAGATCAAGTGGGTCGACGAAGATATCACCTTGAGAGCCGCAGCCGTCAGCTTCCCAGTGGGTGCCTGGCGTGATGACCTCATCGACGCCAAGAACCGATGGAACGACAATCCGAGCGACTTCAGGTGGACGCTGCAGTTCAACGAGTCGACCGTCGGGCTCTACAACTTTCAGAACGAGGTCTGGTTTTCGGATGATCAGGATGTTCTGGATGGTGCCCCCGCAATCACCTACACGTGGTACCTGGGGACCGCGCTGGTGGAGGCGGACATCATCTCAGACGCCGATTGGAACTTCACCACGAGCCCGGCGACGAGCATCTCCCAGGCCTATGAAGGGACCGCCCGGACCTTCGTCTCCGTCTGCCTTCACGAGATGGGCCATGCTCTCGGGCTGGCGCACGAGAATGATCTCTACAACATTATGGGTGACGACTCGACGCATGTGAATGCCAACTCGGGAGACATCCACTTTTACCCGGGCGAGGACGCCTGCAATGGAGCGGTGTTCCTCTACGGTCTCGACTCCACCCATAGGGAGGATGTGAGCGTGACCCATTGGAAGTGGAGCGGACGCTCTGGGGAATACAGCACGCATGCGCGCACCCTTATCAAGGACGCGTCCGGAAAACCGCGGGCCGTCCATTCGGGCACCGAGGACGATCCTGCCTATGAAGTCTACATGGGCGAGGAGATCGATCTGGAGTTCCAGTTCGAGAACAGCGGGGCCACCACTCAAAGCCCTCTGACCGGGTTCTACCTGTCGATCGGGAACAACAACATCACAACCTCCGACCGGCTGCTGGCCACCCGCACACCCACGCTAGGCCGGAACACCACCTACCTCACCACGCAACGCCTCACCATTCCCACGGATTTGGTGCGGGGAACCACCTATTACCTGGGGATCATTGTGGACAAGAATGACAGCCTCGCGGAGGTGAACGAGACCAACAACGCAACCTACATCGCCATCTACATCCCCTAGGACGACCGCTCGTCACCGGGAAACCATGCCACGTGCGCCCGCAGGAGCCTCGCTCCCGCGGGCGCACGATCGTGCCGCTGAGGGGACTGGATCTGCCTAGGGATGAATGCTAGCAGGCCCAAACGCGAGGGGGGAACGCCTGCCGTCGTCGCCTACAAGGACTCGAACCTCCGGATGTAGGGGACCCCAACGTCCGGTTCCGCTCCCCCAGGCTCAGGGAAAGCCAGAAAACGGCCTGCGCTTTGGCTCATCCTCGTTCCACTCCTGCCTACGGGCTCTCGCGCGAGGTCAGGATGTCTGAGGCCAGCGTCCAAAAAACAACAGAACCGGAGAATAGCCCTGACGGGCACCTTACAGAATGACGTTCTAGGTCCAACGGCCTGCTAGGGACCGTCACGGCGGCGGAGCGCGCGCTGCAAGCGCCGCTCGGTCATGGTCACGTAGGTATCGAAGGCTTCGTATTGGTTCGTATGCAGGGTCTCGCGGATGCGGGGTATGTTGTCGCGAAAGACCTGGCGGCGCTCCGGCGAGAGAGGCTTGAGGTCGGCGAGTTTCTCCGCCATCGTCTCAAACAATGGACGCAGCTTCTCTTTTTGTTCCTCGTCGAGGTCCAGTTCTTCCGCCAGGCGGAGGAGCGCTGACTCGGAGGTTTTGACAACGCCCCTCCAGTTCACCACCTGAACGGGCGAACGCGGCGCGGAGAAGCGCCCGGAGAGAAAGCCCGCACCAAAAATGAAGCCCAGCAGGCTCGCGATGAGGATGAGTTGAGAGCGCTTCACGGATTAAAAGGTGTCGCGAGAAATCTCAGGCACACTCAGGAGCATCTCGAACGCGTTAGGCTGGCTGGCTGACGGCGTAAACGAGGCGCAAAACACCAGCGCGGCGAGGGAAACGCCCGCCCCATACCAGCAGAGACGTTCCCAAAGGTCGGCGAGGCTCGCCTGCTTTGGCGCTTCAGCCCAGCGGGCGGCGACGCGGCTGGCGAATCCGTAGGGTGCCTCCGCCGACGGCTCCGGGCGTCCGCGCTTGGCGAGTTCCAGCAAGATGTCGAATCGTTCGTCTTTCATGGGGCGCGTTTCGTCGTGCTTTGCTCGAGTGCTTCAAAAAGGGATTTCAATTTCCGGCGCGCACGGAATGCGCGGATGCGCACCACGCCGCTATTCCAACCCGTCTGTTCGCATACCTCGGCGATGCTTCGCTGTTCCAGGTCCAGCCAGCTGATCAGAAGCCGCTCCTTTGGAGCAAGTCCAAGCATCAGCTTTTCCACGACCTCCCACGCGAGGCGTTCGGGCGGGGTGTCTTCGCTGCGCTCGGTAGGGAGTTGATCCACCACCCTCTGCTGATCGTCCGAGAGATCGGACCAACAGACAGACGGACGCCGCTGACGACTTCGCAATTTGTCGATGCAGGTATTGACTGCGATGCGCGACACCCAGTGCTCGAAGGGGACCTGTCCCAGGTATTGCTCGAGTCGGTCGAAGAGCTTGAGGAACACGTCCTGCGCCAGATCCTGCTCGTCCTCGCCCTGGGGCAAATGAGCGCGAACGATGCGGATGACCAGCGGATGCAATTTCTCCACTAGGTCGCGCGCCGCCTGCTCGTCCCGTTTCCGCACCCTTGCGAGGCAGCCCGCCAGTTCTGGAATCGCTTCGGCCATGATGAGCCCGTGTCAGGAGAGATGGCATCAAACCTTGTGACGCTGTAAGCATAGGGTTGTTACATTGAAACGGAAAGAATTCTGTTGGCCGTTTCCGAGTGGGGCAGAGAGGTTTATCCGGTATCATCCTACCCTGGATCGTCCTTTGGCGACCAAGGCATCCAAGGCGGCCGCACATTCCAAGTGATGAAAGTCAGGGCGGCCTAGTAAACGTCCAACGTTTCAGGGTCGAGACGGCGGCTCATGTGACTCCCATTACGATTACGAGGGGAAGCGGATCGACGCGATTACAAAATACTGAGAGGCACCCATCCGCTTCTCCTCGTGTTATTGATCGTTGCCGAACCCGAAGTTCAGAGCTACACCTCTTGCCCATGAAACCGGGCCTGATCGCGCTCCTCTGCCTGCCGCTGCTGTGCCGCGCCGTGGTTAGCGAGGATCTGCTGCCCCACCAGTCTGAGTGGATCACACTTTCGGATCTCAGCGACCTAAACACGCCCTCCTCCTCTGCGCAAACCCATCGCTTTCGACGCTCTTTTGTGTCCGGAGCCAACGTGGCCAAGGCCATTTTGCTCGCTGCGGCGGACGAGCGAGCTGAACTGTGGCTCAACGGCACTTGGGCAGGCCGCTGCTCAGGGGTGAGCAATGCCATGAGCTTGGACGTCACCACGCTCCTCCGAACGGGTACAAACCTGCTTGCGGTTGAGATCCAGTCTTCGACACGTCCTCCCGCCCTTCGGCTCATGCTCGAGCTTGCCCTGAACGACGGACGCCAGCGATGGGTGGTCTCCGATGCCTCCTGGAAGGGCGGCAGGTCAGCACCATCGCAATGGCAACACATCTCAGGGGCCGATCCACTCGATTGGCTGCCCACTTCCGGCCATGGGTCCGCCGGGTTGAGGCGCTGGGGCGATCCCTTTGCCGCCACGCGCACGGTCGATGCTTACAACAGTTGGATGCTCGCGCGCGGGGCCGGAGCCGCGACGGATCCCCACACGTTTCAGACCCTGCCTGGCTTCCAAGTCAAACTCCTCCGCTCCGCGCTTCCAGAGGAGGACTCGTGGATCGCACTCGATTTCGACCCCCAGGGACGACTGGTTGTGGCACGGGAGAAGCAAGGGCTTCTACGTTTCACACTCAGCTCCCAACGCGTCGAGCACGTTCAGGTCATCGAGAATACCTTGAAGGAATGCCGAGGCTTGCTTCACGCCCATGGCTACCTTTTCGTCAACGCCAACAACAGCAAAGGGCTCTATCGGCTGAAGGATGCGGATGACGACGGAGTGTTCGAGGAACGAACGCTGCTGCTCGCCACTGAAGGAGGTGTGGGACATGGAAGAAACCAGATGACGCTTGGCCCCGATGGCCTGATCTACATCGCACACGGCGACGACGTCGGACTGCCCAGTTCTTTGGATCGCGCCTCACCGCTGATGCGGATGCCAGACGACCTACTGCTTCCCACCGGCGACCCTTCGAAGCCCAGATCCGTAGCTCGACACGCGCGAGTAGGGCATGTGCTCCAAACCGACAAGGATGGCTCCTTCTTCTCACTCTTCGCCGGAGGCTTGCGAAACCCGATGGACCTGGCGTTCGACGAGAAGGGACATCTGTTCACCTACGATGCAGACATGGAGCGCGACATCGGTGCCCCCTGGTATCATCCCACACGAGTATTGCATCTCGTTCCCGGCGGCGACTTCGGATGGCGGCGCGGGGAGGGAAACCTGCCGCTTTACAGCATGGATTCGCTGGCATCGGTGGTGGACATCGGAGTCGGTTCCCCCACCGGTGTCAAATTCGGCACCCGCAGTCGTTTTCCAGAACAGTATCGTCGGGCGTTCTTCATTGCAGACTGGGCCTACGGGAGAATGATTGCGGTCCATGAACCCACTTCCCTCAAGGCTGCGCCGGCCACCTGGGAGGTATTTCTCAGCGCGCGCCCGTTCAACGTGACCGATTTCACCTTCGGGAGCGACGGGGCCATGTATATCGTGACCGGAGGAAGAGGCACTCAGTCCGGGCTCTATCGAGTCACTCATGCTGGATCGGAAGTTCCTCGAACTCCCCACGAAAGCCCCTCGAAACTGGAACCCGCGGAAGTGCTGCACAACCGGCTTCTGACGACGTCGTCCGGACAGCCTGGGTCGTTGGACACGATCTGGGCCGGATTGGGGCAGAGCAACCGCACCGTTCGCTACACTGCGATGCGGAAGCTTGAAGAACGGCCGATCCACGAATGGAAAAGCCGAGGACTCGGAGACCCGTCGCTTTCAGTGAGGCTGGCTGCCATGTTGGCGATGGTGAGGTGCGACAACGGATCACTTGATGATGTGCTGGAGCAGATCCCGCTCCTTCCCTGGTCGGAGATGCTGGAGCGAGATCGACTGGACGCGTTGCGAGTCCTCGGCGCGGCCCTCGCTCGAGGAGGTGCCCCTCCGGCCTTGCTGGCGGCGCGGATTGGGAATTGCCTCAATTCCGATTATCCAACTCCCTTTCGCTGGGTGAATCGCGAGATGGCACGAACGCTCGCGTTTATGAGACATCCGGAGATCGTCGCCAAGACATGTGCGCTCCTCCGACGCACCCGCTACACGGATGACCTCGTACACTATTGCACACAGCTCGCACCCGTGGAGGAACACTGGAGCCAGAGCGATCGGATCGCCTTTTTCGAAGCGTTGCAGCGGGCCGAGCAAGCGCAGGGCGGACGGGACTACTATTCCGCCATCCATCGATCCAGAAAGCGAGTTGCGGAGCGGCTGACCAGGGAGGAGGCTCAAGCGCTTCATCCGTACCTCGCCTCTCGAAAGCCGACGGCACTCACAGCCGCGAATCTGACCGCGAACGCCGTTGGTGGTAAGCAAACCGACTGGAAACTTGAGCATTTCGACCTCAGCTTCCTTAGCGGGAGCCGATCGAGGACAGCAGGCGAGCAGGTTTTTCGATCCGCAGGATGCGCGCAGTGCCATCGCATGGGTTCCCAAGGCGGAGACCTGGGTCCCGATCTAACGACGGTGGGACTGCGCATGGATCGACGAACGATTCTTGAGAGCATCTTGTTCCCCTCCCGAGTCATCGATGAAAAATACCAGGTCACTCAACTCGTCCTGAAGGATGGCTCCGACGTGAGCGGCGTTTTGATTCAGGAAGATTCACGCCAACTCGTTTTGGCGACTGGAGCCTCAGGTGAGTTGGAAATCGAGGCCGCGTCGGAGCATATTGTCACACGTAAACTGAGTCCGCTATCGCCCATGCCTGAAGGGCTGCTGACCTGGCTCAGCCGAGAGCAAGTGCTGGATCTGCTGAGCTTTCTCGAAACCGAAGCAACCGAATTTAAATGAACTCCACCACCGCCTCCGAATCACGACCGCTACCGCCTGACCACGAACAGCGTCTTTCGAGGGCTCTGCGATCCCTCGATGGGCTTTCGGTGGGGGACAGTTTGGGAGAGTGCTTTCTCAGCGGCGAGGCCAAGTTTGGCCTGAGCGGCGTCGAACCACAAATTCCCTCAGGACCCTGGCGAGTCACGGACGATACCATCATGGCGCTGTCGATCGTCCGATGCCTCCAACGCCACGGGTACATGCACCAGCAAACTCTGGCCGAAGGGTTTGCTGCTGAATATCGCAGTGATGTTACTCGAGGTTACGGCACAGGAGCCCATCTCATTCTCAGGGCAATCTCGGATGGAGTGCCATGGAGCGAGGCCGCCCGACGGGTCTTCGATGGAAAGGGCTCCTGCGGCAACGGCGGAGCCATGCGAGTAGCTCCACTAGGAGCTTACTTTGCGAATGACGTCGAACGAATCATCGTCGAAGCCAGGGCTTCCGCCGAGGTCACCCACGCTCACCCGGACGGCCAAACCGGAGCCATCGCGGTGGCCTTGGCCGCAGGCTGGATAGCGAATCAATCCAAACTCAACAGCGGCTACACACTGATTGAACACGTGCTCGCGCATCTTCCCAAAACGGAGACGTTCGAAAAGCTGCTGGTGGCCTTGGAAGTCCCATTCACGACCCGTCCCGAGGTGGCAGGCGATCGGTTGGGAAACGGCTCCCGGGTGACGGCTTCCGACACAGTTCCCTTCTGTCTCTGGTGCGTGGCACGCCATCCCAACAACTACGCCCAAGCACTGTGGGCAGCCATCGGCGGCTTTGGTGACATCGACACCAACTGCGCGATCGTTGGGGGAATCATTGCTGCTGGAAATCCCCAAGCGGGGATTCCGCCATCCTGGCTTGAAGCACGAGAACGCATCAGGCTCGGCCGGAGTTGATGGCCAGCTCGTCTCTCCCAATCGCAAGAAGGCGCACGAATCCGGTATCCAATTGTATCCAAACTGGAGAGGCCTAACTGCTGACCTGTCCCCCTATTGATCCCACCTTGCTCCTGCGGAACGAGGGCGACATCAGCGCAGTCACCGGCTTTATCCATGCAGAAGCGCCAATGAATTCAGGGCTACGATTGATGTTATTGCATTTTGGATGATGCCAGTCCAATTTTCAATGAAAGCCATGCTTGACCGCCCTGAACTTGTGGAAAGAGTGACCGCCGGACTGAAGCATAGTCCCGTGACGTTGATCCTCGGGCCGCGTCAGTGCGGCAAGACCACCCTGGCCCGGAAGTTGAGCGAGAAGCAAGAGGGCAGCTATTACGACCTTGAAAGTCCCCGAGACTTGGCGCGGCTGGCGCAGCCGCAAACTGCTCTGGAAGCGGCGCGTGGACTGGTTGTGCTGGATGAGATTCATCAACATCCCGGACGCGGCTTCATTGCAGTCGCATCCTAAACTCGGAGCCTCTTGGGAAGGGTTCG
>CAMAVD010000149.1 GCA_945861575.1 Akkermansia muciniphila
GCGCAAGAATACCGAGCCGCTGTCCTCGGTAAGGACGGTCGGTGATGAAGGAGGCCAGGCTTCCGTGGGTAGAGACATGGGTGACGCGGGGGTCGAGAACCGCAGCGCAGAGCGCCACCGCTCCGGCAGGGCCGCAGCCGATCACGGCCACCTTGGAGGGCAGCCTCCGATCGGCTTGCAGGAGAGCGTCCAAGACTCGGCGCACATCCCAGGTCCATTGGCCCAGGAGTGGTCGGCCGAGCCAGAGCGACCATTCTGCGCTGTTGTGGTCAGGGGCGTTTCCGATCCCGTCTGAGGCCAAGGACTGTTCCCCAGTGGCTCGGAGGTCGAAGGTGATGAGGCTCCACCCGGCTGTGCGCAGTTCCGCAGCGAGCGCATTGGTGCTCGCGGCCGCGGCACCGTCCAGATCCAGCAGCAGAGCGATGGGTGCGTTGCTGGCTCCAAACTCCTGATGGGCTTGGAGCGAGATTCCGGGCTCGGAAAGGAACGTTAGGCTGCGCGATTTGCCATCGGCTGTTCGGTGCTGTTCCAGTGCGAGGGTGCTCAGGGGAGGGAAGTCACCGAGCACGCGCTTCAGCAAGGCTTGGCGGGCTTTGCCGCTGGCGCTTTTCCATGCTTGAGGTGACGAGGGCGTGATATGTCGAGCTGCAAGCAAGCGTCCCTCCGCCTGGGCGAATCGAGGCAGAGTGATCCAGTCATCTGGACGGCTGGTGCCTGGGAAGCAGCGGAGGGATTCCGGGTCTTCGGTTTGGATCTCAGGTTCGGGGACGGGCACTCCATTGCCCTGGCTGACCAGCTGCCAGCGCATCCATCCATTCATCGCCTGGCGCATGGCGCTGTTGTAGTCGTGGTCCGACTCGTATACCCCATGACGCAGATTCTCCGGCTTTCCGAGCAGTTGGTAGATCGGTTCAACCTTCGTGAGAGAGTTGCTGGCGGCCGAAGGGGAGAATTGAACCGCGTCTCTCGAGGCGTTGATCACCAGGAGGCCCCGGGGAGCGATCTGGCCTAGCACACCCCACTCTTCGGTGGTTTTGAGAATTCCAGGAACCACCTCGCACAGGCAGCAGGCGGCTCCCAGATAGGCCTGGTAATTTCCGACCGAGCACACTGGCACCACGCTTTTCAGACGTTCGTCCCACGCTCCGGCATACATCGTCTGATTTCCGCCGCCACTGGCACCGGTGATGCCGATCTGCTGCGGGTTTACTTCGGGGCGCGAGCGCAGGTAATCCACAGCCCGAAGATTTTCGTAAACCTGCAGGCCGGAAAGCGGGCGTCCGACCGGGAGCAAGGTGGCGGCCGTCATCTCGCCATGGTACGCGCCGAGAGCCTTTGATACCCCGCGCTCACCGGCACCGAAGGCATCGACCGCAAGGACGAAGAATCCCAGCCGAGTGGAGCTGATGCAGCGGGCTTGAACCACGGGGTCCTGCTTCGCGCCCTTCCAATGCCCATGCACGGCCAGGATGGCGGGATGCGGTCCTGGCGAGTTGGGGACATAGGCATTGGCCGTCATCCAGACATTGGAGAAGGTTTGGAAGATTAGTTTTTCGATGCGGTAGCCTTCCTTTTGGAGCGTGCCTAAGGTGCGCGCGGAAAGCGGGGCATGCTGGGTCGGGAACTCGCCCCAGGCATCCTGCAGGGCGGTGCGGATGGCTGCCCGTTGCTTTTCCCAGGCTTCGAACGAGGTCGGAGCTTTGTCCTGGCTACGCAGGGATTCGGCCTGCCGCTTAACGAAGCTGAGAAAGGGGTGAGGTGTTTCGTTTGCCGCCCGCAGTGAAAGACTCAGGGTGGCGAGGAGACAGCCGAAAGCAAGGCACTGAATGCGCATGGCTGAAGTCTGTGTCAGCCCCGCGTCCGGAGTCAACGGGGTGCGACGCTCCATCCTCCCGAGAGGTTTCGCGCAACCTTGCCCTGGAGCTGGTGTTCCTTACACTGTTGCATGCCATGGCTGAAAGTGTGGATACGGATGCGGAACTGATGATGCGGGTCCGCGATGGGGATCGCGAGGCCTTCGAGGAGCTCGTGATGCGGTACCAGCAGCCCGTGCTGAACTTCATCTCCCGGACCCTCCGTGATGAGACGGAGGCGGAGGACGTGGCGCAGCATACCTTTGTTCAGGTGTGGAAATCCGCGCATCGCTACCAGGTGACCGCCCGCTTTACGACCTGGCTTTTCACGATCGCCCGAAACCTCTGCCTTAATGAGATCCGTCGTCGGAGTCGGCATCCGGCGGACTCGCTGGAAGCGACCGAGGGGGATGAATCTGAGGGTCCCTCCCGTCCGCTGGCTGATCCAGGGGCTTTCTTGGCATCGGACCACCTTGCGAGCTCTGAGCTTGTCCAGAAAGTGGACGAAGCCATCGGAGCCCTTCCTGAGAATCAACGGACAGCATTGCTGCTTTGTCGAGAGGAGGAGCTTTCCTACGAGGAGATTGGACGGATCCTAGGCACCTCGCTCTCTGCCACCAAGTCCCTGATCTTCCGGGCTCGGGAAACGCTCAAACAACGAATTAAGCCCTATCTTAAGACGGGGGAATGGACCTAAGGCTGATCTTTCGAAAGAGCGCAACTAGTCATGATCGCTGGTTTTTAACACTGAGGTAGACGTATGAACGAAAGTGAATTCAAAGAAATGCTGGATACCGCCTGGCGGAGGCGCCTGACGGAGTCTGAGCTGGAGGCGGCGACGCAATGGGTGGGGCGCCATCCGAAAGATCGGCCCGAGCTAGAGCAGGTCCTTGCAGCATCGCAGGGCCTGGCCGGGCTTCCCGGGGTTGTGCTGCCTTCGAATTTCATGGCGCGTGTTTGGGATGGGGTTGAGCGGGTTGAGCGGGTTGAGCGGGTTGAGCGGATGGAAGTGAAGGTGAAGGCTCGTGCATTCGGCTGGCGGTTCTGGCTCCCCCGTTTTGCCAGTGCGGGCGCGGCCGTCATGATCGTGGCGGCGGGGTGGTGGCGTTATGACGCTGGCCGTCGGGCAGAAGTTGCCTCGGGGATTGCGACGGCGGCGGATGCGGCGCAGACGCTGGATCCGGCGATGTTGCGCGAGTTTGAGGCTCTGAAGGTGATGAGCGAAGTCCCGGCCGCGGTGGATGAGGAACTTTTGGCTGCACTGCAATGAAAACGCATTTTCTTCTCGTGAGGGGATTGGTCTGGTGCGGTGTGTGTTTGGGTGCGTGGCTCGCGCTGGGTTTGGGTTCCCCAGCGCGGGCCGCTCAGGGTGGAATTCGCCTGGAGGTTCAGGCGCGCACGGGAGAGATGCTGACCGGGATGCTGCCGATGCCTACCAACGCACCCGTGGCCCTCTTTCGAACGCTTCTTCAACTCTCGGCCGAGGAGCAGTCTCGCTTGTTGGCTGGCAAGTCGGAACGCAGTCGTGCCGTGATCCTGCGCAAGGTGCAGGAATACCAAGCCATGCCGGAAAAGGATCGCGAAGCCCGGCTGCAGGCCTTGGAATTTCATCACTATGCCCGGCTCATGCTCACCGCCCCGGTGGGCGCGCGCTCGGCCTGGTTGGCGCAGGTTCCGCTTCCGTATCGTCGGCTCTGTGAGCAGCGCCTGCAGCTTTGGTCCGTGCTGCCTCCTGAGATCCAGAACTACATGCGTGAACGCGAGGGGACGCTTCAGTGGCTGACTCGTTGGGAAAGTGCCACAGGCTCTCAGCGTGATGAACTGATGGCCAGTCTCTCCCCGGACCAGCGTCAAGCGCTGGAGCGCGATTTTTCCGAATGGACTTCCATGACATCCCAACAGCGTGACCAGGCTTGGCGATCGACACGGCATCTCCTGGAGATGAGCCCCAAGGAGCAGCAGAAGGTTCTGGCATCTGTCTCCGATGCGCACCGCGCCTCGGCCACCCGGTTCGTGAAAAGCGTGGGGGATATTCCGACCGCTCAGCGGAACGAATACCTGGAAGGATGTCTCAAGTTCGCGCGGTTAGATCCCCGCCAGCGTGCACGCCTGCTCATGGGTTGGGAGCGCTGGAAGGGGATGTCCGAGGCGGAGCGGGAAGTCTGGAGGCAGCTTGCAGTGCGCGTGCAGAACACCCCCGTGCCTCAGGTTCCGGACCCCGCCTTGCGATCGCCCGCCAAGGGTTGAAGTGGTGGAGTGGATATTCACCCGCGCGTGGGCGGCGCGTTCAGCGCAGGAAGGATGTAGGCGCCAGCCGTCGCGGCTTCGTTCATGCTGGCAACAGCTGCTTTTTGTAAAAAACCTACGCCCACGCGTCGGATGTGATCCAACAGTTCCGGATGCGTGAGGTTTGCAAACTGGGAAATGTCGACCGTGTAGGGCAGCAGCAAATCATCCAGCTCATTCGCCAGTCGCGGGAGCACGCTGAAGTTGATCCCCTCGCCGAACAGCGTGAGGTCAATGTCCGAAATTGCTTTATGCGACGTGTAAGGCCGATCAAGGACAGGCTATCGTTCAGCCCAACACACGCTCTTGGCGCAGCCTGCCATGTCACGCGCTCCTGCATGGCCCCAGCCCGTTCTCATTTTGAAAATCGGCGTGCCTCTTTCTGGGAGTGGGTAACCTCTGATCCGTTCCGCTCCCGTGCGACCCCGCCAGGGTCGTGATGTTGGCTGGGCGGCAACCCCGGGTGTCCCTTCGGTCAACCCGGGGCTACCGGCTTCGAACCCTCTGGGTTCGCGGCCGAAGAAGCCGTTGCGGCTCGAATCTTCACTGTCCACGGTCCGATCCCGTTCCTGATCCCGAAAGGATCACAGCCCATAGCCGGTCGGTTGAGGACCTATGGGACGACACCACCGGTTCGCTGATTTAATGGACAGGATCCTGGAAGGGTCCATTATTGAGTTTTCGCGGTCTTCCCCCTAAGATGCCTCCGCTTTGCATAAGATTGCTGTCGAACTGGGTCCGATCACTCTTTACTGGTACGGGGTCTTTGTGGGTCTCGGATGCCTTCTGGGCATCTGGACGGCTAGTCGCCGTGGACTCCGGGCTGGCTTGGCCCCTGAGAAAGCTTTCGATTTCAGTTGGTGGATTTTGGTAGGAGCCCTCGTGGGAGCTCGGGCTTGGTATGTCGCGTCTTACTGGTCCGAGGAATTCGCCGGAAAAAGCGTGCTCGCGATCCTGAATGTGCGACAGGGGGGATTGGTATTTTACGGCGGAGTGGTCGGTTCTTCGGTGGCCCTGATTCTCTACGCTTGGATCAAAGGGGAGAAGCTCTGGCTTCTGGCGGATGTTGCCGCCCCGAGCATCTCCCTGGGAAGTGCCTTTGGGCGGATCGGATGCTTGATGACCGGCTGCTGCTACGGAAGTCCATGTGCGCTTCCGTGGGCGATCCGTTTTCCGTCCGATCACTCCAGCTTTCCGCACCCGGTGCATCCCGTCCAGATCTACGACGCGCTAGCCAATCTCGCGCTCTATGTGTTTCTCGAATGGCGCATCTACCGACGACGGCGCTTCGATGGACAGGTCTTCGCTACCTGGCTGATTCTTTACCCGGTGGTCCGCTCCTTCACCGAGCTTTTTCGTGGTGACTACCCGCAGCGCTACCTTGGGGGTGTGCTGACTCCAGCCCAGGTGCTCAGCATTGTCATTGTGGTGACAGGCGGCGTTCTGTTTGCCCTTCTTCCGCGTGTGCTGACTCAGCCTCCGGCAGAACCCGAGGGAAAGCCAGCTCCCGGCGCATGAGTGTGACCGCCTTTTCGGAGTCGCGCGGGGCTAATCCGGTTCGTGATGTGCTCTACCTGGCTGGGCCTACTGCAAGTGGCAAGTCTGATGTCGCTCTCTGGCTGGCACCGCGAATGGAAGCGGAGATTATCTCGGTGGATTCCATGCAGGTCTATCGCGGTTTGGATGTGGGAACAGCCAAGCCCAGCGCGCAGGAACGCGCCCTGGTCCGGCATCATCTTATTGATGTGTCGAACCTGGATGAGCCTTTCGACGCTGCCCGCTTTGTGCGCCTGGCGGGGGAGGCCATCGACGACATTCGACGCCGGGGTCGAGTGGCGCTGCTTTGCGGCGGGACGGGCTTGTATTTCAAGGCATGGATGGAAGGCTTGGGTGCCGCCCCTGCTGGCGATCCCGTGCTGCGCGCGGTCCTGGAGTCCCAACCTTTGGAATCCCTGCTTTGCGAGCTGAAAGAGAAGGATCCGGTTACGTTCGAACGGATCGATCGAATGAATCCGCGTCGGGTGGTGCGGGCGGTAGAAGTCCTGCGGCTAACTGGACGACCCTTCAGCGATCAGCGTTCGGACTGGGCGGGAAAGGCGGCGGCTCCGCGTCCCGACTTCCTCTGGCTGGATCGGGATCGTTCGGATCTGCAACGTCGTGTGGAGATGCGCGTCGATCGGATGCTGTGCTCCGGTTGGGTGGAAGAGACAAGGCGCGCGATGGCCTCGGGCCTGGGGCGCAATCCGGTTGCGTTGCAAGCTATCGGCTACCGGTTGCTGGCGGAGCATCTCGACGGCGCGCGTGATCTGGAGTCCACGGCAGAGCGAATCCGGATCGAAACGCGTCAGTTTGCTAAGCGTCAGGGCACCTGGTTTCGCAAGCAGGCCTCGTCTGTTCGGCTGGTGGTTGCGGCGGGGGACAGTATCGAGTCGGTGGGAAGGCGGGTGCTGGCACACTGGGAAGGGTTCCTTTCTAGCATGCCGTCTGACTGAGAACCTTCTTCTGCGATGCACGAGACTGGGTGATATCGATGGGCTTCAGCGTTTTTGGGTGTCGGCCTGCTAGCATTCAATATCCGGGTGCCGGATTTTGAGGGAACTGAGTCGCGAGGGGTGGGGTGGGGATGCTTGGGGGGATACACATCAGCTCTTCCCTTCCCACGGGCTGTGGATCCGGGCAGTCTCAGGGCGTGGGCATCACGCCGAAACAATTTGCTGAACTGACCAATCGGGTGCGCGGGGTCAAGCGGCCTGCGGCCGACACCGTGAAAGCGCCCCCTTCTGGGCCAGCGGCACATTCCATCCTTTTAGGGGTCGATCCTTCCCTTCGCGGCACGGGGTATGGAGTGATTCAGATGGCGAAGCCGCATCCGATAGCCTTGGCCTATGGAACCATTCATTGCCCGGCGGGTTGGGCCCGCTCGCGCTGTCTGCTTCTGATTTCGCAAACCTTGCGCGAGGTGATTCGCAAGCACTCTCCGGATGTCTGCGCTGTGGAGGGGCTCTTCTTCGCTCAGAATTTGCAAACGGCTTTGATCATGGGAGAGGCACGCGGGGCGGCGCTGGCGGTGGTGGCCGAGGCAGGTTTGGAGATTTACGAGCATGCGCCTCGCCGGGTGAAACAGGCGGTGGTGGGCTATGGAGCCGCTCAGAAAATGGCCGTCGCGAAAATGGTTCAACGCATGCTAAGGCTGTCGGAGCTGCCGGCTGCCGATGCCGCCGATGCGCTCGCCGTTGCCTTGACCCATGCCCAGGAAAGCACGCGCTTCTCGCTCAGTCCTGCCAAGAAGGTCTAGCAGGCCGCTTCCGTTAAAGCGCCGTTCTGCGAGGTGCCTGCCAGGGCTATTGTTTGGTTCCAGGTTTTTCTGGGCGTCGGCCTGCTAGAACCAAAATCCGGCTGCCGGATTTTTTGGAAACTCAGTCTGACGGGTCAGATTCGGTCTGTTCTGCCTCATTCATCTCGCTCCCCCTTCAAGGAAACCCGCAGCGGATACGCGAGCCCCAATCCTGTGAATGCCAAGAGTAGGCTCCCCATCCGGCACGTAGTGCCCTTTAGGCGGTGTGTGCGGCTAGTGTCGGAGGACGGTAAATGAGGTGTCGAACCAGAGACCGTTGAAGTCAAATTCCATGTGAGCCGGTTCGAAGCTACCTTTCAGCCAGAAGAGCTCGTTCCGTGGGCGAACGAGGTCGCACAGCTCCTGGATAATGTCAGGGTCGAAGCCGATGAGATTGTATCGATCCTTGCGGAGTTCCTCTTTCCGCATCGCGGTGATGAGAGTTTGAGCCTCCAGAGGCGAGGACTTCAGAATCCAGATCTCGGCGTCGGGAACCTTGACGGCTAGCTTGTTCAGCTTGTTCACGCCACAGTCGCCGCATTCGATCCAGAGCACAGGACGTAGGGTGTAATCGAGTTGAACGATGTCGGGATCGAAGGGGATGTTGTCGTTGTGAAGCTTCCCGCCGACTTCGAGACGTTCGCGGAAAAACAGGATGAAACCCAAGAGTTTCAGCACACTGTGGAGCACAGTCTCGTTGTCGCCCTGCCCCATCGTCATTCTTCGAGGCAAGGGTCGATGGTGCTCGTCGCTCTTCAGATCGAAGACATACTTGTTACTCATGGGTGGGGTCTCAGGGATCCACCTGGACCGGCAGGCCTACCCAGGCGAGCTTCACGAGCTGTTCGGCATTCCAGTTGGCCAGGCGGAAGCAGCCATGCGACTCCGTGCGTCCCACTTGCTCCGGCTGGGGAGTGCCATGGATGCCATAGCCCGGGCGGTCCAGACTGATCCAGGCCGTGCCTACCGGGTTGTTGGGGCCCGGTTGGATGATGAGCTTTCGCTTGATCTGCTGGGCCTCTTCGGACTCTGGGAAGACCTCAGGATTGAAGGTGTAGTTCGGGTTCACGGCTATCTTCTCCACATGGAGCTCCCCGACGGGGCGTTTCTCTTTGTCGCGGGCAATGCTGCAGGGGAAATGCAGGGAGAGTTTTCCTTCGGCATCAAAAACCTGGAGCGTTTTGCTCCCGAGATGGATGCGTATCAATGAGGCGCGGCCGCGGAGCGGAGGACGTTCCACGTTCGGCACCACCAAGGTCATGCCGGCTTGGGGTGCCTCCCAATTCATTTCCGGATTGAGCCCGCGGATGAGTGAGGGGTGAGACTGGCTCTTCTCAGCGACCAACTCCAAGACCGTTTCGTAGTCCATCCGGTCCTGCTCTGACTTAGCGAGCCAGGTCTTGGAGAGCGGTCGCATACGGCTCAGGTCCTCGGGCAGGAGGATGTAGAGTGAGGTGAGGTCCGTCTCCAGAGCCAGGCTGTTGCGCGTGGCGGCGTCGAGAGTTCCTGAAGCCGGGAGGCCTTCGCGCTCCTGGTAGGCGCGCAAGGCAGACTTGGTCTGAAGTCCAAATTTGCCATCCAGCGATCCCGAGGAGAAACCTCGTCGAACCAGCGCGAGCTGCATTCCCAAGATTTGCCGGGGGGTGGAGACTCCGACCGCGGGGCGGTTGGTGTCGCTGAGGCTAAAGTCCTGAGCTGTGTTGGTGGCGGTCGCTAGGGGTGGAGGCCGATTGCTCCGGATCACCACGGTTCCCAGAGGATTGGTTGCACCGGGCGAAAGATCCAGAGGGATCGTCGGCTCGGGTGCTTTGGCAGGGGGTGGGGTGGGCGGAGTTGGCGCGGGCGCTAGGACAAGATCGGGCGAGGCGGGTGTTGGGGTAGGGGGTGCATCCGCTGGTGGGGTCGGCGTTGTCGAGGGCGTTTGCAGGACGGGTGGTGTGGTGGGTAGGCTGTCCTGGGCCGGGGGCGCCCCTGTCCGTTGCAGCCAGAGCCATCCGAACACAGAAAGAGCCATCACTCCGAGTAGCCACCATCGGGCATCCCCTGCTTGGTGGGCTCGACGCGAACGCCAAGTTGATCGTTTCTGCAGCACGCCTCCGACACTACGCTGACAAAAATCGGGCGGAAACTCGTTTTTTCGCTAGGCCTTTCAGTCCCTCACCGAGTAATAAATTCCCACTTTCAACGAACACCTCACTTTATGAGCACCACAGCCAACAACTTTCCGAAGCTTCACAACGCCATGTGGCCGGGCCTGGTCGGCAAAGGATCGCCAGGAGCCGAGCCCAGCATCGACCTAGACACCATGCTCGACCTGACCGCAAAAGCCGAGGTCAACGGCGTGCGGTTCGACGGCGTGGATCTCTTCCTTTACGACCCGCATGTCAGTATCGACATCGACGATGACGGCATCAAGCGCCTCGCCGACAAGATCAAGTCCAAAGGGTTTGTGGTGGGGTCGGTGGTGGCCCCGGTCTGGTTTGATGGGTCTGCTATGGGCGATGAGACGCAGCGGAAGAACTGGCTTGAGGCTGTTCGCAAGGCCTGCGCGATCGCTGAGAAGCTTCGTGCGCTTAAAGTGCGTCCTCATGGCGTGGTCCGTATCGACTCCGCAGCCGGCGTGCATGACTGGGCCAAGGATCCCAAGGCGAACACCAAGCGCATCGCCAAGACCTTCCGTGAAGGGGCGAAGATCGCCAAAGCTCATGGGGAGAAGTTGGCGGCGGAGGGGGAGATTTGCTGGGGTGCGATGCACAGTTGGAAGTACATGCTCCAGCTCCTTGAGGAAGTGGCACTGCCTCGCCTGGTCGGTTTTCAGGCCGATATGGCCCATACGCTGCTTTACACCCTGGGCTACAATGCCCCTGAGCATCGCCTGGTTCCCCCCAAATTCAACTGGGAGCCTGAGAAGTTCCACAACGCGATGAAGAAGCTCACCAAAGCGTTGCGTCCCTGGACCATCGATTTCCATGTGGCCCAGAACGATGCCACCGTCAAAGGCTCGGGTTCCCACGACAAGACAGGGCGTCATTGTCTGGCGACCGACCCAAATGGTAAACTCAACATTGCGCGTGATGCCGGCTATTGGATGCGAGACGACGCGGGGAAGGTTACCAAGAAATTCCGTCACATCTGCTGGGATGGCTGCATGTTCCCCAACGACGTGATGCGCAAGCAGCAAACCTGGAACGACATTCTCGCATCCATGGTGCAGGTGCGTGAGAATCACGGCTGGCGCGAGTGATGTCATGAGTACCCTCGCACCGTCCCCAGCGGCTCAGGCTTTGCAATCCGGGGTGATCCCGGCCCTTTGGATCCCAACCGATCCAGAGGGGAGTCTGATGGAGAAGGAGTTTATCCGCTTCATCCAGTTTGGGGTGAAGAGCGGCGTCCAGGGATTCATGGTGCTGGGAACCACGGGAGAGTTTCTGCATCTCGAAATCCCGGTGCGGAAGCGGGTTATCGAGGTAGTTCAGGAAAATGCTGGGGGACTTCCGCTGATGGTGAATATCAGCGACATCCGCCCTCGGGTGGTCGCGGAGTTGGGGCGGTTCTGCCGGAGCCAGGGTGTGGCGGCGGTGTCGCTTCTGCCCCCCTACTACTATCCACTCGCTCCAGACGACCTCCTCGAGTTCTTCCTTCGATCAGGCGAAGCATCTGGGCTTCCGGTGTTTCTCTACAATTTCCCTGAACGGGTGGGATACAAGATCGGCTTGGACACGATCGCTGCCACTGCGGATCGGCTACCGATGCTCGGCATCAAGCAGAGCGGTGGGGATTTTGAGTATCACCGTGATCTGGTGGCTCTGGGTCGGCAGAAAGGTTTTGCGACCATCACGGGTGGGGACACAATTCTACCTGAGGCCATGGCGGTTGGAGTGGACGGGGTGGTGAGCGGCCTTTCCAATGCGTTGGCGGATCTGGTGGTTGCCGTCTACTCCCAGGTGAAGGCCGGGAAGACACGCGCCGAAATTCCCGAAGCCGAGTGGATGACTCAGGTGGGGGGTCGGTTGTCCGCCATGGAGTTTCCTTTCAATGTGGGGGCCGTGCTGGCGGCGCGAGGTTTCGATCTAGGGCATCCCAAAATGCTGGTATCCCCTAAAAGCCAGGCCCGTTTCGAGGTTCTCAAGATGGAGTTTCAGAGGCTTTTCCGGGATTGGGGCTTGGTTTAGAGGAGCAGATTCACGACAAGATCAAGGCGCGGCTCTGAGGTGGATCAAGGCTGGCGTGATCGGATGACTGTGCCGATGCAGCTGAGGTCGGCCCTGAGCAGTCGGAGGTCCTCGTGGATTTGGCCTGCGAGTGCCAGGGTATTGGGGCAGGAGGTGTTGCCGCAGAGCAGGGCATAGGTTCCTTCCGTGTCCTTCAAGGGAAGCAGGATGAAGGGTAGGGGTCTTCCAGGAGGACGAAGCCAGTCGGGGATAAAGGCTTTCATTCGTGCCTCCAGGGGATTTTGAATCATGACATCTTCGCCGCGTCCGAGGGGAACGGCGAAGACATCCCTTTGTCCTGACCGAAGCAGAGCTCCGGCACAGAGTTCGTGGGTGAGACTGCCTATCCCCTGTTCCATCCTGAAACCTGCGCCCCCGGGTTCACGGAGAAAGATCAGGCAGCTCTCCAGCTCCAGCGCGTTTTGAAGGCTTTGGATCAACAGGGCGAACGCTTGGTGTAGATTGGGTTTGGGTGAGGCCAACATTGTGGCGAGATCCTTGCGCGCCGCTTCCAGAACAGTCGATGCTCTGTGCGCGTCCATGGTCGGCTTCGCCGCCACTTCCCCTGAGGCTCCTTTGGTGCCTACGAGCGCCTCCGGTTCCGTATTTATGGGCTTTGGCTTGGGTTTGAAGGGAGGCGGAGGGGTGCGGTCTTCGCTCAAACAGTCCATCCGCTGAAAGAGAACGACCGTACCTCTGGAAAAATTGCCCGCTTGAGCGAACGAGGAGATTTGAGACACCACGTCCTTGAGGAGGTCCGCTGCATCCT
>CAMAVD010000150.1 GCA_945861575.1 Akkermansia muciniphila
GAGGAGCGGGCGACCATGCCTGGTATTGCGATCGCCGAGCAGGAATTTGACCGTGCCGAGGCCAAGCAACTGGAAGAGGCTCGCAAGACTCTCAAGAAGAACCAGGGCAAACGGCGCTGATAGCGTGCGACGCACCTGCATCCGACGAGATACAATGGTTTCGGGGGGCGAGCCTTGCTGGTCTGTTACCGATAAACTTAACGGCGGACGCTACCCCTGTGGGTAACGTCCGCCGTGAATCGCGCCGGACCGTGCCTTGCGCAAGCGCGAGTCCCTATCGAGAATGGATTACCGCTGAACTCTCGCCCCGCCACCCTTCATCAGTTTCTCGACTTCGTCCTTCGAGGCCATTGAGGTGTCCCCCGGCGTTGTCATCGCCAGCGCGCCGTGTGCCGCGCCATAATCCACCGCTTTCTGCGCGTCGTCTCCGGTGAGAAACCCGTAGATCAGTCCCGAGGCGAAGCTGTCCCCGCCCCCGACGCGGTCGTAAATCTCCAAATCGTTGCGTTGGATGGATTGGTGGAACTTGCCACCCGCATAGCAGATCGCGCCCCAGTCATTGATCGTGGCCGTCTTGGCTGCACGAAGGGTGGTCGCCACCACTTTGAAGTTCGGATACTCCTTTACGGCAGTCTCGATCATTTTCTTGAAGGCGGTCACGTCGATGTGCAGGAGGTCTTCGTCCGCTCCCTCGACGTGGAAACCGAGCGAGGCGGTGAAATCCTCCTCGTTTCCAATCATCACGTCTACATTCCGAGCGATGCGCTTGTTGACCTCTTGGGCCTTCTTTAAGCCGCCGATGCTCTTCCACAAGCTGGGGCGGTAGTTCAGATCGTAGGAGACGATGGTGCCATATTTCTTAGCCGCGACAACGGCCTCCTCCACGAGGGCAGCGGTGGATTCGCTCAGCGCGGCGAAGATGCCGCCTGTGTGAAGCCAGCGAACTCCGTGCTTCCCAAATATCTCGTCCCAATCGAAGTCGCCCGGCTTCATCTGTCCTGCCGCTGTGTTGCCTCGGTCAGGAATGCCCACGGCTCCTCGGGCGCCGAAACCCCGTTCGGTGAAATTTAATCCGTTGCGGGTGACACGTCCCACGCCGTCGAATGGCTTCCAGAGTAGGTAATCGGTGGCGACACCTCCTTGGAGGACAAAGTCTTCCAGTAGGCGGCCCACGTCATTGTCAGCGAAGGCCGTGCAGACCGCTGTTTTGAGTCCGAAGCAGCGGCGGAGTCCGCGTGCCACATTGTATTCCCCTCCCCCTTCCCACACCTTGAACTCGCGGGCGACGCGAACGCGGCTATCTCCGGGGTCCAACCGCAGCATGATTTCTCCCAGGGCAATCATGTCCCAACGATAAGTGCCAGGGGCTTTGAGATTCAGTATCGACATGGTGACTTTGGATATTGGATAGGGTCTGTTTCTAGGCGACTCGTTTCTAACGTCTTTGGAATGAGACAATTTCACCGAAATGCGGTCCTTTGGCCATGGCCTAGGGTGCCCCCAAAGGGCAGAAATCTCTACCAAAACAAGGGCGAAAGACTGTGGGAGAGGAATTCGAAACTCAATAAAAAGATTCGGACCTGAGCGGGCGGTCTGCTGGGCACTCTGCGGAATGCGATGCTAAGTCCGATGGTCTAGCGGTTACGAGCCACCAGCGAGAGCCAGAGGAACCCCGCCAAGACACCCACTCCGACCAACCACCACCCCCAAGCGATTCCTTTGGGTTTAATCCCGGGTGACCGCTCGCCGAATTCGTTGCGCACGAACTCGTCGTGATCGAAGGAATCGTCTGGCACTCCTAGTCTCTGAGCGGAAGCATCCTCATTCCAGCCTGTTTGCTCATCGGCGCCGCAGTCAGGACACGACCGCGCTTGTGCAGGAACCAGGTAACCGCAATTGGGGCAAACCTCGGGGGCCATTAGGACGTGAAAGGCGGAGAGGGCAGGTGGAATCGGCCGGAGATCCCGCGGCTTCCTTTCATGCGCCGGAAGTCCACTTTGGTCGGATCCACGCTCCATCGCGCTGCGAGGGAGGTGACCTTCTCGGTGGTGGCGCCCAAGGGATCCACATGGGTGAAGAATGACTTCTCGGGCACTTGACAGTAGTCGTAGGTGTTCACCCGCAAGGCCACCTCGGCCGCCGTAAGGTCGCCCTGATTCCAGAGCGTCTGCCCGGCGTGCGCGTAGCCGCGCTCAATGATCCCGTCCCGAGCCATCACCCAGGCATGGTGTGAAAAAAGTCGGTTGATACTAAAAAACTGAACCTCCCCCAGCTTGCCGCTCAAGCGATTTAGGAAATGAAAACATTCATCAGGGTCATCTGCCGGATCCGGAAGGTCTACGCCCATCACCAAGATCCAGCCGTTGACGGGCGGGGAGATGAAGAGTCGATGCTCCATGGCTCGATTCAACCCTTCCTCCCAGGAACAGGCGCGCGCATTGCGCAACCCGAGGGCGGCTTGAATGGGTGTTGCGTCTTCGCTTCGAATCGCTAGCCAGCGGAAGGGGGAGTCAAACAAGGGCTGCCAATCCACCCCCTCCGAACGCCAAAACGGTCCAGCACTTTTCGGAATCGTTTCCGTTGTGGTTCGTCGACTTTGCCGGAGGATCAGACCTAGGAATAAACCCCCAATTCCCACAACCACTAATAAAGCACCTAACAAAAGCAGCGGCGCCAAATCATCCAGCCGGGGACTTGGAATGTCCCCAAGCACGGCAATGTGCTGGACGATGGGCATCGTACGTAATACCTTACCTTCCTTTGCTCATGGATCAATTAAAAACAGGAGAACACCCAGTATTTGTTTGCGCTGAGCCTCGCTCGCTTTCTCCCTGATACAACAGGAGCCTGTCCCTAAATGAGACAACGTGTCCGGGGAAAAGTTTCAGATCCTGGCTTCCGTCCGCGGGGTGGAAGTCCTAGTATCCCATCTTGCCTTTGCGAAGGATGCAGCCGAGGAGGCCAGTCATGCCAAGAGCGCTTTACTGAGAGGGGTTCTCGGCTTGTGCTCGTGGCCTGGCCTGATAGCTTCCACCGCTCTTGTGGATATCCAGAAAGAAATTCAAAAGCGCCGCACCTTTGCGATTATCTCGCATCCTGACGCCGGCAAGACGACCTTGACTGAAAAGCTGCTCCTCTATGGAGGTGCCGTTCAGCTCGCGGGCTCGGTCACAGCGCGCAAAAGCCAGCGCGCCACAACGTCCGACTGGATGGAGTTGGAGCGGAAGCGCGGTATTTCGATCAGCTCGACGGTGCTCCAGTTCAACTACGACGGTTACCATATCAACCTACTGGATACCCCTGGACACAAGGACTTCTCGGAAGATACCTATCGGGTGCTGACCGCCGTCGATGCCGTGGTTATGGTGATCGATTCGGCCAAAGGCATCGAAGCCCAGACCCGGAAGCTCTTCGAAGTATGCCGACAGCGGGGCGTACCGATCTTCACCTTCATGAACAAGTGCGATCGTCCGATGCGAGAGCCCTTGGCCCTCTTGGACGAATTGGAGAAGGTGCTGGGCATTGGCGCTTTCCCCGTGAATTGGCCGATTGGTACCGGATTCGAGTTTCAGGGCGTTTTCGATCGCAGGGACAATCAGGTGTATCTTTTCGAGCGTACGGTCGGTGGCCAGTTCCGGGCGCCGGTATCGGTCGGGGGCTTGGAGGATCCTATCATCCGCGACCGTCTGGATGACCCCACCTTCGCCAAGGTCTCAGAGGAGATCGAGATGCTCTCGGTTGCAGGTGAAATGTTCGATGAGGAGGCCGTTCTCGCCGGAAAGATCACCCCGGTTTTCTTTGGCAGCGGTATCAACAATTTCGGTGTCCAGCTTCTCCTGGATGGCTTCCTGAAGTACTCGCCTCCGCCCAGTGCCCGAGTCATGGCAGGCACGCCTATCTCGCCTGAGAATCCTGCGTTTTCTGGTTTTATCTTCAAAATTCAGGCCAATATGGATCCGAGGCATCGTGATCGTATTGCGTTTATCCGGGTCTGCTCGGGGCGATTTGAGCGGGATATGACCGTCAATCACCCCCGGACCGGGAAGAAAGTCCGGCTGTCCAGCAGCCACAAGCTCTTCGGCAACGAGCGGGAGACGCTCGATGAGGCTTTTCCGGGGGACATTGTCGGTCTGGTCGGGCTATCGGATTTTGGCATCGGGGACACGCTGACGACGGACCCAGGGATCGTTTACCGGGAGATTCCGAGATTCACCCCGGAGTCCTTCGCCTACCTGAATAATCCTAATCCCTCCCGCTACAAGCAGTTTCGGCAGGGCCTGGATCAGCTCTTGCAGGAAGGCGTTATCCAGGTGCTCCACCTCAGAAGCGCCATTGTAAAGGTGCCTCTGCTCGCGGCCGTTGGCCCGCTTCAATTCGAGGTGGTGCAGTTCCGCTTAGAAAGCGAATACGGGGCACCCTCTCGTCTGGATATGTCTCCCTGGACCGTGGTGCGATGGCTTCCTAAAGGCTTTAGGGAAGAGGACTTAGATGGTTTGGCTCTGCCGACCGGAGCGGCCATTGCTTACGACATGGCCCATCATCCTGTGCTGCTCTTCTCCAACGAGTGGTCCGCGGGTTACTTTAGCCAGACCCATCCCAAAGTGCCCTTGGCGGCTCTCCCTGTGGAAGGCAATATACCGCTGCCTTCCAACCCGGATCAGGGATGAAAATTTCATTTTCCTATGCAGTTCGAGTTTTTCGAAACCCGGGTCTCGATAGTTTCCTTTTGACTCGCCCCTCTCCTCGGATATCCTCCGCCCCTGATTTTTTATGGCTAAGCTGACCGTGCGAGACCTCAGTGTGCGTGGCAAACGTGTGTTTGTCCGGGTGGATTATAATGTCCCAATGGCTGAAAAGGATGGCCAGATGGTCATCAACGATAGCACCCGCATTAAGGAGACGCTCCCGACCCTCCGTCTCCTGATTGAGGGGGGGGCTCGGATTATTCTCGCTGCGCACCTCGGCCGACCCGACGGCAAGAAGGAGTCCTCCATGTCCCTGCGTCCCGTGGCGGCGAAGCTGGCGGACATGATCGGCCGCCCGGTGGCCTTTGCGGATGACTGTGTGGGGGATAGGGTTGAAAAGACGGCGGGTGCTTTGAAGGATGGGGATATCCTGCTTCTTGAAAATACTCGATTCCATGCAGGTGAGGAGGGGAATGATTCCGCGTTTGCCGCTCAATTGGGGAAAATCGCCGACCTCTATGTAAATGACGCTTTCGGTGCCGCCCATCGGGCTCATGCCTCCACGGCCGGTGTGGCTCAGGTGGTGGCCGCCCGCGGAGGTTTGTGCGCCGCAGGCCTCCTGATGGAGCGTGAGTTGAAATTCTTGGGCGATGAGCTGGAGAGTCCTGCCCGCCCCTTCGTGGTGATCCTCGGAGGTGCCAAGGTCTCCGATAAGATCCAGGTGATCGACCGTCTCCTTGAGAAGGCGGACATGATCCTGGTAGGCGGGGCGATGGCCTATACCTTCCGTCTGGTGCAGGGCTACAAGACTGGGAAATCCCTCGTCGAGCCCGATGCAACTCCGGTGGCAGCCCGGGCTCTGGCCAAGGCCGCAGATCGCGGCGTGCGCTTTCTCTTGCCCAGCGACAATATCATCGCAACCCCTGTCAACACGGGTAAGTTGAACAAGAAGGGCAAGCCGGTCTTTGAGTTTCAAAACGCGAGACTGAACGACTCTTTGGACATTCCCGACGATGCCGAGGGCTTCGATATCGGTCCCTCGACGGCACGGCGCTATTCCGAGGTGATCCGATCGGCCAAGACCATACTGTGGAACGGTCCGATGGGCATGTTTGAGGACGCTCGTTTTGCCGAAGGCACCCATGAGGTGGCCAAGGCCGTGGTGGAGGCCACCCAGAACAGCGGTGCCAAGAGTATCATTGGGGGAGGCGACAGCGTCAAAGCACTCAATCAGGCCGGACTCGGCGACAAGGTGACCTTTATGAGCACGGGCGGCGGTGCCAGCCTCGAATTTCTCGAAGGCGCAGTCTTGCCGGGGGTTGCCGCCCTCAGCGACAAGAAGTAGGCTCTGCCTCCGAATCTCATACGCGCCAAGAAAATCGAAAGAGACTCATTTGTGGATAAAGAACGTAAGCTGATCATTGCCGGTAACTGGAAGATGAACAAGACCGTGGCTGAGGCACTGGACCTCATCCAAGGGCTTAAGCGCGAGTTGGCTGCGGTCAAGGAGGTGGATATGGTGGTCTGCCCACCGTTCACTGCTTTGAGCGAGGTGTCCAAGCTGGTGCTCGACTCGAATCTGCGCCTAGGGGCTCAGAATATGAGCGAGAACACCGGCGGGGCCTATACGGGGGAGGTCGCTCCGATGATGCTCAAGGAGTTCTCTGTGCGCTATGTCATCCTGGGACATTCCGAGCGTCGCCAATTTCAGAAGGAGACCGACGCTCTGATCGCCAAAAAGGCTTTGGCCGCGCATGCGGTTGAACTGAAGCCTATCGTCTGCGTCGGCGAAACCCTGGCGGAGCGTGAGGGCGGACTGACCGAGCAGGTGCTCGCCACTCAGATCCATGGCAGCCTGGCGGGGTTGTCCAAGGAACAGATGAACGAAACCGTGATTGCCTACGAGCCTGTTTGGGCTATTGGCACGGGTAAGACCGCGACAACGGAACAGGCACAGAGCACACACGCCTACATCCGCTCGTTGATACAAAAGATGTTTGATGATGCGGTAGCGCGCCGCGTTCGAATCCAGTATGGCGGCAGCGTGAAACCCTCCAACGCCCGCGAGCTGATGAGTCAGCCAGACGTGGATGGAGCTTTGGTGGGCGGTGCCGCTTTGGAAGTGCGCAGTTTTGCCGATATTGTTAAGAACTCGATCTAAAGAACCCTTATGACCTTCCTGATTGTTTTGTTGACCGTGGTCCTCATGCTGGACTGTGCCCTGTTGATTCTCTTGGTCCTCATCCAGCTCCCCAAAAAGGAGGCGGGTGCGGCGCTCGCATTTGGCGCGGGTGCCACAGATGCGCTCTTCGGCGCAGGTGGTGGAAACGCCCTGACCAAGATCACCAAATACGCCGCGGGCGTGTTTTTTGGATTGGTTATCCTGGTGTCCGTCCTGACCCAAGCCACTCTGCGTCGTGACAGTTCCACTTTAGAGCAGCAGCTCAAGCAGGATGTCACCAAGCTAAACGAAGCCCGTTCCGCTGCGGTGCCAGCAACGAACAATAGTCCCTTCAAACTGCTGAACACTCCCGCCGCAACCAACGCGCCGGCGACCAACGGCGCCAAGGCACCAGCGGCCCCGCAGAAGTAGCCAGACGTCGATAGCAAGTCCTCTTCATCCTCGCACAGGCGGGCGGCAACGCCCGCCTGTGTCGTTTCAATGGCTCGCCCCCTCGCTCGCCTTGATCCGAGATCACCCCCTCCCGGCCTCAATGTTTCGTGTTGCATGGGCCGATGCTTGGGCGCATGAATGGGTTCGAATTCTCCATGAAGCCCACCTTTTCAGCTGACCAGATCAAGTCCTCTCAGCCTCGATCCTTTAGACGTTTGCACCGTCGTCTCGGGTTCGCCCTCGCGGCTGTTCTTGCGCTTCTCCCCGAGGTTCATCGGGTCTTGCTCGCCGGGCCCAGCCTTCTGAGCCCCGGTCAACCTTCCGTGGACCAACGTCTGGCACCACCGAAGGATCTCGACGGGTATTTCCCCTTCACACCGCCCGCGTCGGTCGAGGCCTGGACCCAGCGCTCAGCTCAGCTGCGGCGCCAAATCCTCACTACGATGGGGCTGTGGCCGATGCCCACCCGAAATCCATTGAACCCGGTGATCCATGGGCGGGTCGATCGGGAGGATTACACGGTTGAGAAAGTGTATTTTGAGAGTATGCCCGGACTGTTTGTGACGGGGAACCTCTACCGCCCCAAGGGAAAGACCGGGAAGCTCCCTGGGGTCCTTTGTCCGCATGGGCACTGGCCAGACGGTCGATTCTACGACAACCCGAAAGTGGGCGAGGAGATTGTGGCCGGAGCGGAGCGCTTTCAGGAAGGGGGGCGTAGCGTCCTTCAGGCGCGCTGTGTCCAGTTGGTGCGCATGGGATGCGTGGTCTTCCATTACGATATGCTGGGCTACGCGGACAGCCTGCAGATACCCATGGGTGTCGCTCATGGGTTCTCACGCGAGCGGCCGGAGATGAACACTTCGGAAAACTGGGGGCTCTTCAGTCCAGCGGCTGAATCCCACGCGCAGAGTGTCATGGGGCTCCAAACCTTCCAGTCCATCCGATCCCTGGATTTTCTCCTGACGCTTCCTGAGGTGGACCCCGCTCGCATCGGCGTTACGGGTGCCAGCGGGGGAGGTACGCAAACGTTCATACTGGGGGCCATCGATCCACGGCCTGCCGTTGCTTTTCCCGCAGTGATGGTCAGCACCGCGATGCAGGGCGGATGCACCTGTGAGAATGCCTCAGGCCTGCGGGTGGATACGGGAAACGTGGAGTTCGCAGCCTTGTTCGCTCCCAAGCCATTGGGATTGACCGGTGCAGACGATTGGACACGTGACATGGCGACCAAGGGCTATCCGGAGTTGCAGCAGCTCTACAGGCTTCTCGGCAAGCCGGATCAGGTGTTTTTCAAACCCTTCAATCATTTCGGGCACAACTACAACTCTCCAAGTCGCAGCGTGATGTATGCCTGGATGAATCGTCATCTCAAGATTGGCGTAGAGGATCCGGGCATTGAGAGGGACTACAAGAGGCTTACTAAGCGTGAGATGTCGGTATGGGATGACGCCCATCCACAGCCGGAGGGGGGGGCAGCGTTTGAGCGGCGCCTGCTCCGCTGGTGGCACGACGATGCGCGCCGACAGTTGACAGAATCCGCGAAGGATCCTGTCCGGTTTCGCGAGCTGTACCTGGGAGGAATCAAGGCGGTCCTAGGTCGCTCGCTACCCGCTGAAGGGGAGGTGGTTTATGAGCAGACGCTGAAGCAAGAGTCTGGTAGCTATTGGGTGTTGGGGGGGATGTTAAGTGAGGCTCGGAGGAAGGAAACCACGCCAGTGGTTTTCTACCACCCCAAGGAGTGGAACGGACGGGTTGTGATTTGGGTGCATGCCCAGGGCAAGGCTGGGCTGTGCGATCCTGGGGCGGGCGATGCATTTAAGCCAGGACTGGAGGTCGGGCGACTTCTGGCTGGCGGTGTCGCCGTGGCCACCTTGGATGTGCTTCTTCAGGGCGATTTGCTGCCTGAGGGAGTCTCGGCTGTCCAAGCCCCTCGCGTTAAAAATAATCGGGAAGCGGCCGCCTTCACCCTGGGATACAATTCTTCGATTTTCGCCTCTCGCGTGCAGGATGTCCTGCGCCTGGTGTCGTTTGTTCGGCATCATGAGCGGACGCCCAAATCGATCGAGTTGGTGGGCATTGAGGGTGCTGGGCATTGGGTGTCGGCAGCACGGGCTGTGTGCGATGGGGTGGTCACTCGGGCGGTGGTGGATTCGAAGGGGTTTCGATTCGGTCAGGTGAAGACCATTCGTCATCCGGACCTTCTTCCAGGCGGCGCAAAGTATGGTGACCTGCCCGGTATGCTCGCAGCGGCCGCTTCCGGCAAACTATTGCTCGCAGGCGAAACCGGTGAATCGAGGGCGTTTATCTCGGCTGCATTTCAAGGCTCTGGCGATGGGAAGGCCGTGACATTTGAGGACAGCTTGGATGCCCGTAGCGCGGTGGACTGGCTTCTCCGTTAGCAGCCACACACGGCCTACACAAGAGTCTTGGGTGTTTGACAGGGCCGGAAAGAACCAGCGAATTAGACCCAAGCTGAAAACAGCGAAAACTTTCCGACACGTTTGGAACTGGGATTCCGTTCCAGGACACGGTTCATCTCACGGTTGTCTATTGAGGCTTGTGACGTTCAAAGTCGTGTTGCATGAGCAGGCCCACGCTTTGCGCGCCTTTGCCGTTGTCACGCACGGCCGTGAACGCGTAGCCGTAGCGCAGGATTACCCTCCAAACTTTGCTGCGCGACGTATAGCTGAGCCCGGGGCCAACGCCGCTGTGCCAGTGCAATCGCTGCTGAAGTCCGGAGATGGGGTCGACATGGGCAGCGGCGGCATTTAAGCGAAGCTGCCATCGGTGATCGTGGGACAAGGGCAGAACGTAGGTAGTGCTTAGGTGAGCAAACCGGCGAGCAGAAATTTCCTGATAGTAATATCCTGGCAGGGTCAATGGAAACTCCGAGGCTAAGGGGAGAACTCCGCCGAGGCGCCAGGCATTCAATCGATCGGCGCTCTGGGATCCACCGGCGGTAACGCCGACGGCGAGTTGGTGTCCGGTATTGGTCCAGGCGTAGTTCAAACCAGCGTAAAGCCAGTAAAGATCAGTCGTGGACTGGACTCGACGATCTTCTTGATACCCGTAGCTACTTTTGTCCAGCCGCCACTGGCGCTCGGCCCAAATGGAAACTTCCATGGCCAGATCTGGATAGAGCATAGGCTCCTTCCCCGCATAACGCAGGCCTATGCGAGTGAACGGGGTGGTATGGCTGTCAGGAAGTTGGAATGCGTCATCCGTGTCATCTGCCCTGGAATACGTCGAGTAATGTGCACCTCCCTGCAAGACCGCGCTGAGCGGAATACGTTGATTCGGGTTTATCCGATGGTAGAGCTTTAGGGACCCACCGCCCCCGTGACCCTCAAAACTCTCGCCACGCAGGTAATGCCCTTCGCGCACTTCATAATAGTTTTCACCGAAGCCGCCGCCGCTAATGCCGATGCCTAAACACAGCTGTGGTTGTCTTATCCTGCGTCACGCTCAACGTTTGCCATCCCTTAGATGCACAGGGGGACCTCGTTAGGGCTATGGGGTGTAACCCTACCGCCTAGCCGGTGTGGACTCTGGATTGATGATGATGCGGTGGAGTTGGTCTCTGACTCCCCTTTGCTGTTCCTGCTTTTCCTTCTGGCTCGCTTCGGTTTCAATTCACGCACATGAAGCTAGCACACGGTCTGCATTTGGCTTACTGCACCAATATCCACAGGGGCGAGACTTGGGAGCAGACCTTCGACAATCTGAAGCGCCATTCCCTCGCCGTGAAGGAGCGGGTGGCACCGAACCGTTCTTATGCCATCGGACTCCGTTTAGGGGCGGCATCAGCCCGTGAGCTGTGCGATGCGAAGGTTCGAACAGACTTCCAGCGCTGGCTGGAGCGCAACGACTGCTATGTCTTCACCATCAATGGATTTCCCTACGGACAGTTCCACGGGACACGAGTAAAGGAGCAGGTGTACGCCCCTGACTGGACTTCCCCTGAGCGCTTGGAATACACCCAGCAGCTCTTCGATATCTTGGCGGAGATCGTCCCTGAGGGCGTGGCGGGCAGCGTCAGCACGGTGCCGGTTTCTTTCAAGGAGTTCATGAAGGAGCCCCGTCAGGAAGCGACCGCGCGAGCCAATCTGTGGCGTTGTGTGGAACATTTGGAGAAGTTGTCGCGACGTACCGGCCGAGATCTCCATCTGGGTCTGGAGCCGGAGCCGCTCTGTCATCTCGAAACGACCCCGGAGACGGTCGCCTTTTTTGAGCGGATGCGGGCGGATCGACCCGGCGATCTCCGTCTCGAGCCGCATCTGGGTGTGAACTACGATTGCTGCCACCTGGCGGTCGAATTTGAATCGGCAACCACCTCTCTTGAGAAGCTCCGCACCGAGCATATCCGTCTCAGCAAGCTGCATCTCAGCTCCGCGCTACGGATTCAGCCGACGCCTCAAGTGAGGCAGGCGTTGCACGGTTTTGCCGACGACACCTATCTGCATCAGGTCATCGCGAGAGACGTGCATGGCAAGCTCACTCGATACAAGGATCTCCCGGAGGCTCTTGCCTTGCACAACCATCTCCCGCCGGCCTTGGATGACGAGTGGCGCATCCATTTCCACGTGCCCTTACACTGTCAACCGACCGAGCTTTT
This sequence comes from Akkermansia muciniphila, assembly GCA_945861575.1. GTDB lineage: Bacteria > Verrucomicrobiota > Verrucomicrobiia > Limisphaerales > UBA11320 > UBA11320. The sequence continues at coordinate 11,915 of CAMAVD010000150.1, forward strand.
CGCTACCACGACGGACCATCTCACGCAGACCCTTGATTGGCTGAAGGGGCATTCCAAGGCGTGTTCACATCTGGAGATGGAGACCTATACCTGGGAGGTTATGCCTGCCGAGCTGAAGCGTCGCACAGTGGTCGAGCAGTTAGTGGGAGAGTACGAGTGGTGCCTCAAAGAGCTTGGGCAACGCGGGCTCGGGCCTGTGTGAGGGGAGTGAATATCTTCTTCGCTTAGAGGCTGGTTCGAGCCCGGAGGAAAGTTCTGCTTTGGTTGAGCGGAATCTGATTGGTGACGGAGTTCTGGGAGGCCTTGAACAGATTGGTGCTGATCCCCTGCCAGGTCGCAAGGTCCATTGAGGACTCTAGCACATAATTCAATCCAGAGCGGCCCGTAATTACGACAGAGGCAATGGATGGGTCTGGAGAGTTTTATTCGATACTTAGCTCGGCGGCGCGGCGAGCAGGATGTCCTCGCGGTCACCGGGAATGATGACGAGCACGCGCCGTTTGAAATACTGGACGGCGTTCTGCACGCTCATCGC
>CAMAVD010000151.1 GCA_945861575.1 Akkermansia muciniphila
GCCCTCTGTCATGAGGTCGATAGACCCGCTGAGCAGCCGTGGATCAGCCAGCAAGGGGGTTATGTCCTTGAACTGGATGCCAGGCTTCGGGAAATCCGGCACATTCCGGATGGCGTGTTGCAGATCAGCTGCTGTTACGGGCGCGACAGTCATGCGCGCACTCTGCGGCTACTTTTGCTCGGCTTCAAGCTTCTCGATCATTCGACGTAGCTTGTTGAGAGCCAGGTTCTGGATCTGGCGGATGCGCTCGCGCGTCACCCCAAACTTCACTCCGACCTCTTCGAGGGTGCGCTCTGGGCCGCCGTCCAGGCCGAATCGGTAGCTCAGGATGGTGGACTCCCGTTGGTCGAGGGTCTTGATCATGTCCTGCAACATGAGCGTTACGGTCTTGTCCTCCAGCTCCTGGTAGGGCGTCTCGGCGCTCTCGTCTTCGACCACCTCAGCATAGGTGTTGGAATCGTCGTCACCGATAGGGGCATCTAGCGACGCCGGCCGGATGGCCGCAGTGCGCATCATGGCCACCCTGGAAGTCGGGATTCCCATCTCCTCAGCCAATTCATCGTCGGTGGGCTCACGGCCAAATACTTCCTGAAGCTTGATGGACACCCGACGCATCTTGGAGATCTTGTCCACCAGGTGTACGGGAAGCCTGATGGTTTTCGACTGATTTGCCAGGGCTCGCTTGATCGACTGCTTGATCCACCAAGCGCCGTAGGTGGAGAGTTTGCCGCCCTTAGACGGATCGAAACGCTCGACCGCCTTCATCAGACCGATGTTGCCTTCGCTGATTAAGTCGAGCAGGGGAAGGCCGAAACCTTCGTAATCGTGTGCGATCTTCACCACCAGGCGCAGATTGGCCTTGATCATTTGCTCGCGGGCTTTCTTGTCACCTTTCTTGATGCGCGCGGCGAGTTCGATCTCCTCAGCGGGGGTGAGCAGCTTGACGAGGCCGATCTCTCGGAGGTAGAGCTTGAAGGCGGTGTCAGCATCGTAGACCCCTCGATCCTTGGTGACGAAAGTGGTCTGGGTTTTAGAAGCGACGGCATCGAGGTCGCGCTTAACTTCCGGGATGTCGTCCAGGAGAACCTCCTGGGATTCGCCGGGCTTGAGCCTGGGCTTCGGACTGGCCTTGCGGGCGGCCTGGGCCACCGCTTTGAACAGGGTTTTTCCCTCCGCTTTGATTCCCGTTTTACGGGTTTTTTCTCGCGCTGCCATAATCTCTTCCTCGTTATCTACTCGCCTTAACATCGGCAAGTTGGTTTCTAAACTACAGCCGGACTGCGCCTTACCGTTTTGTCTGTCTGTGAATTCGACAAAGACCGCCGACAGATGTCACGGCTTGCCATTCCGAGGGCAGTTGGTGTCTTCTTTGGCCATGACCACGAAGCGGTTCTACGCCTTCTCACGCTCTCTATTACGCTGTCCATCCCTTTTGGGATGCATCCTTCTCTCTGTTTCCCTCCCGCTATCCGCTGGAACCATGCGCGTTTACTTCGGCACCTATACCGGCAAAAGCAGCCGTGGTATCTATATGAGCGAGTTCGATTCGGCGACAGGGGTGCTAAAACCCGCTGAACTGGCCGCTGAGTCCCTACAGCCCTCCTTTCTTGCCCTTCATCCCACGGGGAAGCATCTGTTCGCGGTCAATGAGGTCTCGGATTTCCAGGGAAAGCCTGCCGGAGCGGTTACGGCCTTCAGGATCGATGCCAAGACCGGTAGGCTGACGCAGACTCAGCAACGGTCTTCCGGAGGGGGAGCTCCCTGCCATCTGACCGTTGACCAATCTGGTCGAACCCTCCTCGTCGCGAACTATTCGGGGGGAAGCGTGGCTTCTTTCCCAATCCAACCGGACGGGACGCTCGGCGAGATGGCTACTTTTATACAGCACACAGGCAAAGGAACGGATCCAGGGCGGCAGGAGGCTCCTCACGCACATGCTATTTATCCCGATCCATCAAACCGGTTCGCTGTGGTGGCCGACCTAGGTCTGGACCGCCTGCTGGTCTATCGCCTTAATTCTGCAAATGGCACCTTGCTGGCGCATGATGCGCCGCTGGCTTCGTGGACACCTGCAGCTGGACCGCGCCACTTTGCATTTCACCCGAATGGCCGTTGGGGATACGCCCTCAATGAAATGAACTCCACGATCACGCCGGTGAACTATAACGCAGCGCGGGGTGAGTTCACGCCTCGTGCCTCAGTATCCACGCTGCCCCCTGATTTTAAGGGCCACAGCGGCACGGCCGAGATTTTCGTTCATCCCTCCGGCAGATTCGTTTATGGATCCAACCGCGGTCATGACAGCATCGCGGTTTTTCGGGTGAACTCGCGGAACGGTGCCCTGACCCCGGTGCAGCATCAGTCGACGGGAGGAAAAACACCTCGAGGGTTCGGTATTGATCCTTCTGGGCGCTGGCTCTTGGCGGCGAACCAGGACTCGGACACCGTTTGTGTTTTCTCCATTGACCGTAAGACCGGCCTCCTCCAACCGACCGGACAGTCTATCGCGGTGGGAACCCCTGTCTCCGTGCACTTCCTCGCACGGCCATGAAGAAAATTGTGGCCGCCACATTCCCGGTCGGTCCCGTCTGACACCGATGCCGGCGCTTACTTCCATCCACCCGTTGCTGTTCAGCCGCATCGGATTCGTGGGGGTGCAAATCGCAATCTAGATTCTACTTCAGTCTGGATTGAGGTTGTTTCTCGCGGCAACTTTTGGGCACGAAGCCGGGGCCGTGGCGGTTGCGGATTGGCTGCGGGTGTTCGCGAGTGGGTTGAATTGCGATCTGGCGGTAGCGAGCGTTCTTTTTCTCTGCATCGCTGACTACTATTTTTTCGAGGAGTTTCGATCACGGTTTAGCACGGTGGCTATCGATTATCTGCTTTATCCTCATGAAGTGTTCGTGAACGTCTGGTCGTGTTGGGACTGAACAAGACCGTGGAGTATTTTCACGGGCATCCCAAGAGTGGGAAGATCCAGCGGGTGGAGAAACCAGATCCGGCTGATGAACTGTTGCGCATGGATGCCGTGTCGCTCTTTCATTCAGTTTTCCGGCCGGATGCCGATGGACTCCTGGGGTGAGGGATTTGACTTTGGAGTGCGACGGCTGCTGCCAGGGTTATGGATATGTATTTGGATCCGAGCAGCTGGCGTGCCTCTGGAGTGTGCTGCCCATATCCCAGACAGGGCTATGAAAAATGAATCTTCAACTGTGAATCGCTCAGAGGCCGAACAGAAAGTGGCAGATCTGGTTCAGCGTTCAGGCATCCTCACACGCACGGCTATCCTCTCTAGTTTGAATGCGAAGGTGGACCAGGTGGACGGTTCGCTGGACGAAATTATCCAGCAAGTCCAAGCCGATTCTGAGCTCGTAGCGAAGTTGATGATCGTCGCCAACTCAGCTTGGTTCGGGACCCGGACCAAGGTTAAGAAGGTGGACGAAGCCTATTCACGACTTGGGCAGACCGAGTTTTACCACGCCGTCGTCACCTCTGTTCTGCGACTTGCCCTAGGGGAGACCGGACCGCTCTGTGCGGGCTACTGGGCGCATGTGGATATCGTGGGACGCATGAACCAGTTGGTGGCCCAGCATTTGGCACCAGGAACCGAGCCAACGGCATTCCTTCTCGGACTTCTTCACGACGTCGGCATTCCCATCATGAGCCGCTGGGCGGTGGACTACACCTATCTGGCCGAAGACGCCCTCGGTACTGGTATCGACAGCACGAACAACGAGGCGGAGTGCTATGGATACAACCATGCCCTAGTCAGTATGGAGTTGGCTCGCCTCTGGGGCTTTTCGCCCGCCTTGGCCTCTGCGATCCCTTTTCATCATCAGTACACCTTAGCAAACGCGCCGGAGGAATCCCGCAAGCTTCTTGCGAATCTGATGCTCACCGAGCGGATTGCGGGGCTCTGCCAGGGGCAGGTGAAAGCAATCTTCGCTTCCGACAATGAACGACGGCTCCTGCGAGAGATCTCGGTAACGTTCGGAGTCGACGAGAATGGCATCAATGGGGTGATCGCCGAGATTGAGCGCCTCTTCCTTCTGCGCGAAAGCGCCGCCTAGCAGGCCCTTGGCCAGCTAGAATTCAAAATCCGGCCGCCGGATTTTGAGAGAGTTCAGTCGCCCGGATCACGGAGGACCGCAGCGGCGTGTCGTGATCGATCGTGACGACTCAGAAGCCCATGCAAAGCTCGACTCCGCCCCCATGGATTTGATACATCCACTGGCTGTGCGCGCGGATTACCTTAAAAACGTTCATCGTGTGGTGGTGAAATTGGGCACAGGTGTGCTGACGGATTCACAGAAGCAGCCCGACTTGGCCCAGATGCGCCAGTTGGTCTCCCAGATTGCCAGCCTTAGAACGCAGGGGCTTGAGGTGGTCCTGGTGACCTCCGGAGCGGTGGGCTCAGGGATGGGGGTGCTCGGTTTTCAGGCGAGGCCGAGTGAGCTGGCCGCTCAGCAGGCCTGCGCGGCTGTGGGGCAGAGTCGCCTGATGTCGACCTACGAGAAACTGTTCAAGCGACACGCTCTTGCCGTAGCTCAGGTGCTGCTCACTCATGAGGATCTCTCCGATCACACCCGACACTTTAATGCCCGCGCCACCCTGAACGAGCTTCTCGCCCGGGGTGTCGTTCCGATTATCAACGAGAACGACGCGGTCTCCATCACCGAGCTGAAGTTCGGGGATAACGACCGTTTGAGCGCCTTGGTCGCGACGCTTCTTGGGGTCGATCTTCTGGTGATCTTGACCACGGTGGACGGAGTCATCGAGCGCTTTGGCCTGCCGGACGCGCGACGGATCAGTGTGATCGACGCTATTACCCCGGGCATTGAACGGCTGGCGGGAGGGACCACCAGCACTACCGCTGTGGGAGGGATGAAGACCAAGATCCAGGCAGCGCGGATCGTGGTTCGTGCGGGAATCCCCCTAGTGATCGCGCCCGGCCACAACAAGAAAGTTCTTCCCGATATTCTAGCTGGAAAGGACCAGGGCACTTTGTTCCTTGCGGCGGACAAGCGGCTCGGCGCGCGCCAGCGGTGGATCGCATTCTTCAACCGCACCGCTGGAAAGATTTGTGTGGACGAGGGAGCTGAGAAGGCACTGCGGGATAAGCCGTGCAGCCTTCTCCTTCCGGGGGTTCGCCGTTGCGAGGGCGACTTTGACAAAGGCGAGGTTGTGAGCGTCTGCACCCTCAAGGGGCGAGAGTTTGCTCGCGGAGTGGTGCGCTACGAGGCGGATCTCCTGCGCTCGCGAACGTTGTCCCATCCTGTGGTGATTCATCGCGACCACCTGATCGTTCTCTAACCTTCATGCCTCCCACCAAAGCTCGGTCACAAAGCCGTCGTCGTAACCCGACTCGACCAGCCATCGATGATCTGTTGCAGGTCATGGCTCGTCTTCGATCCCCCACCGGCTGTCCCTGGGATCAGGAGCAGGATCACATGTCCCTTCGCTACCATGCAGTGGAGGAGGTGTATGAGTTGATGGACTCCATCGAGGCGGGTGATGACTCTGAAATGTTGGAGGAGCTCGGGGACCTCCTACTTCAGGTTATCTTTCATTGCCAGATGGCCAGCGAGCGGAAGGTCTTCACTTTTGAGCAAGTCGCTCGAAACCTGGTGGACAAGCTCATCCGTCGTCATCCGCACGTGTTTGGAAATACCGAGGCCCGGGACGTGGATGCAGTTTGGGCGCAGTGGGAGAAGATCAAGCGGGCGGAGAAGAGTGGCACGGCTCACGAGCGCCCCTCCTCGCTGGATGGCATACCTCGGCATCTGCCCGCCTTGCTGCGGGCTGAGAAGCTGACCAAGAAGGCCCGCAAGGCTGGGCTGGTCACCGGGGCCAAGGGGGTGACAAATCGTCAGGCCGTAGGGCGTCGTTTGTTCGATCTCGCTGCTCGCGCGCAGGCCGCCGGATGGTCTGCCGAGGAGCTGTTGCGCGCGGAGATTGAGCGTCGGGAGGCGGTTTTGCGGCACCGAGAGACCCTTCTTGCGGGTCGTTCGAAGAAACGAGGCTGAGGCTCTGCAAACTCGGGTTCGGACCGAGTTGGCTGCGGAGTTTAAGGGATCGCCTCAGCATCCTACTTGCGGTCCAGACAACCGGAGGCGTCGTTCCTTGGTATCGATTGAAGCGATTTCATTCTTTCATCTGCCCTCTGCATCAGGTAACAGACGGCAGACTATGGACCCAAGATATCTCCGTTTGGCCGACCTGTTGGTCAACTACTCAATGGATTTGAAGCGCAATGAGACAGTGCTCATTGATTCGACCGACATCCCGGATGAATTTACTATAGCAATGATTCGAGCCGCCCGGGCGGCGGGGGCGCATCCTTTGGTGGAAACCCGCCACAGCCGCGTCTCGCGCGAGATTTTGCGCGGTACCAATCTCGAGCACGCTTCGAAGGTCCGCGATGTGGAGATGTTTCGCATGCGCAAGGTGGATGCCTACGCCGCCATCCGAGGCAGTCAGAACGCGAATGAGAGCTCTGATGTTCCGGGAGAGCTCACCTCCCTCTACTCACGGACGTTGCGGCCTGTGCTGAATTACCGTGTCAACAAGACCCGCTGGGTTGTCCTGCGCTGGCCTACCCCGAGCATGGCCCAGGGAGCAGGCATGAGCACTGAGGCTTTTGAGACTCTTTTTTTCGAGGTTTGCACGATGGACTACCGACGCATGGCCAAGGCCATGGTGCCACTGGAGCGGCGGATGAAGCGCGCGGATCAGGTTCGGATTGAGGGTCCGGGCACTCAGCTGACCTTTAGCATCAAGGGCATTGGTGCCAAGATGTGTGGGGGCGATCGGAATATCCCGGATGGAGAGGTGTTCAGCTGCCCGGTGAAGGACTCAGTGAACGGTCACATCCATTTCAATGCGCCAACCCTCTATGCCGGGACTCGTTTCGAAAACATCCGTCTCACTTTCCGTGAAGGTAAGATTGTGGACGCCACGGGCAGCAATCAGAAGAAGCTCAACGAGATTCTGGACACCGACCCTGGGGCGCGTTACGTGGGCGAGTTTGCGCTGGGCTTCAATCCCTACATTCTAAATCCCATGTGCGACATTCTTTTTGATGAGAAAATCGCCGGTTCATTCCACTTCACGCCCGGGCAGGCTTATGAGGGAATCGCTGATAACGGCAATCGCTCCGCGGTTCACTGGGACATGGTGATGATCCAGCGTCCAGAGTGTGGTGGAGGGAGTATCTGGTTTGACGACGAGCTGATTCGCAAAGATGGGCGGTTTATTCCCAAGGATCTCAAGCCGTTGAACCCTGAGAATCTGAAAGGGTGACTGCCGTTTTCCTCCGAGCTCTTTCGACGGCCCACTGCCGGGATTTGAAGGTTAACCGCGAATGAACGCCAATGAACGCGAATGAACGTTGATCCAGAAGTCACAACCCAGGAGCCTTTTTCGCATTCGCGTCTATTCGTGTCCATTCGCGGTTACATTTATGCCCAAGAGCCGGTTGCTGAACATTCTGACTCAATGAAAAATCTCCCGACAATCCGGGAAGAGGCAGTAAAAAAGGGGATCACCCTTGCGGGTGATCCCCTGTGAAAGAAGTCGAGGACTACTTGACGGAGCGATAGAAGACTCCAACGCCGTTTCCGGTCGGGGTGTAAGGGCTGGTGGCGCCGACGACCGGCTGCCAGTTCGGGGCAGCGATGGAGGTGGTGCTTTCCAACGTTCCAGTGAAGGAGATCTTCACCGGGCCTACACCTGCGCTATTGCCGATGCTGACGATGGGGCGCTCGCCGCCGCCAACAGCGGGCGTCGGATCCTCAGCGGGAGCGGGATGGCCGAACACCGTGAAGAAGGTGGTTTTCGCCTTCGTGTCCACGGCCTTGGTCTTGTCATTCTCACTGTTGATGACTCCCTTTGCGGCCACCAGGATCTGCTTGGTGGTCATGGATATGTTTGCGCGGGTGGTGGTGCGATCGCCACCAATCGAGTTCACAAACGCGTGGAAGCTCGCGGTGAGCGGCGTGAGCGTGGAGGATGCGGCATTGAACTGGAACACGCGCACGAGGACTTCGGTCTTGCGGTCAGCCGCTACGAGGCTTTCGTAGGCGACGGCGACCCGGTTGAGTGCGTCTACGGCCACGGTGGCGCGATGATCGCCTGTGATCGTGTTGCCGGCCATGCCGACTTCGTTTACGTCGGTGAGGCCGACGACAGTGAAGTCACGAGCATCGAACGCGGCCAATCGGACCGTCTTCGGGGCCGAGCTGCTCGGTCCTGTCAGGAAGACGAAGTCTGAGTTGATGTGCGAGGCGATACGGGTGTTGTCACCGCGGCCGTTGTCGAAGGCACCCCCCGTGAGGGAGTTGGCGACCTGGCCACGCAGCTCGCCGGCGTTGTCGAAGAAATACAACACGCCGCCCGCTCGGACACAGAACCCGCCCTTGTAGGCGGCGAGATTGCACCAGATGCTGGTGTTTGCGACCAGGAAGGTCTCTTTCACCACCGATCCGTCCGGAGCGAAGATCGTCACTACCGTGGCGTCACCTGCGGGATTCCGCAGCTTGGTCTTGTCTTCAACCAAGGCGACGAAATTGCCGTTGTCCAAGCCGGCGAGCTCTCCACCGAAGCGGCTCTGCTGGGGGTCTGCGGCAAACACAGTGTCCGTGCTCAGTCGGCCATTTGCCGAGTCCTGCGCGAGGCTCAACCGCGTCTGGGTCAGTGATGTTGTGTCCAGTGAATGGCTCTGGACTGTGGCGAAGCGGGCGTTGTCCGCGTGAAGCGGACCTGCAGCCCAGCGATTGTTGGACTGGAACGGCTCAAAGAAATGAGCCGAGGTCTCGCCGCCAGCAATGAAGTTTACCGCGCCGGGGCGCTTGTCGCCGGCGACGCGGCCGGGATTGCCGTTCTGGCGGCTGTTGTTGATCTTGCTGCGATACGGCGTGCCGTCGTCAGCGAAGAACGCCTCGCCCAACGCATGAGCCCCACCTGCTGCAGGCTGGAACGCCAGTGCGAAACGCTGATTGTTGTCAGCCTCGGCGGTGAATGTGCCCGCCTCGATGAGGAAGGTGCTGTTGCCAAGCACGCTGGTGTAGGGTTCCCAGTTGTCCAAGTTTACCACGTCCAGGTCGTTGTAGATGATTTGGTCCGCCTTGATGCGTGCCAGGCCAGATTCCTCCGCGGTCAACGGCGTCACACCGTGGAAAGCGGGATTGGAAAACGGGCTGGTGATCATGCTTGCGCTGACCACGTCGGCTGCCTCTTTCGAGTAGTTCGCCGTCACGGTCAGCAATCCACCGCCCAGACGAGTGATATCAAACTCGAACGCCGAGGGGTTCGGATCCAAGTCCGCAGCGCCATCGACGACGAAGGAGCCCAAGTAGCGGCGACCCTGAAGGAAACCTTCCGGAAGCGCTTCGATGGCCGCAGTCTGGCCGGTGAGGATACCCTCTGCATCGGCAATGTAGACATCCAGCACCACCGAGACATAGTCCGCCGTCGTGGCGGGAACCGTGCCTTTGAGATGCGGGTTGATCGCTTCAGCCGCCGGAACTTCCAAAGTCGGGCTGACGCCCGCTTCCACATCGGCGATCACCCGGGTGTAGTACTTCTTTAGGAAGGTGCCCCCGTCTTTGAGAGGGCTGCTCGGGAAGGGGTAGTTGTTGATCATGACATTCCCGCGTGCGGACACCGTGCCCGTGGGCTGGAGCTCGCTGAAGAAGTTCTGATCTTTCGGCGCGAATGGCAGGGTTTCAGCTGGGAAATACTCCGCAGGCCAGTTGTTTGCCACCACGTTCGCTTCTAGGCCGTCGCTGACTCCGTTGAAATCGGAGCCGAAGCGGTACTGGGCTGAACCGCCGGTCGCGTTCAACGCGGGCACCCCGTTTGTGAAACGGACACCGTTGACGCCGAGGCCGATATAGTTGCCCGCGATGATGATTCCGGATCCGGGGGATTGGCCATAGAACTCGATGGTGTGATCGTAGCCCTTCGGAGGAGGCAGAACTCCACCAAAGACGTTCCGCTCATCGGTATCATTGACGCCGTCGCCATCCACGCCGATGACCGTGCCATTGCCGCCACGGCCGATCTCGATCGCACCCTCAAATCCTTCCGGGGGATTCTCCAAGAGCGATGGAATGAAGTCAGTCTTTCCGTCCGCATTGACATTGAGGTAGTTGCCTGAAATGCGAGCGCGATTGCCTTCGATCGCCACTGGGATGGTAGTGATCGCGCTGAAAACGTTGAACTCGGCACGGGGAGCGATGGAGTCCTTCGCGACGCCGACCACGACGTCATTGATCAGAATGGGAACATCAGGCAGTCCTGGTTCGCGGACGCGATAACGGAACCCTGCGATGCCGTCTTTCAGCATCGAGAGTGTCGTGCCGTCGTCGAGGAAGATGGGCTGGCCTTCGGGTCCAACGCCGATGTAATTGCCGCTAATATGCGCGCTAGCCCCGTGGGCGAGAGCAATTCCATACAGGGAAACATTGGCTCCCGTGCCGACCTTGGCCTGACCTACGATGCTCAGTCCACGAATCTTGAGGCCAGTGCCCGAGTGGAAGCCAAGCACGCCTGCCTCATCGTCGCCAAAGCCTGTGCTGTCCCCATCGAAATCCTGCGGAAAGCTTTCTCCATCCATCACGGTGTGATTTCCGTTTCGAGAATCGAGAACGATCTGAATCTTGGCGTTATTGCCTGCAAGAATCGGATTGGTGTTGGGAGCTGAACCGGGCTGGGTATAGCCGTCAATGGTCAGATTGCTTCGCAAAACGATGGGATATCCCCCGTCTGGAGTCGGGAGATAGTGAGGTCCATCGCCAGGGATCTGAAAGGCGACAGTGTCGCCATCCTGGGCTTGCTGCAGTGCTTGCTTCAGCGAGAGTGTTCCTGCTGGAGGACTATCACTGTCGGTGGTTGTGACGAGAAGTGTCGCGGCGTGGAGGCTGGGCACGAATAAGCTAGAAATCGCCAAAGAGGCGAGAAGGTGTATTTTCATACGTTAAAACACTAATTGTTTGGGTTCGCTTGACATACTACACAGCCGTTCGGATTTAGCCAGACATTTCTGACGTGATTCTGAGCCAAAACGTCTCCAGTTGGTCGGTATCAAAGTCCGCAAGGATCTCACCGTCCACGTCGATCACGGGTGCCAAGGTCTGGCCGGAGAGCTCCCGCATTTCCTGGCGTGCTTTGCCGCTGCTGATCACGTCCAATAGCTCGTAGCGGATGCCACGTTCGTCGAGCCAGTCCTGCGCTTCCTGGCACCAACCACAGTAGGGTTTGATGTAGAGCCGTATGAGTTTGGGTTTCATGCTTGGGGGGGGCAATGCGGTATGGTTTCTGTAAGGAGGGTGTCGGAGTGTTCGTAGGCGGGGGCGCAGCAGCAGAGCAGGGTGAGGGGCGTGGTCCCGATGTGCAAGGAGAACTCCTGACGCGTTTCGCGCCGATGAAAAAGGAGACAGCGGGCCGGTTTACCTCTATCTTCCATTCCATGCTGAAGTATGGATGCGCGATGATTGTCGGAGTGCTGATTGGCGCTGCGGTCTTCTGGTATCTCACCATTGGGCGCCGCTCTCCCAGTTCGATGGAAGCGGCAAGGGCCGAGGCCAACGCCGTGGCTAAATCTGTGGGCGAGACTCTGCGCGTGGAGGACATGAAGGACGAGTTGGCCCGCACCGGGGCCATTGTGCGCGAAAAGGCCAAACACGCGGGGGCTACCCTTTCGGATGCCGCCTCCAACGCCAAGATCACCGCCATCATCAAAGGCCGCTTTGTGGCTGATCGCGAGCTTCCCTCTCTTCAAATCGGTGTGGATACCACCGATGGGGTTGTGACGCTCTCTGGAAAAGCGGACTCGGTACAAATCGTCGCCAAAGCGGTTCGCATCGCTCTCGACGTTGAGGGCGTTAAGAAAGTCTACTCCACGATTCAAGTGGTTCCCGAAAAGAAATAGTCCTCCTCGATTGACCTATGAATCTAGCCGATCTTCGCCGGGATTACTCACGGTCCGGTATTCGTCGGGCCGATCTTCTGCCCGATGCGGTCGCACAGTTCCAGCTCTGGCAGCAGCAGGCAATCGAGGCGGCGCTGCCGGAACCGAACGCGATGACCCTCGCTACCGTGGATTCGGATGGCTCGCCTGCTGCGCGCATTGTTCTGCTCAAAGGGCTGGATGTCCGAGGTTTCCATTTCTATACCAATTACGAGAGCGACAAAGCCCGGCAGTTGGAGGGGCACCCCGTAGCGGCGCTGGTGTTCCACTGGGTGGAGTTAGATGCCGCGCCCGCTCACGATGCTCACGAGCACCGAGGAGGAATCGCGCAGCTTTACGAGCAAATCCCGCACATGCTCTTCCAGGTGCGCTTCGGAAGGGCGCGGGGCGATG